>CANQYP010000094.1 GCA_947628045.1 uncultured Lachnospiraceae bacterium | reverse complement strand
GAGCTGCAGCTTCTCCAGCGCGTCCCGCAGATCCGGGTACTTCGCGCCGTCCGCCGGATACATGCCGCAGAACACCATCGGGTTCACCTTCTTGTAGCCCGGCAGCGGCTCGGCGCAGGGGTTCGCCGCGTTCGTCACGGTGTCGCCGACGCGCGTGTCCTTCACGTTCTTGAGGCTGGCGGTCAGATAGCCGACCATGCCCGCGCTCAGCTCCTCGCAGGGGATGAACTGTCCCGCGCCGAAATATCCCGCCTCGACGACCTCGGCCTGCGCGCCCGTCGCCATCATGCGGATCGGCGTGCCCTTCCGGACCGTGCCGTGCATGATGCGCACGAAGATGATCACGCCCTTGTAGGAGTCGTACACAGAGTCGAAGATCAGCGCCTGCAGCGGCGCGTCCGGGTCGCCCGTCGGCGCCGGGATCTTCTCGACGATCTTGCGCAGCACTTCCTCGACGTTCTGCCCGGTCTTTGCTGAGATGCGCGGGGCGTCCTCCGCCTCGATGCCGATGACGTCCTCGATCTCGTGGACTACGCGCTCCGGATCCGCGCTCGGCAGGTCGATCTTGTTGATGACCGGCATGACGTCCAGATCGTGATCGAGCGCCAGGTAGACATTCGCGAGCGTCTGCGCCTCGATGCCCTGCGCCGCGTCCACAACGAGCACTGCCCCGTCGCACGCCGCCAGACTCCTGGACACCTCGTAGTTGAAATCCACATGCCCCGGCGTGTCGATGAGGTTGAAGATGTACTCCTCCCCGTCGTCCGCCTTGTAGATCAGCCGCACCGCCTGCGACTTGATCGTGATGCCGCGCTCGCGCTCCAGGTCCATGTTATCGAGCACCTGGTTCTGCATCTCCCGGCTCGTCAAAAGTCCCGTCATCTCGATGATGCGGTCCGCCAGCGTCGACTTGCCGTGGTCAATGTGCGCGATGATACAAAAATTTCTGATCTTGTCCTGACTGATAGCCACCTGTATTCCTCCTGTCAGCCGCGCCGCTGTCATTCTATGTTGATCTTCTCCCGGATCACATACTGCGGCGTCTTATTGATGTTCAGGATCAGTTTCCCGATGTACTCTCCTATGATGCCCAGGATCAGAAACGCGAATCCGAACAGCAGCATGATCACACACATCAGCGAAGACCAGCCGATCGTGATCTCTGGGTCGAGAAGTTTCCGGACAAACACGACCACCGTCGCGATAAAGCCGGTCGCCGAGAGCAGCGTCCCCAGGATCGTCGCCATGCGCAGCGGGACCACCGTGTAATTCATGAACGTCATAAACAGCTTGACGGACTTCGCGAAATTGTAGTTCGACGTCCCTTCCTCCCGCGAAAAATGCTCGATCTCGATGTTCGCGATATTCCCGGTCGTGCGGTAGAACAGGATCTGCAGGTACAGATTGTACCCGTCGTACTTCACGAGCTCGTCCCGCACATATCTGCTGCAGCACCAGTAATTGCTCGCCTCCAGCCCCTTCGGGCGCTCCACCATGTGCCACATGATGAACGAGGCAACCTTGCTCAGCAGGTTCTTTGCGAAATTGAATTTGCGTTTCCGGTAGATCCCGAAGACGACGTCGTAGCCCTCCCGCATCTTCGCGAGGAACGCCGGAATCTGCGACGGATGCGTCTGCATGTCGTCGTCCATTCCCATGATGTAATCCCCGGAGGTCTCGCGCAGCCCAGCCATGATCGCATTGTGCTGCCCGAAATTCTTCGCAAGGCTGATGCCCTTCACATTCGGATAGTCCTTCGCGAGCTGCCAGATCGCGTCGCGCGTATCGTCGCGCGAGAAATCGTTGACAAGCACAAACTCGCATTCCATTCCTTCGATTTGACTGATTACCTCCATGCTCATCTCGACGACCTTGCGGATCGTCCCCGCGGAATTGTAGCATGGAATCACGATCGACAAAAGCATATTCCGTCCCCTTCTCTTACAGTATAAACACCGCGATCCCGGCAAAAATGATCAGGATCCCGACGATCTTCTGTCTGGAAAAACGCTCATGGAGAATCAGGTACCCCATAATGAACACGAAAAAATATCCCGTCGACTCAATCACATTCGACCAGGAGAGCGGTACCTTCTTGAGTGCCAGCATGGTAAGGATCGTCGAGCCGAACAGCAGAGCGTAGCCCGCGAGCACATACCGGTTCAGATATTCTTTTATTTTGTTCGGGTATTTTTTGTTTGCCGCCGTCTTCAGCAGGATCTGCGACAGGGACGCCACGAACACGGAGCAAAGATAAATCCCGACATACAGCCACACGCTATTCATCCGCCGTCACCACAACACAGATTCCCAGAAATATAATCCCTGCGCCCACGATCATGTTCCAGCTGATCTTTTCCTTGAAAATAAGCGCACCCCAGACCATCGCCCAGATCAGCCCGACCGGCTTGTTCGCGTACGCCACCGACAGGGGCAGATGCCGCAGGATCTGCTGCCACACGATCGCGTACAGAAACATGATGAGCAGCGTCAGCCCGAAAAAGACGACCCAGCGCCCGGACAGCAGATATTCGTTCGCCGCCAGCTTGGAACACACGCCGCTCAGGGAGCTGAACAACAGGCTGGCGTGCAGCAGCAGAAAGATCAGCGGCAGCCTTCGTTTCTTCTCAGTCTCCATCTTTTACCTTTACCTGAATCCTTTCCAGCACAGACGCCAGCAGCGCCTCGCAGCTCTCCATCGTATCGCCCTTGACGATCACCTGCCCGATCCGGTCCCTGCCGCTCTCCATAGGACGAACGGCGTCACCCTTCTGGATATTAAAGGAGAGATCCACCAGATCGCCGCCGACCTCCGTCCCGGGCACCACCTCTTCGACGATCCCCGCGGTCGCCGCCTCCAGCTGTTTCACGATCACAGGGACGCGCTCGTCCCTCGGGCATCCAAAATACGGGCTGACGCGCTCCCCCAGGCAGAGCCGGATCAGCATCTCGTAATAGTCGACGCCGAAATGCAGCCCCACCAGCTCCGGAAGGCAGGTCGCCCCGGCGCGCATCGTCGCCTCGATCACATAGATCTCCCCGTCCGAAAGGATCATATCGAAATTCATCGGGCTGTTGACGACGCCGTACGTGCGGATCACCCGCTCGATCTGCTCGCGGATCTTCGCCTCGTACGGCAGCAGCTCCACGCAGGGCGTCCAGTGCCCCATCAGGAAAAACGGGTTCTTCCGATGCAGCTCATCCCCCACCGGCAGAAAATACGCGGGCGCTCCCTGTTCCACCATCGCCTCCACGCCGAACACCGTGCCGGTCAGAAACTCCTCGACAATGCAGTACTCCTTGCCGGTCGCCGCCATCGTCGCGGGATACGCGGCATAGAGCGCCTCCTTCGTGTCGCAGCGGGAGATCCCCCGCCCGCCCATCTGGTCGACCGCCTTGAGCATGACCGGAAAACGCAGCGTCTCGCACGCCCGCTCCAGGTCGTCTCGACCGTATACCTTAATATATGCCGCGGTGTTCACCCGCTCCTTCTGAAACGCCTGTTTCATGCGGGATTTGTCCGTGCAGATCTGCACGCCCTCCCAGTTCGGTCCCGGCAGCCCAAGCGCCGACGCGACGTACCCCTGGCTGCGCAGCCCCACGTCCATGCAGCAGGTGGCGACGCCGTCGATCCCGTAGCTCCTGGCGGCGGCGAGTACCTCCTCCGGCTTTGTGATATCGCAGAAACAGCTTTCGTCTGCTACAGAAAATCCCGGATAATCACCGGGAATACTGGTTGCGATCGTATGACAGCCCAGGCGCTTTGCCGCCCGGATCAGCGGAACCAGGGAATACGAGGCTCCGAGAATCATGATGTTCTGCATATTGTCCCACTCTCTTTCGTTCGGATTATATCATTTCCATGATAAAAACTCAATCCTTTTCTTTTTTCGACAGGTAGTATATAATAGCTGGGAAATGGCAGAATAAGGAGGCGTCTTTTTTGAAAAAAGTTGCTATATTACAGTCCAACTATATCCCGTGGAAAGGCTATTTCGACCTGATCGGCATGGTGGACGAATTCATACTCTACGACGACATGCAGTACACGCGCCGCGACTGGCGCAACCGGAACAAGATCAAGACACAGGCGGGCACCCAGTGGCTGACGATCCCTGTCGATTCCAAGGGGAAGTACTATCAAAAGATCAACGAGACGCGCGTCTCCGACCACGAATGGTGCGACTCCCACTGGAAGGCGATCTCCGTCAATTACGCCCATGCGCCGCATTACAAGGAGTACTCCGAGCAGATCTGCGATCTCTACCGGCGCTGCAGAGAAGAGGATTACCTGAGCAGGATCAACTATCTCTTCCTCACCGAAATCTGTCAGATGCTCGACATCGGCACAAAAATCAGCTGGTCGTCCGACTATACGCTCTCAGACGGCAAGACGGAGCGCCTCGTCAATCTCGTCCGCGACAGCGGCGGCACGGAATATCTGTCCGGTCCCGCGGCGCAGGACTACATAGAGCCGGAGCTCTTTGCCGACGCCGGCATCAAGCTCACCTACATGAATTACGACGGCTACCCGGAATATCCGCAGCTCTTCGGCGCGTTTGAGCACGCGGTCTCGATCCTCGACCTGCTCTTCAACACCGGGCGCGACGCCCGGAAATACATGAAGACGCCGCTGTGAGCGTGCTTGCGGCAATGACAGGCGCAGACGTGTGAGCGCATTCCCTGCCGCGGCAGACACAGACGTGTGAGCGCGTTTGCGCGTCAGGAACTGCAGCGCCGTCCAGATACATACGCGTACCATTCAGGCTCCCTGTGCGTCAGGGAGCCGCGTTCGTTCCGCTCAGCACCTGCTGCAGCAGATCCGCGAGCGGGCGCATCGCGTTTCGCTCTTCTTCCACCGTGTTCATCTGGGTCCCCGCCTCCACAAGCAGCGACCGCGGCCGCAAGTGCAGGTTGAAACGCTCCGCCTTCAGGTAGATATTTCTCGTAAAGCCGGGGTAGCATTTCTCCGCCGCGAGCTGCAGCTGCAGGGAAAAAGCGAGGTTGTCCTGCGTGTAGGGGTTCTCGAGCCACGGCAGCGGCTGGTCCGCGCTGTCCCGCGAGATCCCGTTGAAAAACATGATCATCGAGACCGCTTTCCCGTCCACCTCCGTCACGAATTTTTCCCCGTCCACCCCGTCGCGGTGCAGGTCGATGACCACCTCGATCGTCGGGTGTTCCTCCAGGATCTGCTCCACCGCCTCGCGCGCATAGTCATAGGCTGCGCTGCGATCCGCCACGCCGTCCACCAGATCATAGGTTCCCGTATCATGGATCACATTGTAGCCGTAGCTCTCCCGCAGCTCCTCCGCGAGCGTTTCCCCCATTCCGACGATCGTGTCCTCCGTCACCCCCTCGCGCGAATCCGCGAACGCCTCCTGAGAGTGCGTGTGGTAGATCAGGATCTGCGGCACGGAAGGATCCCGCGCAAGTCTCAGATCCTTTTGCAGCAGGGCGTCGGCATCCAGCAGCTGCGCGTCCGCCGTCGTCCCCTCGTCCACCGTGTAATAGTGCGACAGCAGATAGTCGAAATCCTCCAGCTGCGCGAGCGTCTGCTCCGAGATGACCGCCCCGGACGCCGCCTCCCGGGTCGGCAGCTCCTGCGCCTCGGCGGTCTGTTCCGGCTGTGTCTCCTGAATTTCGGCGGTCTGTTCCGGCTGCGTCTCCTGCGCTCCGGTCATCTGTTCCGTCTGCGTCTCCTGCGCCGATTCCTCATTTTTGCTCTTTTCTTCCGCGAGAAAGCTGTAGACCGGCACGATCTGGCGCATCCACCCAGCCAGCCAGTCCGGCATGCCGCGCCCCTCCACTGCCGCCGTATAGCCCGGCGCATAGGTCCGCATCGCCGCGTCCTCCAGATTTCTCTGCACCTCGCCCGAATCCAGCGCGCGCTGCGCCGCCCCGCTGTCCAGCAGGATCCGACCTGCTTTGTACAAAATATAGATTCCCAGCACCAGCATGATCAGATAAAGAACCTTCTGCAGCCCGCTTGTCCCCCTCATACGCCGCCTCCCGCGATCCACGCCCTTTTCCTGAAGTCCTTCCGGCTCCTGTCTTTCCGAGCAGTTCTCACTTTTCCAGGCACCCTCCGGTTCCTGCCTTTTCAGGCGCTCTCCAGCGGATACGATCCGCGCCCTGCCAGTCAGGGCGCTATTCTATACATATGAGAGGTTCGGCAAAATTATGCCAAAAAAAGAGCCCGGCGCATGCTGATTCGCCGAACTCTTCGTTTCTTTTCTGATCTTCTGTTATGCTACCTTGCTCTTCGCAAGCTCAACGAGCGTCGCAAAACCTTCCGCGTCGTTCACAGCCATATCCGCCAGCACCTTCCGGTTCAGCTCGATACCCGCGAGTTTCAGCCCGTACATGAACTTGCTGTAGGAGAGCCCGTTCAGGCGCGCACCCGCGTTGATACGCGCGATCCAGAGCTGTCTGAACTGACGCTTTCTCTGCTTACGTCCCGCATACGCGCTCGTCAGGGCACGCATCACGGACTGTTTCGCGATCCTGTACTGTTTTGATCTGGCGCCTCTGTAGCCCTTCGCCAGCTTTAATACCCGATTATGCTTTTTCTTAGCGTTCAAACCGCCTTTGATTCTTGCCATGTCTTATTTCCTCCTTCGCCTCTTCTTATAAATACGGTAAGATCTTCTTCATGTTCTGAGCGTTCGTCGGATCCGTGATCGTCGCGTGTCTCAGATTCCTCTTCCTCTTAGTAGACTTCTTGGTTAAGATATGGCTCTTGTAAGCTTTGTTTCTCTTCAATAAACCTGTCCCAGTCTTCTTAAAACGTTTCGCAGCAGCTCTGCTTGTCTTCATTTTCGGCATTTTGTCGTTCCTCCTTGTATTTGAATTGCTGTATTACTTCTTCTCCGTCAAGAACATGGTAAGACTCCTGCCCTCCTGCTTGATCGGTTTGTCGACGGTCGCGATATCCTCCAGCTCCTTCGCGAAATCCTCAAGGATATGCCTGCTGGTCTGCATATGCGCCATCTCCCTGCCCCGGAAACGCAGCGTGATCTTCACTTTGTTACCCTTTGAAATGAATTTCTTAGCGTTATTAATCTTCGTGTTCAAATCATTCACATCAATGTTGGGAGACAATCGGACCTCTTTGATCTCAATCGTTTTCTGTTTCTTTCTCGCCTCTTTCTCCTTGCGAGCCAGCTCGTAACGATATTTCCCGTAATCGATGATCTTGCACACCGGCGGTTTCGCCGTCGGGGCGATCTTCACCAGATCGAGCTCCGCCTCCCTCGCAAGTTTCATCGCGTCCTTCGCCGACATGATACCCAGCTGTTCGCCGTTCTCGCCGATCAGACGTACTTCGCGGTCCCTGATTTGTTCGTTGATCATTAATTCGCTAATGGTACTGCACCTCCATTACATTGAGATAAAAAGAAAAGAGCGGATCACATACCGCTCCACTCTCATCATCACAAAACCGCATCTTCCGGGGAATCTGCGCCTGTCACCGATATAAACCGCCGGTCGCCGCATGCGCCGGGGTGAGAGTGGATACTCTGCTTTCCTGTTATTTACAACCTCGGTTAGCATACCATATACGTCCGGGATTGTCAAACATTTTTTGCGTCAAAAAACCCGGGGAGAACGATTCCTCGTCCCTCCCCGGGTCCTTCTGTTCTCGCCGAACAGCGCGTGCGTTCCTGCCGCCGCTTGTGTCCTGCGGCTCAGCCCGCCTCATCGAACAACGCGTGCATCCCCGACGCCGCTTGCGTTTTGCGGTTCGACCCACCCCATCGTCTGGCGCATACACCTCCAGCGCCGCATGAGTTTTTGGCTCAGCCCGCCTCATCGAACGTCACGCACTCGGTCTCATGGCACTCGCATGCAGCCGCCCCAGCGATGTCCACGTGGTTCGCGCGGCAGATGCAGTCGTCGTTGTACTTGCAGTTCTCCGCCTCGCACTTGATGTCGATGATCGTCGTCGGGCTCCCGACCGAGCTCTTCGCGCTGTCTCTCTTGCGCTCCTCAAAGCTCGCGCAGCAGGTGTCCTGACACGCCTTCGCCTCCTCGCCGCCGACCTTGATGTCTCCCTTGCCGCAGTACATTGCGTTGTTAAAAATGCAGTTCTGCGCGGAACAAACTAATGCTGGCATAACCCTACCTCCTGATTCATGCTGAATTCCTCGAAGGTATTGTCTGCAGCTTTCCCGCAAATTATGCGCCGCTGCCCCGTTTTTTTACTGTATTTTCCGGCACGCTGTCTTTTGCCGCGCCGTTTTCCGGCTCACTGTTTTTATCACGCCGCATTTCGTCCCGCCGTTTTCTATCCCAGCGTTTTTCGTCTTGCCGCGCCGTCTTTTGCCGCAGCACTTTCCGGTTCATCGTTTTTGTCACGCCGCGTTTCGTCCCGCCGCGCCTGTGCCCGGACTCAGTTCGACCGTACCTCCTGCCGCATGAATCCGATGTATGACCCGCCGAACGCGATCAGCATCAGCGCCGCCAGACCGGTCAGATGCGGCCAGACAAGCAGCAGGCTCTGCCCAAAGCTCAGATATCCGCTGACCGCCCCGACAAGCTGGTCCATCGTCACGACATTGACCGAGCGGACCGTCGGGTTCATAATCGTGGAAACCGCCTCGCTGTACAGATAGTAGGGCGAGATCCGGTTCAGCCCGAGCTCCAGCGTATAATTGTGGTAGGAATTGACCATCGCATGGTACTCGTCGCCGATCGGGTACACCGCGTTCGCGATGATGCTCGCCACCAGACTCATGAAGATCGCGAAGAACACCCAGAGCGCGATCGACGCGAGCGCGGACGTGGCGGCATGGCGACACACCACGGAGAACCAGATCGAAAGCGCCAGCCAGAATGCCACATAGACGACCGTGAAGGTCAAAAAGACCAGTACCCTCAATACTTCCTCCCCGGACGGTTTGATGCCCGTCGCGAGCAGCCCGACCGCGCCGATCCCGATTCCCATCGTATAGATGATCGCCGCGATCACCGCCGTGCCCGCCAGGAATTTCCCGATGATGATGGAGTCCCGGTAGATCGGCTGCGACACGAGCCGGTTCAGCGTTCCCCCGGCGCGCTCGCTGTTCACCGCGTCAAAGCCGAGCGCCAGACCGATGATCGGCCCCAGCAGCGCGATAAAGGACATGAACGACGGAATCGAGTTCCCGCTGGTCGTATATAAGCTCAAAAACAGATAATTGCTGTCCTTCACGTCGCCGAGCCCGGAGATCGCCCCGTACAGGCTGGCGAACCCGGTGCCGCCGATCAAGAGCAGCAGGATCAGGAACCGCCTGCTCCTCAGATGGTCAGCAAACTCCTTGCGAAACAGCGCCTTAAGCCCGGTCAGCCCTCTTACGCGCGTCCCTTCCCCTGCGTTTCCAGACAGGCTTTCTCTTTTCTTCAAAATCATTTCTCTCATCACTTTGCCCCGCCTTTTCAAAATAACGTCTGTAGATCTCGTCCAGGTCGCCGCCTCGCTGGTGGAGGTGCAGGATCGTGTAGCCGCGCTCCCCGAGGAACTTCGTCAGCGCGCCGCGGATATCCTGTTTCGAGGTGATCAGGAGTGTGTTTCCTTCCTTCTGGATCTTCTCGATGCCCTCCTGCTGATACAGCATCCCGAGCAGCTTGTCGTCGCATGGATGGACGTTCGTCTCCAGCAGATAGCTGCCGTCCCGGAGCATCTGCTCCTCCAGCTCAGCGAGCGTGCCGCTCGCAATCAGCCTGCCCTCCACGAAGATTCCGACGCGGTCACAGACCTTCTGGATCTGATGGAGCTGGTGCGAGGAGATCAGGATCGTCCTGCCGTCCTCGACCGACAGTTCCCGGATCAGGTTCAAAAGCTCCCGCATGCCCTCCGGGTCGATGCCGAGCGTCGGCTCATCCATGATGATGATCTCCGGATCCTTGATCAGCACATCTGCGATCCCGAGTCTCTGCCGCATACCCTTCGAGTAGGTGCCCGCACGCCGGTCGGCCGCCTCGGTCATGCCAACGCGCGCAAGCAATCCGTCGATGCGCTCCTCAAGCTCCTGCCCGGAGAGGCCGTTGAGCTGCCCGGTGA
>CANQYP010000093.1 GCA_947628045.1 uncultured Lachnospiraceae bacterium | reverse complement strand
CAGGAGCGTGTGCCGATCCAGACCTATGTCATGGAGTACAACGAGGAGATGGTGCGCGAGGCGATCAGCCGCGAGCTGGCGCGCGGCGGACAGGTCTACTATGTCTACAACCGCGTCAACAGCATCGTGGAGATGACGAACACGATCGCGTCTCTCGTCCCGCAGGCGCAGGTGGCGTTCGCGCACGGGCAGATGAAGGAGCGTGAGCTCGAGCAGGTGATGTACGATTTCATCAACGGGGATATCGACGTGCTCGTGACGACGACGATCATCGAGACCGGGCTTGACATCTCGAACGTCAACACGATGATCGTGCACGACGCGGACAATATGGGGCTCGCCCAGCTCTACCAGCTGCGCGGGCGCGTCGGCAGATCGAACCGCACGGCTTATGCGTTTCTGATGTATCGCCGCAACAAGATGCTCAGGGAGGTGGCGGAGAAACGCCTGTCCGCGATCCGCGAGTTCACGGAGCTCGGCAGCGGTTTCAAGATCGCGATGCGCGACCTGGAGATTCGCGGCGCCGGCAATCTGCTCGGCAGCGAGCAGCACGGGCACATGGAGGCGGTCGGCTACGATCTGTACTGCAAGCTCCTGAATGAGTCGGTGCGGGAGATCCAGGGCGAGGCGACGCCGCAGGAGAGCTTTGAGACGGCGATCGATCTGGATGTGGACGCGTTCATTTCGGATACTTATATTAAAAATGAGATCCAGAAACTCGACATCTATAAGCGGATCGCCGCGATCCAGAATGAGGAAGAGTATGACGATATGCTCGAGGAGTTGATGGACCGTTTCGGCGAACCGCCGCGCCCGGTGCAGAATCTGCTGATGATCGCCCGGATGCGTTCGCAGGCGCACGAGGCGTACATCACGGAGCTGACGCAGAAGGGCGACGAGGTGAAGATCGTCATGTATGAGAAGGCGCAGATCGACACGACGCGCATCGACGGTCTGCTCAAATTCTATCGTGGCAGGCTGCGCTTTACGATCGAGACGAACCCGTATTTCACGTACACCAGACCAAAAGTGGCGGGAAAAGAAAACGAGAGTATGATTAAGCTCGTGCAGGAACTGCTGGCGGCGGTGCGGACGCTGAGCGAGTGAAGTTATAAGAGTGTTTGCAAGCGTTCGATCACATGCCCGGTCACGTAGAAAGTCGTCTCGAAATGCATAAACTGTAAAATGTTTTCGTCCCACATGAATTTCAGCTGCGGCGGGAATTCCTCGTCGCTTTCCCAGAACTGGAGCTGGATGGAGAGGAACGGAAAGACAGGGAGCAGGTAGGACACGTCGCCGATTTTTTCTTTCGTGCCGCCGAGCGCCTCGCATGCCGCCGCAAGTTGGTCGGTGTGGTGGTCAAACGCGCGGGCGGACGGGGCGAACATGTCATTTCCGGGAGCCGCCGCGAGGTTGGCTCCTTTTACATTGCTGATGCCGCAGTAGTTTCCGGACAGACGGCAGCCGTCCTTCGAGTAGCAGAGCACGTCGAAGATGGAGAGGACTTCCTCGAAACCTGCCTCGTGCCATGCGGTTTCGGATGTTCTTCCAGTCTGCTCAGGCGTTTCGGCAAGCGTCTCAGGAGCTTTGCCGGACGGATCGATGCCCTGGTCTTTCTCAGGCTGGCATGAAGAAGGTTTTGTACAAAGATCTTCCTTCCACTCGACATTCCCGCTGCGGCGGTCGATCCGATAGCGGCGCGCGATGAATTCTATGTACAGGAAATCATCGTCGTGCTGCAGCTGGAACTTGTCGATCATATGCTGCTGGTCGTATTTCAGAAACAATTTCTGAGATTCTTTTTTTGTTGTCTCGTAATTGGAACCGCGCATGAGAAACTCCTGTTCTTAAGTGGTATTTTGCCCTCTTGCAGCTCCGATGATGCGGCTCTGCAGGGGTAATAATCAATATTTGGGGCTCACAGATTCCGCATCTCGGATACAGGGATATGCTTAAAGCTCCCGAATATCCGTGATCAGCGCATCGATCTCATCCTGCGTCGTTCCCCAGCTTGTGCAGAAACGCACGCAGCTGTGCGTATCGTCGATCTTCTTTTCAAATTCGAACACGTATTTCTCCGCGAGCTTTTGCATCTGGCTGTTTTCGAGCACGACGAACTGCTGGTTCGTGCAGCTCTCTATGTACGGCGGGATGCCTTTTTCGGCGAAAGCGCGGCGGATCTGCTGCGCGAGTTCCGTCGCCTTTTTCGTGATCTCGAAATAGAGCCCGTCCGCGAACAGCGTGTAGAACTGCAGACCGAGCAGCCAGCCCTTGGCGAGCATCGCGCCGTTCTGCTTGATGTAGCTGCGGAAGTCGACGTTCAGCACCGGGTTCGTGATGACGAGCGCCTCGCCGAAGAGGGCGCCGCATTTCGTGCCGCCGCAGTAGAACAGGTCGGTCAGGCGGGCGAGATCCTTCATTGTCACGTCGTTCTCGGCAGCGCCGAGACCGTAGCCGAGCCGTGCGCCGTCGACGAAGAGATACAGTCCGTACTCCCGGCAGACGTGGCTGATGTCCTCCAGCTCCCGCAGGGAGTAGATCGTGCCGTACTCGGTCGGGAAGGACAGGTAGACCAGTTTCGGCTGCGTGACGTGCTCCGGGATGTCGCTGTCGCGGTACAGCCGTGCCTCCTCCTCGATCTGCGCAGCTGTGATCTTGCCGTCGCGCGCGGGCAGCGCCTGGATCTTGTGCCCGCAGTGCTCGACCGCGCCGGTCTCATGGACGTTGATATGCCCGCTGTCCGCGCTGATGACGCTCTGGTACGGGCGCAGCGCAGCTGAGATCGCCGTGTAGTTGACCTGCGTGCCGCCGATCAGGAAGTGCACCGCCGCCTCCGGGCAGTCCAGATATTTTTTGATCTCATCGGCGGCTTTTTCGCACCACGGGTCGATCCCGTAGCCGCCGTAGCTCTCGGTGTTTGTCTGCGCGAGCGCCTCCAGGATCTTCGGGTGCGCGCCGCGGCTGTAGTCGTTGTTAAAACGTATCATATCGTTCTCCTCATTTGTTTTCTTTATATTTAGGCTTTACTCAATTACCCCGTAAATATAAGCGTTCAGGATATTCTGGGGCGCATCATAATAAAATCTTGAAAAGAATTTTATCATACTTTCTGTAAAAAAAACAGATGCAACGCTTTATATTCCCTTATTTTTTGAGATGTGGTAAAATGGACTACACACGAATACGGTAAGAAAGCATATGAAGAACTATGGAACAAGAAGAGAAACAGGAACAGAGGATACGGATCTCGGTCCGCAGCCTCGTGGAATTTATTCTGCGTTCGGGCGATATTGACGATCGCCGGGGCGCGTTCGCCCAGAAGGAGGCAATGCAGGAGGGCAGCCGCATCCATCGAAAGATTCAGGGACGGATGGGCAGCGGCTACCGGGCGGAGGTGCCTCTTTCCATTGACGTGCCCGCGGACGGCTTTGTGCTGACGGTTGAGGGACGCGCGGACGGAATCTTCCAGATGGACGAGGTGATGCGCGCGGAGCGCGGCGTGCTCTGGAGCTGCACTGAGGGCGAATGGACTGCGAAGAAACGTTCAGGAGCAGATGAGGAGGGCAAAGTTTCAGGCGCAGACGATACAGGCAATGGCTCAGGCGCGGAAAACGAGGAGACTTTGCTGTCGCCGGACAGCGCCGGGCAGGAGCGGTGCCGGGCAGATATGTTTATCGACGAGATCAAGGGCGTTTACCGCGATGTCGCCCTGATCCGCGAGCCTGTGGCGGTGCATCTCGCGCAGGCGAAGTGCTACGCTTATATTTACGGCAGCCAGGAAGGGCTGGAGCGCGTCGGCGTGCAGATGACCTACTGCAACATGGAGACCGAGGAGATTCGGCGGTTCCGCGAGGAATATTCGGTGCGGGAGCTGGAGGGATGGTTTTTTGCGGTCGTCAGGGAATATCAGAAGTGGGCGAAACTGGAGCTCGACTGGAAGGAGACGCGGCAGGCGTCGATCCGGGAGCTGACGTTTCCGTTCCCCTGGCGTGAGGGGCAGGAGAAGACCGCGGCGGCGGTGTACCGGACGATGCGGCGGAAGAAGAAATTGTTCATCCAGGCGCCGACCGGGACGGGCAAAACACTCTCCACGGTTTTCCCCGCGGTGAAGGCGATGGGCGAAGGACTCGCGGATCATATTTTTTATGCGACGGCGAAGACCGTCACGCGGACGGTCGCCGAGGAGGCGTATGCGATCCTGCGCGGGAACGGGCTGCGCATGAAGACAGTGACGCTGACGGCGAAGGAGAAGATCTGCTTTCTGGGGGAGCCCGCGTGCAATCCCGAGGCGTGTCCGTACGCGAAGGGGCATTTCGACCGCGTGAATGACGCGGTGTTTGAATTTCTTTCGTCCGGCGAGGTCTTCGACCGTCCGGCGATCGAGGCGCAGGCGGAAAAGTGGCAGGTCTGCCCGTTTGAGTTCGGGCTGGACGTGACGCTGTGGGCGGACGCGGTGATCTGCGATTACAATTATATCTTTGACCCGCGCGCGCGACTGAAACGCTTTTTTGGCGAAGGGGTGAAGGGCGATTATCTGTTCCTGATCGACGAGGCGCACAACCTTGTGGAGCGCGGGCGGGAAATGTTCTCTGCGTCGCTTGTCAAGGAGGACTTTCTGGAGCTGCGCAAGCTTGTCCGTCCGCACAGCCAGAAGATGGCGCGGGCGCTTGGGCGCTGCAATACGTGGCTGCTGGAGCGCAAGAGAGAGCCGGATGCCGGGGCGGTGCAGGTCCTGCCGGACGTCGGGACTTTCCCGGTTCATCTGATGAACCTGTGCGGGATCATGGAAGACTTTCTGGAGGACTCCAGGGACGCGGAAGTGAACGACAAGGTGCTGGAGCTGTATTTTCAGGCGCGGCGTTTCCTCGACGTCTGCGACCTGCTGGGCGATGATTATGTGATCTACACCGAGCTCTCGGAGGACGGCAGGTTCCGCATCCGGCTTTTCTGTGTGGATGTGTCGAAGAACCTGCAGGAGTGCCTTGACCGCGGGAAGAGCACGATCTTTTTCTCGGCGACGCTGCTGCCGATCCAGTATTACAAGAGTCTGTTGAGCACGGAAAAGGAGAATTACGCGATCTACGCGCACTCGATCTTTCCGCGGGAGAACCGCCGTGTGATGATCGGGACGGACACGACCAGCCGCTACACGAGCCGCACGGAGCGCGAATACCGCAAGATGGCGGAGTATGTGTTCCGGCTGATTCTCGCGAAACGCGGCAACTATATGATCTTTTTCCCGTCGTACCGCATGATGGACGAGGTCGCGCAGCAGTTTGGCTCTCTGTGCGAAGAGCAGGGGGAGGAGATTCGGCTCCTGTGTCAGGAGAGCGGTATGAAGGAGGCGCAGCGCGAGGAGTTTCTGCGGCAGTTCGAGCAGCAGCATGAGCAGGGGCTTGCAGGTTTCTGCGTGATGGGCGGAATTTTCGGGGAGGGGATCGATCTGCGGGGCGAGCGGCTGGTCGGCGCGGTGATCGTCGGCACCGGGATCCCGCAGGTCTGCACCGAGCGTGAGATGTTGAAACAATTCTATGACAAGCGCGGGGAGGACGGGTTTTTCTACGCCTACCTCTGCCCCGGCATGAACAAGGTCCTGCAGTCGGCGGGGCGCGTGATCCGCACGGAGGAGGACGAGGGCATTATCCTCCTTCTCGACGAGCGTTTCGCGGCGGCGCGTTATCGCCGGATGTTCCCGGAAGAGTGGGGGAATCCGGGTCTGTGTACGCTCGCGGACGTGCGCGCGAAGGCGGAGGAATTCTGGGCGGAGAGAAATCAAAGCCGCACAGAAAAGAGCCGCGCCGGGCAGAATGATTGAGCCTTTCACGCTGCTGCCCTGGGGAACATCCTTTTGTCGAAAAAGGTCAAGAGATATTGTAATCTTTCCGATTATCCGTTATAATGAGGGCAATGCGGAAACCCCGGCGGATGTTCCGCGGCAGGGGGAGAACCGCATGCGGACGAATATCACGATCGATCATCAGGAGTGGAACGACATGAGTAATAAGCTTTCAAAGAAGAATAATAAGAAAAAAGAGCCGAAAAAGAGATCCGGCATGGGGCTGGTCCTGTTTACGGTGATTGCGGTGGTCCTCATTGTGGGGATCCTCGCGTTTGTGCTGCTGAACCAGCCGCCCGAGGAGCAGGGCGCGGCGGGCGACGGGGCGGAGGTCGACCTCTCGCAGGTCTCCGGACCGAGTGTGACGATCTCGGTAAAGGACTACGGCGATATCAAAGTGAAACTGGACGAGGAGGCAGCGCCGATCACGGTTGACAACTTCGTCGGACTGGTGAAGGACGGTTTTTACGACGGGCTGACCTTCCATCGGATCATGGACGGTTTCATGATCCAGGGCGGCGATCCGCTCGGCAACGGCACCGGCGGCTCGGATGAGACGATCAAGGGCGAGTTCTCGAGCAACGGCGTGGACAATCCGATCTCGCACAAGCGCGGCGTGATCTCGATGGCGCGCTCGAACGACCCCGACAGCGCCAGCAGCCAGTTCTTTATCGTACAGGCGGACAGCACCTTCCTCGACGGCGACTACGCGGGGTTCGGCTATGTGACCGAGGGCATGGAGGTCGTCGATAAAATCTGCGAGGACGTAGAAGAGGGCGAGAACGGCGCGGTCGAGCCGGAAGACCAGCCGGTGATCGAGAGTATAACGTTAGACGAAGAATAAATTCGATTTTCGTTCATAAGCGGCAACGAGCCCTGCGAACCTCGAAAAAGCTTTGCTTTTCCTTGGTCGCGGGCAGTCGCCCTATAAAGATGTCGTCTGACAAAGCTGTCTGCAAGCAGCCGCTTTGCCATTCGTCATCTTTGCATGGCTCGTTGCCATCACGAAGAATGAGGAGGACTTACATGAGCAAAGTCAGAAGAGTGTATGTGGAGAAGAAAGAGCAGTTTGCCGTGGCGGCGAAGGGGCTTGCGCACGAGATGCGCAGTTACCTCGGCGCGGCAGGTCTGAAGGGCATCCGCATCCTGATCCGCTACGATGTGGAGAACGTCTCGGACGCGGTGTTCGCGGACGCGTGCAGGACGGTGTTTGCCGAGCCGCCGGTGGACGTCCTCTATGAGGACGAGTTCCCGATGGCGGAGGACGAGCGGGCGTTCGCGGTGGAGTATCTGCCGGGGCAGTTCGATCAGCGGGCGGACTCCGCCGTACAGTGTGTGAAGTTCCTGAAAGAGGACGAGGAGCCGGTGATCCGCTCCGCGACGGTCTACGTGGTCGCGGGCGAGGTGTCGGACGAGGAGTTCGAGGCGGTCAAGTCCTACTGCATCAATCCGGTGGACTCGCGCGAGGCTGGCTTTGCGAAACCGGAGACGCTGGTGACGGAGTTTGAGGAGCCCGCGGACGTGAGCATCTTCGACGGATTCATCGCGATGGGAGAGGCACAGCTGAAGACGCTCTACGATTCCCTGAATCTGGCGATGACCTTCCGCGATTTCCAGCACATTCAGAATTATTTTAAGAACGAAGAAAAACGCGATCCGTCGATGACGGAGGTGCGCGTGCTCGATACCTACTGGTCGGATCACTGCCGCCACACGACGTTCTCGACGGAGCTCACGGACGTCGCGTTTGACGACGGCTATTACCGGGCGCCGATCGAGGGCACTTACAGGCAGTATCTCGCCGACCACGAGGAGATGTTCAAGGGGCGCGACGACAAGTTCGTCTGCCTGATGGATCTCGCGCTGATGGCGATGCGCAAGCTCAAGAAAGAGGGCAAGCTGCAGGATCAGGAGGATTCGGACGAGATCAACGCCTGCAGCATCGTGGTGCCGGTCGAGATCGACGGAAAGACCGAGGAATGGCTGGTCAATTTCAAGAACGAGACGCACAATCACCCGACTGAGATCGAGCCGTTCGGCGGCGCGGCGACCTGCCTGGGCGGCGCGATCCGCGATCCGCTCTCCGGGCGCACCTACGTCTATCAGGCGATGCGCGTGACGGGCGCGGCGGACCCGACCGTCTCAGTGAAAGACACCTTAAAAGGCAAGCTGCCGCAGAAGAAACTGGTGCGTGAGGCGGCGCACGGCTACAGCTCCTACGGCAACCAGATCGGTCTGGCGACCGGCTATGTCAAGGAGATCTATCATCCGAATTATGTGGCGAAACGCATGGAGATCGGCGCGGTCATGGGCGCGGCTCCCAGAAACGCCGTGATCCGAGAGAACTCCGATCCGGGCGATATCATCATTCTGCTCGGCGGACGGACGGGGCGCGACGGCATCGGCGGGGCGACCGGATCCTCGAAGGTGCACACGGAGGCGTCCATCGAGGTCTGTGGCGCGGAGGTGCAGAAGGGCAACGCGCCGACCGAGCGCAAGCTGCAGAGACTGTTCCGCCGTCCGGAGGTCAGCAGACTGATCAAGAAGTGCAACGATTTCGGCGCAGGCGGCGTCTCCGTGGCGATCGGAGAGCTCGCGCCGGGACTGGAGATCAACCTGGATAAGGTTCCGAAGAAATACGCGGGCTTGGACGGCACGGAGCTCGCGATCTCCGAGTCGCAGGAGCGCATGGCGGTCGTGGTCGACCCGAAGGACGTAAAGGAATTTATGGACTATGCCGCCGAGGAGAACCTCGAATCGGTCGAGGTCGCCGTCGTGACGGAAAGCCCGCGGCTCGTCCTCAAGTGGAGAGGCAGGGAGATCGTCAATATCTCCCGCGCGTTCCTCGACACGAACGGCGCGCACCAGGAGACGAGCGTCGCGGTGGAGATGCCGTCCGAGACGGAGAAATATTTTGTGAGAAATGAAGTGCCGGACGTCCGAGCGAAATGGCTGGAGACGCTCGCCGATCTGAACTGCTGCTCGCAGAAGGGGCTCGTGGAGATGTTCGACGGCTCGATCGGAGCGGGCTCGGTATTCATGCCGTACGGCGGGAAATACCAGTTCACTGAGACGCAGGCGATGGTCGCAAAACTCCCGGTGCTTGAGGGCAAGACGGACACGGTGACGATGATGGCGTACGGCTTTGACCCGTATCTGTCGAGCTGGAGTCCGTACCACGGCGCGGTCTACGCGGTGCTTGAGTCGGTCGCAAGGATCGTGGCGAACGGCGGAGACTACAGCAAGATCCGCTTTACCTTCCAGGAATATTTCCGCAGGATGACCGAGGATCCGAAACGCTGGAGCCAGCCGTTCGCGGCGCTGCTGGGCGCGTACTCTGCGCAGCTCGGGTTCGGACTGCCGTCGATCGGCGGCAAGGACAGCATGTCCGGCTCGTTCAACGAGATCGACGTGCCGCCGACGCTCGTGTCGTTTGCGGTGGACGTCGCGAGCGACAAGACGATCATCACGCCGGAGCTCAAGAAGGCGGGCAGCAAGCTCGTGCTCCTGCACTTTGAGAAAGACGAATACGATCTCCCGGTCTATGAGAAGATCATGGAGCAGTACGCGAAGTTCCACGAGGATATCAAGGCGGGACGCATCATCTCCGCTTACGCGCTCGACGGCAAGGGGCTCGCGGCGGCGCTTTCCAAGATGGCGTTCGGCAACGGGTTCGGCTTTAAGATCGAGCACAACATCGACGAGCGCGATCTGTTCACCGCGGGCTTTGGCGACATCGTAGCCGAGGTGCCGGACGGGGCGGTCGGCTCCCTTGCGATCACATACACGGTGGTTGGCGAGGTCGTAAACAACGGCACATTTGAATATAAGGACGTGAAGATCCCGATCGACGAGGCGCTGCAGGCGTGGACGGGCACGCTGGAGCGCGTGTTCAAGACGGATTCAGGAATCCCGACGATCGGCGGCGGTCTTGACATCGACGGTAATCCGACGAGCGGTCCGCGGGCGTATTTCTTTGCAGGAAGGGAAGAGGACGGGACGATCGTCCACAAGGAGAACGGCTGCTACGTGACGCCGAACGTTCATGTGTGCAAACATAAGGTGGCTAAACCGCGCGTTTTCATTCCGGTGTTTCCGGGTACGAACTGCGAGTACGATAGCAAAAAGGCGTTCGAGCGTGCGGGTGCAGAGGTGGACGTCAAGGTCTTCCGCAACCTGAGCGCGCAGGACATCCGTGATTCGGTGGAGGTCTTCGAGAAGGCGATCTCTCAGGCGCAGATCATCATGTTCCCGGGCGGTTTCTCGGCGGGCGACGAGCCGGACGGCTCCGCAAAATTCTTCGCGAAGACCTCCAC
>CANQYP010000092.1 GCA_947628045.1 uncultured Lachnospiraceae bacterium | reverse complement strand
GGAATTGATGCCCTCACATCCACAGTTGGTTGCTGCTAAATCGCTCATGTTGTACCCTCCGAAATTTTTCATTTACACTGTATCATATGCGCCGGAAGAGCATGTGTGAGAAAAAGGCTACGAGCGGAGGAAGGACTCGAAGATGCCGTACACGTCCATGGCGCCGTAACCCCACGCACGGTTCGGGTAGGTATCGTAGTCGTTCCGCCTCGCCCCGCGCAGGAAGAGGCTCTGGATCTCCTGTGTTGTGAACGCGCGCGGACGTTCCTGCCGCAGTCCTGCCTCGACGAGGAGGGCGGTGGCGCCGGCGGTGAGCGCGGAGGCGGCGCAGGAGCCGGTGAGCGTGGTGTAGCTGCCGCCGGGGACGGGCGCGGTCAGGTCGACGCCGGGCGCGGCGAAATTCGGCTTGATGAGGTCGTTGCGCGTGTAGCCGCGCCCGGAGTAGATAAACAGGCTGTTGTTGTAGGCGTTGTAGGCGCCGGCAGTGAGGACGGAGGCGGCGCAGGAGGGAATGACGAGCGTGACGTCGGAGCTGGGCGCATAGAAACGGATCTCCGGGTCGACGAGGTCGGTGCCGGGGAGCCAGAGGTGGAAATCGCCGCTGACCGAACTCTTGCTCACGACGCGGATGCGCCAGATGCCGGGCGTGGGTTCCCGGAAACGGATCAGGGCAAGCTGTGCGCCGCTGAGCATTTCCACGATCGTGTAGGTCAGCGTGATGCGGCTGTATTCAAGGAGGAAGTCAAATTCCCGCGTTGTGCCGCTGCGCGGCTGTACGGGCTGGATCGTCTCGCCGAGCGGGGAGGTGAAACCGATGCTGTACAGATCCGGCGCGTCCGCCCAGAACTCGACCGCAAACCCGCGCGTCTCCTGGTCGACGAGCAGCTCGATCTCGGCGGAATCCTCCGCGCCGGAGAGCCGTCCCTGGAAATGGTGCCCCTTCCCGGTCTCGTTTCCGGTTCCGGCGACCGCGTAGATGCTGGTGTTGAACTGGGCGGAGGTCAGGACGTCCTCGAGCGGGGAAGTCCCGTTGTGGCTGCCCTGATTCGTGCCGACGGAGATGCAGATGACGAGGGGCATGCGCAGTCGGCGGGAGACATCGACCAGATAGCGGACACCCAGCATCAGATCTGTCTCCTGATAAGCGGTCGCGTCCTCCGGGATCAGAAAGTAATCGCGGAGGTACTGCTTGGCTGGCTTGAGCCGCACAAAGGCAATCTGCGATTCCGGCGCGGCGCCGATGAAATCCGTGTTCTCGTCCGCGCTGCCGCAGGCGATCCCGGCGACTGAGGTGCCGTGTCCCGACTCATCGCGCTGCGGAACGAGCGCGTACGGATCATCGGAGAACAGCGCCTGGTTCAGCATGTCGTCTGTGTACTCGCTCCCATAGGGCAGCCCGTCCGGCGGCGTCCCGCTCTGGTCGGTCTGGTCCCAGATGCGCGCGATCCGCGTCGTGCCGTCCGCGTTGCGGAACGCCGGGTGTGTATAGTCGATGCCGGAGTCCAGGAAACCGAGGAGGACGCCCCTGCCGGAGAGCTCCAGATACGGCTGGATCTGTGCCGGAAGAATGCCGGACGCCTCCAGGCTGACGGTGTTGACCGGCGCGAAGAGCTTTGGAACGCTGGAATAGCCGATCTCCTCGACCGTTGCGAGGTGATCAGAGAGCGGCGCGTGGAGAATGCTGTACTGAAGGTCGACGAGCTGCGGCGTGTAGGACGCCAATTCAGAGAGAAGAGTTTCGGGAGTGCCCTGATAGCGGAAAATAATGTCGGAATAGTCCTCCGAGAGGATCGGGGAGACGCCGGGATCCTGCGCGGCAGATACAAAATTGGACATAAAAACTCCATCCTGCGGAAGGTAGACTTTTTCTATTTTATTATCGGCACAGGAAAAAGAGAACAGACAGGAGACGGCTTATCCCTCAAAGCCGCGCACATGCCGCTTGATCGCCTCGAAACTCTCGCGGCTGATGACGTGCTCCATCTTGCAGGCGTCCTCCGTCGCGGTCTGCGGGTCCACCCCGAGGGCGGTCAGCCAGGAAGACAAAAGCTGATGGCGCTCGTAGATCTCCTCCGCGATCGCGCGGCCGGAGTCCGTGAGATAGATATAGCCGGGATCGGTCACCGTGATGTGATTCTTTTCGCGCAGGTTCTTCATCGCGATGCTGACGCTGGACTTCTTGTAGCCGAGCTCGGTCGCGATGTCCACAGAGCGCACGACGGGAAGGCGCTGACTCAGGATCAGGATCGTTTCCAGATAGTTTTCTGCAGATTCACTGTTCGCCATGGTATCACCTCACAGATTTTTTTTGCATCATACGGATTGACGGAAGTTCGTCTTAAACAGTATACCATATAATTTGAAAATCGCAAAGCAGAAATCTGAAAATTCCACGGGTTAGAAATAACTGAAAAATGTTCTTGACAACTAATAAACGTTAGCATATACTAACTTACGGATAAAGAAATTGTTCCGTGATATGGGCGGATCGTTTGCAAAGGAGGTCGATGTTATGCCGTTATCAATGGCGAGCGCGGGGAAACCGAACGTGATCAAGAAGGTAGGGGGCAAGGAGGCGACGAGGAAATTCCTCGAGAATCTCGGCTTTGTCACAGGCGGAATGGTGACGGTCGTCTCACAGACAGGCGGCAACCTGATCGTCAATGTGAAGGATTCGCGCGTGGCGATCGGAAGGGACATGGCGAACAAGATCATCGTTTGACCCAATAGAAAGGTTCGGAGGGATCGCGAAGGGATGCGCAGAATGCATCAGGAGAATTTGCGGTCGCCGTGCGGGACAGAGTTGGATCGAGCGATCGCCGATATTTGGAACAGAATGGAGGATATTATGAAAACATTGCGGGAAGTGGCGTGCGGGCAGACCGTGAAGGTCGCCAGGCTGACCGGGGACGGTCCGGTGAAACGGAGAATTATGGACATGGGAATCACGAAGGGCGTGGAGATCTTTGTGCGCAAGGTCGCGCCGCTCGGGGATCCGGTCGAGGTGACGGTCAGGGGGTATGAGCTGTCGCTGCGCAAGGCGGACGCCGAGATGATCGCGGTCGAGTGAGATATTTTTTTATGCATGGATTAGTTGTAACTAATCTAAATAAGTTGCGACAAACGAAGGAGATAATGAAACAGGAGGAGACAGAGAAATGTCAGTTAGAATCGCACTTGCAGGAAATCCGAACAGCGGCAAGACGACGCTGTTCAACGCGCTGACCGGTTCCAACCAGTTTGTCGGGAACTGGCCGGGCGTGACAGTGGAAAAGAAGGAAGGAAAGCTCAAGGGGCACAAGGACGTCACGGTCATGGATCTTCCGGGCATCTATTCGCTTTCCCCGTACACGCTGGAGGAAGTGGTCGCCAGAAACTATCTGATCGGGGAGCGTCCGGACGCGATCCTGAACATTGTGGACGGCACGAACATCGAGCGGAACCTTTACCTGACGACGCAGCTTTTGGAGCTCGGGATCCCGGTCGTCATGGCGGTGAACATGATGGACGTCGTGGCGAAGAGCGGCGACAAGATCAACATCGGCAAGCTCAGCCAGAAACTCGGCTGCGAGGTCGTGGAGATCTCGGCGCTCAAGGGCACGGGCGTGCTGCAGGCGGCGGAGAAGGCGGTCGCGCTCGCGAACCGGGGACGGGCGGCTGCGCCGGTGCATGAATTTGCGCCGGAGGTGGAGAGCGCGATCCGTGACGTCGAGTCGATGCTCGGCTCCGATGTGCCGGAAGAGCAGAGACGGTTCTTCGCGGTCAAGCTGCTTGAGAAGGACGACAAGATCGGTGCGATGATGAGCGCGGTGCCGGATGTGCGCGCGCAGATCGACGCGCTCGAGGAACAATTTGACGACGACACCGAGAGCATCATCACGAATGAGCGTTATGTGTACATATCGTCGATCATCGGCGACTGCCTGAAGAAGGGCAGGAAGGGCGCGATGACGACCTCAGATAAGATCGACCGGATCGTGACAAACCGCTGGCTGGCTCTGCCGATCTTCGCAGTGGTCATGTTCATTGTGTACTATGTGTCCGTGACGACGGTCGGGACGATCGTGACCGACTGGACGAACGACGTGCTCTTCGGCGAGATCATTCCGCCGGCGGTTGAGAGCTTTCTGGTGAGCATCCACTGCGCGGGCTGGCTGCAGTCCCTGATTCTTGACGGCATCGTGGCGGGCGTCGGCGCGGTGCTCGGCTTTGTGCCGCAGATGCTGGTGCTGTTCCTGTTCCTGGCGTTTCTGGAGTCCTGCGGCTACATGGCGCGCGTCGCGTTCATCATGGACCGCATCTTCCGCAAGTTCGGTCTGTCCGGCAAGTCCTTTATCCCGATGCTGATCGGCACGGGCTGCGGCGTCCCGGGCGTCATGGCGTCGCGTACGATCGAGAATGACAGGGACCGCAAGATGACGATCATGACGACGACCTTTATCCCCTGCGGGGCGAAACTGCCGATCATCGCGCTGATCGCGGGCGCGCTCTTCGGCGGCGCGTGGTGGGTGTCCCCGAGCGCGTATTTCGTGGGGATCGCGGCGATCATCTGCTCCGGCATCATCCTGAAGAAGACGAAAATGTTCGCGGGCGACCCGGCTCCGTTCGTCATGGAGCTCCCCGCCTACCATATGCCGACGGTCGGCAATGTCCTGAGAAGTATGTGGGAAAGGGGCTGGTCATTTATCAAAAAAGCTGGTACAATTATCCTGCTCTCGACGATCGTGCTCTGGTTCCTGCAGGGATTCGGCTGGGTGGACGGAAAATTCTGCATGCTCGAGGCGGAGCAGCTTGACAGCAGCATCCTGGCGACGATCGGCAACGCGATCGCGTGGCTCTTTATCCCGCTCGGCTGGGGCGACTGGAAGATGGCGGTCGCGGCAGTCACGGGTCTGATCGCAAAGGAGAACGTGGTCGGCACGTTCGGCATCCTTTTCGGGTTCGGCGAGGTCGCCGAGGACGGACAGGAGATCTGGGGCGCTCTGGCAGGGAGTATGACCGCGGTCGCGGCTTACTCGTTCCTCGTGTTCAACCTGCTGTGCGCGCCGTGTTTCGCGGCGATGGGCGCGATCAAGCGCGAGATGAACAACATCAGGTGGTTCTGGTTCGCGATCGGCTATCAGTGCCTGCTCGCCTACGTCGTCTCGCTGTGCGTCTACCAGCTCGGCAATCTCTTCACGGGCGCGGGTTTCGGCATCTGGACCGTGGCGGCGATCCTGCTGGTGATCGGGTTCCTCTACCTGTTGTTCCGCCCGTACAAGGAGAGCAAGACGTTAAAGGTGAAAGTAAAGTCCATCGCGTAGACAGGTCTGCAGCTTGGGAACCCCGGGCTGTTGAATGAAAATGGTGTGGCAAGGGCAAAATAGAGGAAGACGGAATCCGAACGGCACAGGCTTGTACGTCGGACGGAGGACACAGCAGTAAGAGAAAGAATGAGTTCAAAAAGGAGGCGCGCGTATGGGAACTGCGATCGTACTTCTGGCGGTTCTGGCGGCGGTCGGGCTTGCCGTCCGCAGCATGGTAAAGGATAAGAAGGCGGGCAAGTCCCTGCAGTGCGGCGGCGACTGCAGGCACTGCGGAGGGCGCTGCCACTGAGACGGCATATCGTCGAAAAAGAGAAGAAGACCGTTGCGGAGAATAAGCCGCAGCGGTTTTTTTGAAAGTATCAATAGAATATAAAATAAAATTATGATACTAATAAGTATCAAAATAGATAAAAATAATCTATTGACATTAATGGAAAAAAGTAATACACTGTGAAAAAGCAGAAGAAAAGGAGAACTGTATATGGACTTTTCGGAGTATCCGGTCAGTGGGGAATACTACGGAGGAAGCGAGAAGAAGATCGGTCTTACCATAGACGGAAATGAATACATGATATTGTCATATGATTACACAACGGTATCGCAAGATAATCAAGGCGTCCTACGACGCCCTGATGGAAAGGATCTTACATGAAGGAACTGTTGACGCAGGGAATCATCTGCGTGAAGGATGAACTTGGAATCGAATATCAGCTCTGCGAGATTGACTATCATCTGTGGGAGAATGAGGAGTTCGAGTACCGCTTTCGACCGAATTATTCGGTGATCGAGCTGCTGGGACCGCCGCTGTTTCAGGGTATCCCCGGCTTGAATCTGGATCTGCATAAGGAAGAGTATGTGCGCAGGAACCGGGTGCCGGTCTTTATCTCGGAGCGCAGCCCGGGACCGAATCGGGAAAATCTCTGGGAGCTGTTGGAGGCGTGCGGCATGGACTATCTGAATCAGCTGGAATGGCTGATCCGGACAGACATGAAGTATTCGGGGGATCCCCTTTATGTAAAGGCGGCGTCAGATGGCACAGGCGAAGAGATGATCTGTATCGATCAGGAACTCGCCGGGGCAAAGCGGTCTGCCGACCGTATCCGAAGGATCCTTGCTTATATCTGTAAGGGGAGCAGGATTCAGTATGATGGATTTGCCATTGACGACAGCAACCGTAAGAGCTGTTATGAACTGTTACATCGTCTGTATGAGAAGGAAACCGGGTATCTGAAGGCGCAGCAGAAGGTCGGCGTAGAGAAGGCGAAGCGCGCAGGAAAGTACCGGGGAAGAAAGCCGGTCTCGCTGTCCTTCTCGAAGTTTGATCAGGTGTATCAGGAATACAGGACAAAGCAGATCTCTGCCGAGGAGGCGGCAAAGGAACTTGGCATCAGCCGGTCGACGTTTTTTCGGAAGGTGAAGAAGCTGCGGTAGAACAAATGAAAAGAAGGACGGCGTGTCTCCGCCGTCCTTTCCAATTCTATAGTACTAGCACGACCTCATTCTCCGCCTGCAGCAGATCCGCCGGGATGTAGTTCTCCGGCAGCTCCTGTCCGTTCAGGCTCAGACGCGTATAGCCGGATTCCTTGCCGTTTGGATTCTCGACGCGGATGTGCAGATGCTTGCCGCGGAAATCCTTCTCCATCTTGAACTGTTTCCAGCTCTTCGGAATCGACGGGGCGAGGCGCAGTCCGTCGAGATCCGGGCGCAGCCCGAGGATACCCTCGACACAGCCGACCATGACGGTCGACGCGGTGCCGGTCAGCCAGTGGACATGCGAGCGCCCGGGGTGCTTGCTGTGCTTACCCTCGGTGAACTGCCCATAGCAGTAGGGCTCGAGGTGTCGGATCTCCGCGCGTTCGTTCATCGCGGCGGGAGCGTTCTCCATGAAATACTCAAACGCGCGCTCGCCGTGCCCGCGCAGCGCCTCCGCGAGGATCAGCCAGCCCTGTGTCTGTGAGAAGATGCCGGAGTTCTCCTTGACGCCCTGATTGAAGATCACCATGAGCGCGCCGTCAAAGGAATGCACATGGTAGGGCGGATCCATGATGATCGCGCCGTAAGGCGTGTTTAGGCGCTCATGTACTTTTTCCAATGCCTGATCCGCCTGCTCCGGCGACGCCACGCCGCTGATGACCGCCCAGCTCTGCGGGTTCAGCCACATATTCGCCTCCGGGTCCGTGGGATCGCCGATGCGCGTGCCGTCCTCCATGAAACCGCGGATGAAACGGTCGGTATCCCAGCAGAGGTTCTGGAGCTTTTCGCCGAGCTCGCGCTGTTTCTCGTCGAGGAAGGCGATGTATTCGTTGTCATTCTTATGTGCGGCGAAGAGCTTGAGGATCGTCATCGCATAGTAGAACTGCATCGCGACGAAGGTCGACTCGCCGTTCGCGCCGAGACGCAGACAGTCATTCCAGTCCGCGTGCAGTCCTGCCGGCATCCCGTGCGTCCCGAGATGGTCGAACGAGAACTTCAGCGCGCGTTTCAAATGCTCATAGACCGTCCCCTCATCGCGGTTGGCAAAGGGGATCACTTCGTCGAGAAACGCGAGGTTCCCTGACTCAGCGACGTATTTGTAGACGGTCGGGAAGAGCCAGAGGGCGTCGTCCGCGCGGTATGCCGGATGCCCGGTCTCCTTCACGTAGGAGGCGTCGTCCGGCGTGTCCTCGTGCCCCGGATTGTGCGTGTATTTCACGAGCGGGAGCCCGCCGCCGTTGTCCACCTGCGCGGAGAGCATGAAACGGATCTGTTTCGCCGCCATCTCCGGCTCGAGGTGAATGATGCCCTGAATGTCCTGCACCGTGTCGCGGTAGCCGAAACCGTTGCGCAGACCGCAGTAGATGAGCGACGCCGCGCGCGACCAGATGAAGGTCATGAAACAGTTGTACGCGTTCCAGGTGTTGATCATCGTGTTGAATTCCGGGCTGGGCGTGCTGATCTTCAGGTGGTCCATCTTCCCGTACCAGTCCGCCTTCAGCTCAGACAGTTCTTTCCCGATGACTGCCGCCGGGTCGGCATAGGCATTGAGGATCGCGGTAGCCTCGGATGCCGTCTTCGCCCCGAGCAGGAACGCGACCGTCTTTGAGTCGCCCGGAGCAAGCGCAAGCTTGCAGGAGAGCCCGCCGCAGGAGTTTTCATTGTAGCTGTCCGCGTTTCCGAGGTCGCCCGAGATCACGCCCTGCGGATCACCGTAGCCGTGGTATCTGCCGAGGAAGAGCTCTTTGTCTCCGCAGTAGGAGGAGACCGGCGCGCCGGCAAGCCCGAAGAAACGCTCCATGATATTGTCCCCTTCCGCGCGCTCGTCGCCGAGGGATTCCGCCAGATTGCCGTGGATCTGCTGGAGGATGAAATTGTCCTTGAACATCGTGCGGGTGATGAACAGCGAATACTGCAGGTTCACCTGATCCTGCTCGTAGTTGCTGTGGTTGGTGAACTCCGCATAGCCGGTCAGCGTGAGGCTGCGCGGGCGGTCGGAATCGTTTTTCACCGTGAGCGCCCACACTTCGTAAGTCTTGCCGAGCGGCACGTAGTAGAGCGCCTCGGAGCGGATCCCGCTGTAGTCTGCAGTCATGCGTGTATAGCCCATACCGTGGCGGCACTCGCTCTTGTACTGCGTCAGATCCTTCCCGACCGGCTGCCAGGAGGCGGACCAGAAATCCTTCGACTCATCGTCCCGGAGATAAAGATAGCGCCCCGGCTGGTCGAAATTGTTGAACACATAGCGCAGGATCCTGCCGTTCGCGCCGGACTTGGCGAAACTGTAGCCGCCTGCATTGTTGGAGATGATCGCGCCGTACTCCGGCGAGCCGAGGTAGTTTGCCCAGGGCGCCGGCGTGTCCGGGCGGTCGATGACATACTCGCGATTTGCGTCGTCAAAATATCCGTATTTCATGATCTGTGGTTTCCTTTCTTCGTGGAGTGTGTTCGTGTGTAGTTTATAAACGGCAACGAGCCCTGCGAACCTCGAAAAGCCTTCGGCTTTTTCGCCAATGGTGCGCTTTGCCACTAGGCTCGAAATAACCTCGCCAAGTGGCAAATGTGTCGGCCGCGGGCAGTCGCCCTATAAAGCTGCCGCATGACAAAGTTGTCTGCAAGCAGCCACTTTGCCATCCGTCAACTTTGCACGGCTCGTTGCTAATCACGAGTATATATGATATTTGTCGGGAACTCAATAGGGAATTCAGAAAATCCGCAATCACTCGGACGTATCGGAAACCTTGCCGCCCACATACATCTCATACAACTCATCGTCCCCGACGGTCTGCCGGATCTGTTCGTACAGACTGTCCGAGGCTTCGCGCATCTGGGCGCGCAGCTCATCGGAGAGCTCCACGATCCTGGCGCCGCCTTCCTCGCAGATCGCGATGCGGTCGTTGGCGCGTTCAAGAGCCTGCTCGCGGGAGTAGTCCCCGGCGGTCGCGGCGGCTTTTCGGATGATGGATTGCTGTTCCTCGGAGAGTCCGGTCATGAAGTCCTGATTCGTGATCAGGGTCAGCAGATGGGGCAGGTGGTTTGTCTGCACGACATAGTCCTGCTGTTCGTAAAATTTGTTTGACACGACGACCTCGTACGGATTCTCCTGCGCGTCGATCGTGTTCTGCTGAAGACCGATGTAGACCTCGGAGAAAGCCATCGGGGTCGGGTTCGCGCCGATCGCGTTCCAGAACGCCATGTGGTAGGAATTCTCCATCGTGCGGATCTTGACGCCAGAGAAATCGGAGAGATCTTCGATGTTGACGTTCGAGGTCATGACACGGAAGTTCTGATCGCTCATGCCAAGCAGGTCAATGCCTTTCTCCGCGTAGATCGCGCGCACTTTCTCCATAAACGCCTTGTTATCCAGAACCTTGTGCAGCTCACTAATGTCGCTGAAGACACAGGGAAGATCGAAGAGACACAGGCGCGGCAGATAGCTGACCTGCGGTGCCGTGTTCTGCACGACG
>CANQYP010000091.1 GCA_947628045.1 uncultured Lachnospiraceae bacterium | reverse complement strand
TGATGCACTTCTTGCGGTTCACTTCGATCGGGCTCGACGTGAACCGCAAGAAGTGCATCATCGCCGACGAGGAGACGGGCAAGACCTCGAAAGAGGGCGTATACGCTGGCGGCGACGCCGTGACGGGCGCGGCTACGGTCATCCTCGCGATGGGCGCGGGCAAGGCGGCAGCGAAGGGGATTCACGAGTTCCTGAGTAACAAATAGTAAAGTGTAAGATAAATGTGTAACTAAGACGGGACTGCGGCAGACTTTTGTTCGGTATCATTCCGGCGTATTTCCAGCCAAAACCGATAGAACGGTTTGTGGCTGGAAACACTTGGAAATCCAAACGAATCTCTGCGCGCGGTCCCTGATTTATGCAGACATAAATTCGGGGATTTCAGTGCATAACGGTCGGCGGGAAAATTTTTATTTTATTGGTGAATCCTATGAAAATTACGTTGCTCACGGTTGGAAAAATAAAGGAGAACTATCTGCGGGACGGAATCGCGGAGTACAGTAAGCGTCTGGGGAAATACTGCCGCCTGGAGATCGTTGATGTGGCGGATGAGCGCACGCCGGACGGAGCCTCCGACGCGACGGAGGCGCAGATCAAAAGGCTAGAGGGCGAGCGACTCCTGCGCTGTATCCGGGAGGGTGACTATGTGATCGCGCTCGCGATCGACGGGCAGATGCTTGACTCTGTGGAGCTCTCCGATAAGCTGGAAAGACTCGGAATACAGGGTGAGAGCAGCCTTGTGTTCGTGATCGGCGGTTCGCTCGGACTCTCGGATGAGGTGCTGCGCCGCGCGGATTTCCGCCTCAGCTTTTCCAGGCTGACGTTTCCGCACCAGCTGATGCGCCTGATCCTGCTGGAGCAGATCTACCGGAGCTTTCGCATCATGCGGGGAGAGCCATATCATAAGTAATGTTTCTCTAATGATCCATATAGTCAGGCAAAAGGCTGGTTGAAAACACTGTGCCGCGGGGATGGAGTACGACCGTATTCTCCGGCATATTTGCGCCCGCGCGGACATAAGCTTAAACGGATATAGTTGTCGTGAAGGCATGATCGGTATGAAAAAGCCGCGCTTAAAAGAATCCCTGAAAGCCTTTGTCGAGGCGGCGCAGATTCCGGAGGATTTTGTGAAGGGAAATGTTCTTGTCTCCGTCGAAGGGCAGGAACGGGTCGTCATCGAAAATTTCAAAGGCATTTCCTCTTACACGGATCAGGAGATAAAGCTTATCACAAGGCAGAGAAAGGTCTGTGTCACCGGAAAAAAGCTGCGGATCGTGAATTACACAAAGGAGGAGATCGAGATTTCCGGGAGAATTGATAAGCTGGAGTATCTGTAGGGATCATGTCTGCGGCAGGACCGGTCTGGAGGGGTGGAATGAAGGGGCAATGTTCAAATCTGTGGAAGGGATATGTGCGGATTCGGATCACCGGCGATTCCTACGACCGATTCCTGAATCTCTGCGCGTTTCACGGGATCCGGCTGTGGGAACTTCAGCCCGCGGGGGAATCCTACGAGGCATGTGTGAGCCGAACGGATTTTAAGAAATTGAAGACGATCGTCAGGAAGAGCCACGCCGCCGTTGCGATCACGGAACGTCACGGACTTCCTTTTTTTATGCACCGCTACCGGAAACGCTACGTCTATCTTGCGGGGATCGCGGCGGCGCTGCTTTTGATGCTCTGGCTGTCCGCGCATATCTGGAATATCCGCATTGAGGGAAACCTGTCGCAGACAGATGATGTGATCTTTGAGTACCTGGATGGGAGCGGGATCCGGCACGGAATGTGGAAATCCGGCGTGGACTGCAAGGCGCTTGCCGCCGCGCTCAGGGACAGGTTCGATCAGTTTGCCTGGGTGGCGGCGGAGCTGAAGGGCACGCGGCTGACGATCCATGTGAAGGAAGGTGTCCTTGGGGAAGAGGACGCGGCGGAGGAAGAGACGATCCCCAGCAGCCTGGTCGCCACGCGCGCGGGCACGGTGACGTCTATCTATACGAGGAACGGTATGCCTGTGGTGCAGGCGGGTGACGAGGTGAAAAAAGGGGATCTTCTGGTCTCAGGCGCGCTGCCGATCTGTGACGACAGCGGGCAGGTCGTCTCCCGGCAGTATGTGTCTGCGGACGCGGATATCGTGATTCAGAGCAGACGTCGCTATTACGACGAGGTGCCCTTTGCCGTGGAGCAGAAATATTACACCGGGAAGGAGAAGACGTCCTGGATGCTCCAGGCAGGGGAAGTGCCGTTCGCGCTCCCGGACGGTTTTGACGCTCTGAAACAGTACGATCTGGTCTCGGAGCTGACGCAGTGCCGCCTGGCGGAAAACTTTTATCTGCCGTTGTATATCCGAAAATTTACGGCAAAAGAGTACGAATCCGTGGAGGCGATCCGCACCAGGGAGGAGGTTTCCGGCATTTTACAGGCGGATTTTCGAGAATTTTATAAAAATTTACAGGAAAAGGGGGTTCAATTATTTGAAAATGATGTTAAAATAGAATGGAATGAGAAGTCTGCCATCGCGTCGGGCACCTTGCTGGTCGGAGAACAGGCGGTGAGGCGCACGGCGGTGGAAGGACGCGAGGAGGAATAGCCAGACGATGAGTATGGTTGAAGTGCCGCTTTCCATTCCGGCGGGACAGGAGCAGAATATCTTCGGACAGTTCGACCGGTATGTGAAGAAGATCGAGCGCGCGCTCACGGTCACTGTGTTGACCCGCGACGGGGAGACCAGGATCCTTGGCAGCCCGGCGAACGCGGAGAAGGCGAAGAGGATCTTCGACGAGCTGTGCGCGCTTTCCGCCAGAGGGAATGTCATCACGGAGCAGAACGTGGACTACGCGCTCGCCCTCTCGATGGAGGAGAAAGAAGGCTCCCTGGTGGAGATGGACAGCGACTGCATCTGCCATACGGTGAACGGCAAGCCGATCAAGCCCAAGACGCTCGGGCAGAAGGCGTATGTCGACGCGATTCGCAGAGACATGGTCGTGTTCGGCACCGGACCTGCCGGGACGGGCAAGACCTATCTCGCGATGGCGATGGCGATTACCGCGTTCAAGAACGACGAGGTGGGACGGATCATTCTGACAAGACCTGCGATCGAGGCAGGGGAAAAGCTCGGGTTTCTTCCGGGAGACCTGCAGAGCAAGGTAGACCCTTATCTGCGGCCGCTCTACGACGCGCTGTACCAGATCATGGGTCCGGACAGTTTCCTCAAGAATATGGAGAAGGGGCTGATCGAGGTGGCGCCGCTCGCCTACATGCGCGGGCGCACGCTCGACAACGCGTTCATCATCCTGGACGAGGCGCAGAACACTTCGCCGGCGCAGATGAAAATGTTCCTGACGCGAATCGGGTTCGGCTCCAAGGTGGTCGTGACCGGGGATCAGACACAGAAGGACCTGCCGGCGGGGAGCACGTCGGGACTGGATGTGGCGATGCGCGTGCTCGGCAAGGTGGAGGGCATCAGTTTCTGCGCGATGACGAGCAAGGATGTGGTGCGGCACCCGCTTGTGCAGCGGATCGTCAACGCCTACGAGGAGTACGAGCAGCGTGACAGACAGCGCACCAGGCAGAAGGACAGGCATCGGGACGCCCGGAGGGGATAGACCCGCGGCAGAATGGAGCACAGCATGACGATCAATTTTGAAAACGAGTATGGGGAGATCCCGGAGCTTGCGCCGGAGGCGCTTGCCCGGCAGGTGATCTCAGGCGCGCTGGACCATCTGGACTGTCCGTACGAGGCGCAGGTGAGCCTGCTGCTCGTGGACGACGCGGAAATCCATCGGCTGAACCTTGCGCACCGCGGGGTCGACCGACCGACCGACGTCCTGTCGTTTCCGATGACGGAATACCGGCAGCCGGGTGATTTTACCATGTTCGAGGAGGAGAGCGTCGGCTGCTTTGACCCGGACTCCGGGGAGCTGCTGCTCGGGGACATTGTCCTCTCGATGGACCGTGTGCTCGCCCAGGCGAAGGAATACGGACATTCCGTCCGGCGGGAGTACGCGTTCCTGATCGTCCACAGCGTATTGCACCTGGTGGGCTATGACCACATGGAGAAGGACGAGGCGGAAGAGATGGAACGGATTCAGGAAGAAATATTAAATGAACTAAATATTTTAAGGGAGGAATCACTATGAGACACACAACAATGAAACGACTGATCGCCGCATTGAGCGCGGTTGCCATGCTGACGGGGAGTATCGTCTGCGGCATGACCGCGTCCGCCGATGAGGGCAACGGCATGGTGCGCAGTTTTCTGACCGGCAAGCTTGTGCCGGAGACGGTCGGGCGCCAGAGGGCGATCTCTGTCATGCTGAACAATATCTATGACGCACTTCCGCAGTCCGGCATCGGAAACGCATCGGTGGTCTACGAGGCTCCGGTGGAGGGCGGCATCACCCGTCTGATGGGGATCTTTGAGGATTATCAGGATGTGGAGCGCATCGGTTCCGTGCGCAGCAGCCGTGAGTACTATGTTATCTTTGCGCGTGAGTTTGATTCCTTTTACCTGCATTACGGACAGGCTTGGTATGCGCTGCCCCTTCTGCGGGACGGAGGCACATACAACATCAGCGGTCTGAGCGGGGAGAATGACGCGGGACGCGGCGAGGAAGAGTACGTCTACTACCGCGGCGACGATTTCCCGGCTCCGCACAACGTGTTCACCAACTACGAGATGGTGCAGGCGGGCATTGATTTCCTGAATTACCCCCGCGAGTACTCTGACTGGTACCTTGAGCAGGGCGGACATTATCAGTTCGCGGCGGACGACGCGCCGGTCCTTCTGGAGAACGGGCAGGACGCCGGATTCGTGTCGCCGGGCTATGATTACAACAACGCATACTTCGTGTACGATGCGTCCACGGGCAAATATACGCGCTATCAGTTTGACGCGCCGCAGATCGACGGGACGACGGGCACTCCGCTGACCTACGACAATATCCTGTTCCAGTATTGCTCCTGGAGAGATCAGGTGGACTCCGATACATATCTGGATATCGACGTCGTGACCAACGGGAACGGCAAATATATCACCAAGGGCAAAGCGATCGACGTGACCTGGAGCAAGGACGGCGGGAGCTGGGACGACCAATTCGCGGAGGGCAATTTCTCGCCGACAAAATATTACGACGCAAACGGAAACGAGATCACGCTGAACCAGGGCAAGACCTGGGTCTGCATCGTGCTTGACACGGAGAGCGACAAGGTTCAGATCAACGCGAACTAATATCCGGGGTTTATGAGGTCTGACGTGAAAGAGAAGACAAAGAGTGGAAATAATTTTTTAGTTCAGGGAACGATCCTGGCGGCAGCGTCGATCATCGCGAAGATCATCGGGCTGATCTACCGGATTCCTCTCCTCAACACACTGGGGAACGAGGGGATCAGCTACTACTCGACGTCAAATGAGATCTACGCGATCATTCTGATGATCTCGTGTTTCAACCTGCCGCTTGCGATCTCCAAACTGGTATCAGAACGCGTCCACCGCGGCGAATATCGCAACGCGCACAGAGTCTTTCTGTGTGCGGTGCGTTTTGCGCTGCTCTCGGGCGGTTCCCTTGCGCTTTTGACTTATCTGTTCGCGGGGGTGATCACCAAGTACCTGATGTCCTACGAGCTCGCGAAGTACAGCCTGCGCGTCCTCGCTCCGGCGATCTTTATCTCCGCGATCATCGGGACGTTCCGCGGTTACTTCCAGGGATATTCGACGATGGTGCCGACCGCGGTCTCGCAGGTGATCGAGCAGATCGCGAACGCGGTGATCACGCTTGTCTGCGCGGGCATTATGTTCAGCTACGGGGAGACTCTGGCTAAGACAGAAGGAAACGCGTCTCTTGGACCGGCGTGGGGCGCCGCGGGCGGCACCTTCGGCACGGTCGCCAGCATCACGATCGCGCTGCTGTTCATGATGTTTGTCTACACGGCGCAGAAGAAGACGCTCATGCGGAATATCCGCCGGGACCACAGCCAGAACCCGGAATCAACGGCAACGATCTACCGACTGCTGATCCTGACGATCCTTCCGGTCATCCTGAGCACGGTCGTCTACAACATCAGCAACGTGGTGGATCAGGGAATCTTCTTTAAGGTGCTGCAGGGACAGGGCTACACGGACGCTCAGTACGGGACGATCTGGGGCATCTACTCCGGGCAGTTCCGCGTGCTTATGAACGTTCCGCTCGCGCTCGCGTCCTGTATGGCGCCGTCCATCGTTCCGAGCCTGACCGCGGCGATGGCGAACCGGAACCGTGTGGAGGCAAGACAGAAGATCAAGGTCTCCATTCGTTTCACAATGCTCTTGACGATTCCGTGCGCGGCGGGGATGGCGGCGCTCGCGAAACCGATCATTACCATGCTGTTCACGCAGGAGACGGGCGTTCCGCTTTCCGTCGGGATCATGCACGCCGGTGCGCTGATGATCGTATTCTACGCGCTGTCCACGCTGACAACGGGGATCCTGCAGGGACTTGGGCGGCTCAAGACTCCGCTCATCAACTGTTCGATCGCGCTGGTCCTTCATTTTATCCTGCTGTACGTCCTGCTGACGACGGCAAACCAGAACATCTACGCGGTCGTCTACGCCAACATCTTTTTCGCGCTGGTCATCTGCATCCTGAACGGGATCGCGATCGCGCGCTGCATGAGCTATCGTCAGGAGTGGTACAAGACCTTCGTCGTGCCGGCGCTCGCCTCGATCATCATGGCGGCGGCGGTGTATGTCGTTTACTCGGTCTTCCATAGATTTGCCGGAAACACCATATCGACCGTGTTCTCGGTGGTGGCGGGAATCGCGATCTACTGTGTCGGTCTTGTCTCCCTGCGCGGGATCACGATCGACGAGCTCGCCACGTTCCCGAAGGGGCATCTGATCATTCGCATGCTGCGGAAGATCGGTCTCGCACGGTGATTATTCGCGAAAGCAATGAGCCATGCCAGCGGAAGGTTTCACGAGGGCGGCATGGCTCATAAAATACGTATAGCATTCGAGGAGTTTTTCATGGGCAGCAGAGAAGGACTAAAGGATAAAAAACGCATTATCGTGAAGATCGGCAGCTCCTGTATCACGCACAGTGAGACAGGAGCTCTGAATCTGACAAAGCTTGAGATTCTGGTGCGGGAGCTTTGCGATCTGAAAAATATGGGGAAGGACGTGATCCTCGTCTCCTCCGGCGCGATCGCGGTCGGCAGGCAGACGATCGGATTTCATCACAGACCGAAGAACGTGGCGGAGAAACAGGCATGCGCAGCGATCGGACAGGCGCAGTTGATGATGATCTACCAGAAACTGTTCAGCGAGTACGGGCACCAGGCGGCGCAGGTCCTGATGACCAAGAACACGATGGTCGACAACCTGAGCCGGAAGAACGCCTCAAATACGTTCGAAGAGCTGCTCCTGCTGGGGGCGATCCCGGTCGTGAATGAGAACGACACCGTAGCGACCTACGAGATCCAGTTCGGCGACAACGATATGCTCTCCGCGATCGTGACAGCGCTGGTGGACGCGGATATGCTGATCCTGCTCTCGGACATCGAGGGGCTCTACACGGACGATCCGCGCGAGAATCCGGACGCAAGGTTCATCGACACCGTGGCACAGCTGGACGATGAGCTGATGCGCATGGGAAAGGGCAGCGGCAGCGACGTCGGCACCGGCGGCATGGCGACCAAGCTCTCGGCGGCGAAGGTGGCGACGGCGGCGGGGGCGGACATGGTGATCGCGAGCGGTGAGGACTTCCATGTGCTGCACCGAATCGTGCGCGGAGACAAGGTCGGGACGCTGTTCCAGGCGCAGCCGCAGGAGGAATTTCATCTGATCGACATATTGGAGGACGGAGATTGACATGGACGACAGAAAACTGCAGCGCATCAATGAACTGGCGCGCAAATCAAAGGCGGAGGGGCTGACCGAGCCGGAGCGGCAGGAACAGGCGCAGCTGCGCAGAGAGTATATCGAGGCGGTGCGCCGAAACCTGCGCGGACAGCTCGACAACATTGATATCATCAACCGGGACGGAAAAATAGAGAATCTGGGTGAAAAATATGGAAAAAAAGGAAATTAGAGCGCTGGTCGCCGCGCGCAGGCGGCAGCTTGACGCGCAGGAGATCGCGGAAAAGAGCAGCCGGATCTGTGCGCGGATCCTGGAGATGGACGCCTTTGAGAAGGCGCAGACGGTCTACGTCTATATGGACTGCAAGGATGAAGTCTCGACGAGACCGCTGATCGAGGCGGCATGGCAGATGGGCAAAAGGGTCGCCGCTCCCCGGGTGCAGGGGGATGCAATGGCTTATTTTTATATTGAATCGTATCAGGACGTCGCTCCGGGATATTTCGGGATTCCGGAGCCGGTTTCGTCTTGCGAGGAGGCGCGGGACGAGGACGCGCTTTTGATCGTGCCGGGCGTCGGGTTCGATGCGAAACGCCGCCGCTGCGGCTATGGGAAGGGCTTTTATGACCGCTATCTGTCGGCGCATAGCGGGCACACAACGATCGCTGTGGCGTTCGCGTTCCAGCTGATGGACGAAGTTCCGGCGCAGGAGCACGACGTCCTGCCGCAGTATCTGATCACGGAACAGCAGATGTTCGCGGACCCGGACGTGCTGCTCGCCGCGATCGGGCAGAGTGCGCGCGCGATGGAGCCGACGCTGCAAAAGCTTTCTACCGCGCAGAAGAATGAGGCGCTTTTGAGAGCGGCGGACGAACTGATCGCCTGTCGGAAGACGCTCCTGGAGGCAAATGAGGCGGATATCGCGCGCGCGAGGGAGAACCATATGCCGGAGGGGCTTGTCGACCGCCTGATGCTCAATGAGAGCCGAATCGAGGGTATGGCGGAGGGGCTGCGCCAGATCGCGCAGCTCGACGATCCGATCGGCGAGGTCTCCGGGATGAAACAGCGCCCGAACGGTCTGCTGATCGGGAAGAGGCGCGTTCCGCTCGGCGTGATCGGGATCATCTACGAGTCGCGTCCGAATGTGACGGCGGACGCGTTCGGTCTGTGTTTCAAGACCGGCAACGCCGTGATCCTGAAGGGCGGGAGCGACGCGATCCGGTCCAACACGGCGATCGTGCAGGTGCTGGGGCATGCGCTGGAGTCGTGCGGCATCTCGCGGCGCGCGCTGCAGCTGATCCCGGTGACGGATCGCGAGACGACGGCGCGTTTCATGTGCCTGAAGGAATACGTGGACGTGCTGATCCCGCGCGGCGGCGCAGGGCTGATCCGCACGGTGGTCGAGAAGAGCACGATCCCGGTGATCGAGACCGGAACCGGCAACTGCCACATTTATGTCGACGAGTCGGCTGACCTGGACATGGCGGTCGAGATCATCAACAACGCGAAGACGCAGCGCATTGGGGTCTGCAACGCCTGCGAGTCGATCGTGGTGCATGAGAAGATCGAAAAGGAACTGCTGTCGGCGTTGAAACGCCGTCTGGACGAGCATCAGGTCGAGCTGCGCGGAGACGAACAGGCGCTGTCCTGCTTTGAGGGCGGCGTGCCCGCGACGGAAGAGGACTGGGGAAAGGAATATCTGGACTACATTCTCTCCATCAAGACGGTCTCCTCGCTCGACGAGGCGATCGCGCACATCAACCGCTACAACACGGGGCATTCCGAGGCAATCATCACGCGAGACTACGCGAACGCGATGCGTTTTCTCGACGAGATCGACGCGGCAGCCGTGTACGTCAACGCCTCGACGCGTTTTACCGACGGCTTTGAGTTCGGTTTCGGCGCGGAGATCGGCATCAGCACACAGAAACTGCACGCGCGGGGTCCGATGGGGCTGGAGGCGCTGACGACGACGAAATATATTATTTTGGGGAACGGGCAGGTGCGGCCGTGAAAGGAAATTGCAGTAAGGATGGAAAGGAGTCATAATTGCAGATTGAGTATAAGAAACAGGCGGTAAAATATATAAACGCTTGTGACAGAATGACGAAACTGCGGATAAAAAATGGAATTGAGAAATTACCATTTGGAGATGTAAAAAAATTGAAGGGATATCAATCAGAATTTCGCTTGAGAATTGGAGATTTACGTGTATTATTTACATTGGAAGAAGATAGAATTATTATTAATGATATAAAACCAAGAGGAGAAGTGTATAAAGGATTATAGGAGATTAGAAATGAGTAAGGAAATCTTAAAAAGTCTGATTGATTTAATTGATGATAATGATATTGAGACGATATTTAGGGTTTTAGTTCGGTTTGTCTCGGAGGATGAGCCGCAGCTTGATGAAATACAAGCGATTGC
>CANQYP010000090.1 GCA_947628045.1 uncultured Lachnospiraceae bacterium | reverse complement strand
CCTTCCGCACGTGCAAACGGGGCAAGCTCCGCCATTCCGTCCCGTCCTTCCGGTCGGCTCGGATGCCTGCTGCCCATAAGTTATGCCGGATCGTCATGTTCTGGCTCGTCCGGCATGCGCTGTGGCCGATATGACCCCCTTTCAGCGAAACGCCTCCTCTTGGCTCACGAATCCCATCCAGGTTTTTGTGTGTCGTAGATTACGATACTCTACGACAAAACCCGATTGGTCTTATGCCCTGAAAGTGCCGTAAATACGCCGTTTCCGGCAATTGTCAGCAATGCGAAATATGTTTATTTGCTGTTGCCTTTTTGTTTCGTCACGGGATATCGATCGAACGTCGCATGAATGAAATTCAGCCATTTCTTTACAGAGAATTTTAGAAGAGAGGTATTGACATATTAATCATTTTTTCGTATAGTTATGTATGATAAAAATGTTTGAAAGAAAATGTCGTAGAGTATCGTACTCTACGACATTTTTCCATAAAAGCGCCAAAAAGGCGCCCGGCTTTACGCCAGACGCCAATCATAGCTGTATTCCCAAAAGCCCCGATCCGCAGGGGCTTTTTCACCGCCTCTTGGTGTCCCAGACTGATACCGCCCGCCATCCCGGAGCCCAGTGCTCTTTTCACCGCCTCGGGTGCGCCTCGCTGTAGACCCGGCGCAGGCGCTCCGCCCCCATGCGCAGGTACATCTGAGTGGTCGCGATGTCCGCATGTCCCAGCATCTCCTGCACCGCCTTTAGGTCGGCGCCGTTTTGCAGCAGGTGCGCGGCAAACGAATGGCGCAGCGTGTGCGGGGTGATATCGGCGACGATCCCTGCCTTCGACGCGTAGCCTTTCACCAGTTTCCAGAACCCCTGGCGGCTCATCGGCATGCCCGAGCAGTTCACAAACAGATATTCGCTCTCCCGCCCCTTCAGCAGCGCGTCTCTGCCCTCATGCAGATACGCCTCCAGCGCCTGTCTCGCCTGATCGCCGAACGGGATCACGCGCTCTTTTCCCGCGTCGCGGCATACGACATATTCCAGCGCAAGCTGGACGTCAGAAAGTTTCACGGAGATCAGTTCGCTGACGCGCATGCCGGTCGCGTACAAAAGCTCCAGCATCGCCCGGTCCCTGCGCTCCTTCGGACTCGTCCCGGACGGCTGCTCCAGCAGCCTCGCAGTCTCCGCCACACTCAGGATCTCCGGCGCCTTCTTCTCGATGTGGGGCGCTTTGATCTTCTCGGTCGGATCCTCGTCGATCTGACGATTTTTACATGCATATTGGAAAAAAGCCCTCATGGACGCCACGCTGCGCGAAACAGTCGCGCTCGACAGTCCCTGTTTCTCCAGATAGAGCACGTAGGAATTCAGGTTGGTCGCGGTCACGTCGTGCACATCCTCGATCCCATGCTCCTGCAGATATGCGTTCAGCTTTTTCAGGTCTCTCTGATAAGAGCTCACTGTACTCTCAGACGCGTTTCTTGTCTCCTTCAGGTAGTCAATAAACAGGGGTAATTCAATTCCCATACCGCAAAAACTCCTTGCCTTACAAAATCTCCCCAGATTTTGCGCGAGACCGGATTACCCCGCTCCGGCTCGCTTGCCCCTACCAATTGATTCGCATTTATTATACCCACAAACTTTCATAAAATCAATGAATAATTTTGCACAAAAAATGCCGCAAAGCCCCTATTTTACGACATTTTACAAGATTTCGTCGTTGAGGGTTTCCGGCACAACCAGATGTTGTTGAACGCTAGGAAAAAAATTTCAAAAAAATTTTCAGCGTCCATGTCCCGAGGAACGCCTCCGCGCCGCAGCCCAGCAGACAGAGCCCGACCATCCCTGCAAGCTCCGCAAGATCCTTCCGATAGACGCCTGTCCCGCCCCCGACGGCAGGCGCCCCGGAACCGATCCTTCGCCAGCGCCTGACCAGGCATTCCGCCTCCTTCTGCCACATCATCCCATACAGCAGCCACTGCGGGAACAGACAGCAAAAAAACAGCAGGACTCCCTCATATCCGTCCCGCAGCATAAAAAGCGCGAGCAGCATCCCCGCGGACGCCGCCAGCCACCACGCGTATGCGAGATGAAACAGCAATCCCGCCGCCGTATAGCTGCTCATCCAGAGGAAAAGCAGCGTCTTCAGCCGACACGCGGCAATATAAGGCAGCACATCGCCCGCAGCGGATGCGCGCCCCTCATATTTCTGCAGACCGTAAAGGCTCAGGAATCCCGCGTATGTTCCGGTGCCCATACGGAGCAGTTCGGGCAGCGCTGTCCCGGCAAGAAACCCTGCCAGGAGAACCAACGCGACCACAACCCTCCGATATCCCTGTCCCATGCCGTTCCCCGCACACAAGCTTTGTCCTATTGTATGACAGGGCGGCTCGGATTATCACAGCTGTTCAGCCTTTCCCGAGCAGATAGTCCCTGAGAAATTCATAGATCTGCTGTTCGGTCGGCGGGCATCCCTTAACGTTATACGTGAACCCGCTCGTGCACCGCCCGATGCCGATCTTCCCGGTCTTTCCCTGGTAGCCCTGCCCGATGCAGATCTTCTCGTCAAGACGGTCCAGCAGCCCTTCTTCCTTGAGACGGTCCAGCGCCGGCATCAGGTAGCCGTAGCACGCGCTGCAGGACTCGATCTCGTCCACGGAATCGCTCAGCCCGACGATCCTGCGGACACGCGGCAGGTTCTCGTCCTCCACACTGTCCCGCCCTGCAGCTTTGCCGCAGGTGAGGATCTCCGCCTTCGACAGGTCCGCGCTGCCGACGCCAAGCTGCTCCGCCATCCGCACGTAGGGCACCTCGTCGACCTCATAGTGCTGCAGCTTGCAGACATAGGCGTCCACCAGCACCGGGTCGCACGCCGCCATCACGCAGTTGCGCACCACCGGATTGCCCCCATCCTCAAAGTCCAGGTCGCCGCAGATATGGTCCACGACGATAAAATCCTGCCGGATCCCCACGTTCAGGTGCGCGATCGGCTTGTGCAGCCCCATCGTGTGGAACCGCCGTTTCTCAGCGTTCGGGATCAGCCCCTTCATGTTTTTCAGCGCACAGGTGATCTTCGTCTGACAGTGTCCCTTCAGCACCGGCACGTTGATCAGAAAATCAATGTCGTCCACGCAGTCGCAGAGGTTCAGTTTCAGCCCGGCGCAGTCCACGCTGTGGGAGCGCTCCTTCTGCGCGTCGATAAACTTCACGCCGTACTGCTCCACGAGCGCGTCATAACCGCAGACCTTGAACGCCTCCATCGTCTTGCCGCCCACCCATGAGCTCTCCGCGATCACGATGCTGCGAAAGCCCCGCTCCTGCAGGTATTCGATGATCCCCGCAAGCACTTCCGGGTGCGTCGTGGCACCGTACGAGGGCGCCGACGCAGACACAAGGTTCGGCTTGAGCACAATGCGGCTGTCCCGGTCGGCAATGCGACCGGCAAGATCCGCCTCCGCAAGCAGCTCCTTTGTCATCTGCTTAAAATCCGTGCCGTAAATTTTCAGAATCTGATTTCGCTCCATACCGTTCTCCTCACGATCCGCGTCAATACTCTTTGTCGATGTGCTCCAGCCCGTACTGCTCCATAAACTCTGCGAGCTCATGTTCCCCGCGGATCAGCGCGACTTCCTCGAACTTCCCGGTCTCCAGGTTCTTAAACCCCGCGACCTGCTCGCCGTTGCAGATGCTGCAGCGCAGCACCGGCTTGTAACGCTGTGCGTCAAACGCCTTCCGCTCCGATTCTTCTTTCTTTTTCTTCTTCCCAAACATCACATGTTCCCCGCTATGCTCCTGTGTCTCTGGCTATATCATATTTGCCGCTTTCACCTAAGCGATCCAAAACCGGACGGCCCGAAAACGCAGCTTTCTCCTCGCATCTAGGATTCAGATCCGCGCCACGCCGCTCTTCCTCGCCGCCTCGGCGACCGCCTGTGCCACCGCGTCCTTCACGCGCGGGTCGAACGCCGCCGGCAGGATATAGTCCGCGTTCAGCTCGTCGTCTCCGACCAGAGCCGCAAGCGCGTATGCCGCCGCGACCTTCATCTCGTCGTTGATGTCGGAGGCGCGCACATCCAGCGCCCCGCGGAAAATACCCGGGAACGCCAGGACGTTGTTGACCTGGTTCGGGTAATCGCTGCGCCCGGTGGACACCACCGCCGCCCCGCCCGCCTTCGCCTCCGCCGGGTCGATCTCGGGGGTCGGGTTCGCGCACGCGAAGATGATCGGATCCTTCGCCATTGACCGCACCATCTCCTTCGTGAGCGTCCCGGGCGCCGACACGCCGATGAACACATCCGCGCCCCGGATCACCTCGGCAAGCGTCCCCTTCTCTTGGTTCCGGTTCGTGATCTTCGCCATCTCCTGCTTGATCGGGTTCAGCCCCTCGCGCCCTTCATAGATCGCGCCCGCGCGGTCTGTCATGACGACGTTCTTCAGACCCATGCTCATCAGCAGACGGATGATCGCGATCCCTGCCGCGCCCGCGCCGCTCGTCACGATCTTCACGTCGCCAATGTCCTTTTTCACGAGTTTCAGCGCGTTGATCAGCCCCGCCAGCGTGATGACCGCCGTGCCATGCTGGTCGTCATGGAAGATCGGGATATCGCAGCGCTCCTTCAGTTTCTGCTCGATCGCAAAGCACCTCGGCGCGCTGATGTCCTCCAGGTTCACGCCGCCAAAGCTGCCCGCGAGTAGCGCCACCGTGTTGACGATCTCATCGACGTCCTTGCTGCGCACGCACAGCGGGATCGCGTCGACGCCCCCGAACTCCTTGAACAGCACGCACTTGCCCTCCATCACGGGCATGCCCGCCTCCGGACCGATGTCGCCGAGCCCCAGGACCGCCGTCCCGTCCGTCACGACCGCCACCGTGTTCCAGCGGCGCGTCAGCTCATAGCTCTTTCCGATGTCCTTCTGGATCTCCAGGCACGGCTGCGCGACGCCCGGCGTGTACGCGAGCGACAGCGCCTCCCGATCCCCCACGGACGCCCGCGCGGTCATCTCCAGTTTCCCCTTCCACTCATAATGGAGCCTCAGTGATTCCTTCGCATAATCCACAGTCTCATCCTCCCGCATTCTGATGTCCCTCTCCGGTTCCCGCCTTTTGCGCATCCAACTGCGTCTCCGTCTTCCCGGAAACGTACCTTGTTTTATTTTACTGCATTTTCCGCCCACGTCAACTACTAACTTTTTTCTTAAACTTTCTTAAACTTTTCAAAAACACTTTACTCAACCCCCAATATTTCCTATAATGAATTTGTATGGGTATATAATGAGTATACAGAACCGTGCAGCATATGCCGCTGCGGCTGCTGCCGTGACGAAACTACTGTAAGGGATAAGGGGGAATTCAATTGTACATCCGAAGAGTTATTTCTGTTCTTGCCGCCGTGCTTTCCATCGGCGTCTGCGCGTTCATCACGTTCATCAGCCGGGACGTCGATCAGAGCACGATCACGCTCAATCTCATCTTTCTCGGCGTCATGCTGCTGATGGTCGTCGCGGCGGTGTCGTTCGGCATCTGTCGGATCATGCAGGTCTGCAAGGGGCTCCGCCACGGAATCCGCGCGATCCGGGAGGCAAGCGAAGGCGGCGCCTCGCTCGCGAACGGCTTTCCGCTGTTCCAGAACCGCTTTCTCGACGACTGCTATCAGCAGTATCGCAATATGGCAAAGCGCAACCCGGATACTTCCTGTGACATACGCAATTTCATCAACGAGGAAGTGATCGAGAACTATGTGCGCCGCGGGATCCTAGAGCTGATCCCGGATATCCTGACGAGCCTGGGCATCCTCGGCACGTTCGTCGGCCTTGTGATGGGACTGCGCGAATTCGACCCGTCCGGCTACGAGCAGATGGCGGGCTCCGTGACGCCTCTCATCAACGGCATCAAGGTCGCCTTCATCACCTCGATCTACGGCATCTCGCTCTCGCTCGCCTATTCATTCGACCTGCGCAGCGAGCTGGCGAACCTCTCCGCGCTGACGGACGAATTTCTGGACACCTATTATCTGAATGTCCGCCCGCCGTACGAGATCGACTCGCTCTCCCGTCTGCTCTCCACGCAGAAGGACCGCGAAGAGATGACGCAGGAGCTGACCGGCATCTTCGTCGAGCAGATGACCAAGAGTTTCGAGCAGGTCATCACGCCCGCCTTCGGGCGCATGACGAGCGGGATCGACCGCATCGTCGATACGTTCACCCGCAGCCAGGCACAGGTGATGACGCAGGTGTGCGAGACTGTGATGAGCCAGATGCGCCAGGATCTCGCGGAGGATTTCTCCCGCATCGGCAAGAGCGTCTCCGAGCTGGAGAAAGCGCAGGGCAGCTACATGGACTTCATGGACCGCTCCATCTCGCGCATGCAGCAGGCGTTCTCCTCCCTGCAGGAGGATCTGTCGCGCACCGGCGATTACAATTCGCAGGCGCTCGACCAGCTCGCGCAGGCGCAGCGTGAGGCGCTGCGCATCAATCAGGAGCAGAAGTCGACCTACCAGGATTACATTCGTTTCATGTATGAGTCGATCGAGAAATTCTCCGAGGTCTGGGAGAAGAACAGCCAGGCTTTGCAGAGCTATTCCGACGAGATCGCCCAGATGGGTCCGGTGCAGTCCTCGCGCGAGATGCTGCAGGAGCTCGGATCGATCTCCGGCAGACTGCAGGACATCCAGAAACGCCAGCAGGACGCCGAGATCGCACAGGCGCTCGCCGGGGAAAATCCTGACACAAGCGAACTTCTCGAGCTCACGCTGAAGAAACTCGACAGCCTCGAGGAACAGCTTGCCGGACCGCGTCTGTTCCGCGGGCGCCGCAAAAAGTAAACGGTCACTCGCAGCTTTTGGCTTTCCGGACAACCGTCATAAAGTGAGGGCAGATTTATGTATACGAAACGAAAGAAAAATTATGAACGTCACAACATCTGGCGTTCCTATTCCGATATGATGGCTGGTCTTCTGCTGCTGTTCGTCCTGGTCATGTGCATCTCCTTCATGCAGGCGCAGAAAAACTATCAGGAGCGGCTTGCCGAGGAGGCGCAGCACCAGCTCACGCAGGATCAGCTCCAGGCGCAGCTCGACGAGCGGCAGGGGCTGCTCGATGAACAGAGCGCATTGCTCACCCAGCAGCAGGCGGACCTCGACGAACAGGCGGCGCTCGTCGCCCAGCAGCAGCAGGATCTGGACGCGCAGGCGGCGCTGGTACTCTCCCAGCAGTCGGAGCTGGAGAAACAGAATTCGCTCATGCTCCAGCAGCAGGCAGCACTCGACGAGCAGGAGACGCTGATGGCGCAGCAGCAGCAAAAGATCGAGCAGATCATCGGCATCAAGGCGGATCTGATCGCAGACCTGAAACAGGAGTTTGACCAGAACAACTTAGGCGTCACGATCGATGAGGCGGACGGCTCGATCGCGCTCGATTCCAACGTGCTCTTCGCCCACAACGAGAGCGTGCTGACCGAGGAAGGAAACGTCATGCTCAGCCAGGTGCTCCCGGTCTACTGCAAGGTGCTCGTCAACGAGAAGTACCAGGATTACCTTGCCGAGGTCCGCATCGACGGCTACACCGACACGAGCGGCGACTACCTCTACAACCTCCAGCTCTCGCAGGAGCGCGCGCTTGCCGTCGCCAATTACCTGTTCGGCAGCGCCGATTCGTTCCTGAGCGCGGACGAGCTCACCGCCCTGCGCGAAAAGCTCACCGCGAACGGTCACTCGATGAGCAATCCTGTCTACGATGAGAACGGGCAGATCAACATGGACGCCTCAAGGCGCGTGGAGATCAAGTTCAGCCTCAAGGACGAGGAGATGATCAACGAGCTGAAACAGATCATGGACTACACGGCCGCGGCGGAAACTCCGGCGGAGCAATAAATATCGCTGTCCCGCCTCCGAGCATCTTCTTATCCTGCAGCTGCGCAGTTATTCATCCGGCATTACGCAGCAGACAACAGCTTTCGTAATGGTGGAATCTATTTATCATCTGCATAACAAAACCCTGCAGAGAATGCAAGTTTCTCATCCTCCGCAGAGTTTTTCTTATTCTGCTATTCCGATTGCAGTCGTTTCATCTGCAATCATTCCCTTTGAGCTTATTTCCACCGCGAATCTCTCTGCGGCAGACCTTCTGCTGGCTGCAAGGGCAGCCACATCCTCAATATCCCTCGTTGTGCAGCAGCTTGTGCTCCTTGCCCTTCAGGAGACCATCGTAGAGCGCTGTGATCATCGGGTTCTCGTTGCACTTCTTGATGACCGCCTCGCTGTCCGCGCGGTAGATCCCCGCCGTCCGGGCGTCCTTGCTGTCCTCGCCGAAGGTGTACGGCTGACCGCCGCCCATGATACAGCCCTTGCGGCAAGCCATGATCTCAATCAGGTGGTACTCCTTCTCCCCACTCTTGACCTGGTCGAGGATCGTACGCGCGTGCGCAAGCCCGCTCGCCACACAGATCTTCACGTCCATGCCGTTGTACGGAACGGAGAATTCACGGATGAACCCGTCCTGGCGCACGCCGCACTCCGCGATGTTCTGGAGCGTCAGCTTGTCGTGCCCCGGTATCAGCCGACGGATCACCGCCTCAGTCACGCCGCCGGTCACGCCGAAGATCACGCCGCCGCCGGAGCCGAAACCGAACGGCACGTCAGCCGACTCCGGATCCAGGTTCGCGAAGTCGATGCCCGTCGTCTGGATCATATCGATCAGCTCCACCGTCGTCAGCACATAGTCCGTATCCTGCTCGCCCTCCGTGAAACTGTTCGGGCGTTTCGCCTCCATCTTCTTCGCCGTACACGGCATGATCGACACCATCACCGTCTTGCGTCCGTCCGGATTGTGTGCCGGATCACGATAGTATTCCTTTACGACCGCCGACATCATCCCCTGCGGGGAACGGCAGGTCGAGACATTGTCCAAAAATTCCGGATACTGATCCTTCACAAACTTCACCCACGCCGGGCAGCAAGAAGTCAAAAGCGGAAGTTTCTCGCCCTTCGAGATGCGCTCAAGGAACTCCGCGCTCTCCTCCATGATCGTCAGGTCGGCGCTGAAGGTCGTGTCGTACACCTCGTCAAAGCCCATGCGGTGCAGCGCGTTCACGATCTTCCCCATCACGCTCTCGCCGTTCGGGAAACCGAACTCTTTGCCGATGGCTACGCGTACGGCAGGGGCAACCTGCGCCACCACGCGGACGTTCGGATCGTACAGCACATCCCAGACCTCGGTGCGGTTGTGGTGGATGCTGATCGCACCCGTCGGGCAGTGCACGCGGCACTGACCGCAGTTCACGCAGTCCGTCTCCGCCATCGTCTTGTTGAACGCCGGGATCACCATCGCCTCCGCTCCGCGGTACGCGAAATCCAGGGCTCCTACGCCCTGCAGCTCCGAGCAGACACGCACACAGTTGCCGCAGAGCGTGCACTTGTTCGGATCACGCACGATGGACGGAGAACTCATGTCCAGAGGATGCATCTCCTTGTAATTGTCGTAGCTGACCTCCATGACGCTAAACCGTTTCGCCAGTTTCTGAAGGCTGCACTCGCCGTTGCGCACGCAGGTCGTACAGTCGCGGTGGTGCGCCGCCAGCAAAAGCTCCACGATCATCTTCCGGTATTTCCTCAGCCTCGCCGTGTTGGTGAAGATCACCATGCCGTCCCTCGGCTCCTCGGAGCAGGTGGCAAACATACGCCCGCGGTCGTCCTCACAGGTACACAGGCGGCAGTCTCCGACTATGGAGAGCTCCGGATTGTAACAGAGTGTCGGAATGTCGATCCCCGCCTTGCGGATGATCGTCAGCACATTTCTCTCATTGGTAAAGCTCACTTTTCTACCGTCAATTGTCATTACTCCCATATCGTCACCTCCTCCTAGTCCTCTATGCGGACCGCGCCAAACGCGCAGTTCTCCTTACATGCGCCGCAGTGAATACACTTCTGCGGATCGATCGTGAACGGTTTCTTGAGCTCGCCCGTGATCGCGCCCACCGGGCAGTTCTTCGCACACTTCGAGCAGCCCTTACAGGTCTCCGGATCAATCACATAGGTCTTCATCGCCTGGCAGACCTTCGCGCGGCACTTGTGGTCGACGATATGCTCCTCATACTCGTGGCGGAACAGGCGCAGCGTGGAGAGCACCGGCAGCGGCGCGCTCTTGCCGAGCCCGCACAGCGCCATGTTCTTCACCATCTCGCCCAGCTCCTCCAGGCGATCGAGATCCTCCAACGCGCCCTTGCCGGCGACGATCTTCTCGAGGATCTCCAGCATGCGCTTTGTGCCCTCGCGGCACGGCACGCATTTTCCGCAGGATTCTCTCTGTGTGAAACTCATGAAGAAACGCGCCACCTCGACCATGCAGGTGTGCTCATCCATGACGACCAGTCCGCCGGAGCCGACGATCGCGCCGTATTTCTT
>CANQYP010000089.1 GCA_947628045.1 uncultured Lachnospiraceae bacterium | reverse complement strand
GCCCTCCGGCTTGCCCTCCAGCATATACTCCGAGGGGTTCGGCACCTCCTTAAGCCCGCTCTCGCGCATCTCAAACACGCCGATCTCATTGGTGGAGCCGAAGCGGTTCTTCACGCCGCGCAGCACGCGGTATGCCGCATGCCGGTCGCCTTCAAAGTAGAGCACCGTGTCCACCATGTGTTCGAGCACACGCGGCCCTGCCACGACGCCCTCCTTCGTCACATGCCCGACGATGAAGATCGAGATGTTCATGCCTTTCGCGATCTGCAGCAGGACGCCCGTGGACTCCCGCACCTGCGAGACGCTGCCCGGAGCCGAACTGACATTCTCATTGTACATAGTCTGGATCGAGTCGATGATCACGACCTCCGGGGCGGTCTTCGCGATCGCCTCGCGGATATCCTCGAGGTTCGTCTCGCACAGGAACATCAGCTGTTCCGTGAACTCCCCCATGCGGTCGGCACGCATCCGAATCTGCTGCAGGGATTCCTCCCCGGATATGTAGAGGATACGCTTGCCGTCGAGAGACAGGTTGCGGCACACCTGCAAGAGCAGCGTGGACTTTCCGATGCCGGGATCTCCGCCCACCAGGACCAGCGATCCCTGCACGATGCCGCCGCCCAGCACGCGGTCCAGCTCCCCGATGCCGGTCGTCATCCGCGCAGTCGCGCCCATCTCGATCTGGGACAGCGCAAGAGGCTGCGCAGCCTCACGCCGCGCAGCATTTGCCGTTGTCTTCTTGACCGTCAGTTTCGGTTCTTCCGCAAACGTGTTCCACTCCTTACAGCCCGGGCACTGCCCCATCCACTTCGAGGACTCGAACCCACAGTTCTGGCAGAAGAACACGGATTTCATTTTCGCCATTTAGAGTTTCACGACCTTTACCGGGATACTCCCTGCCGTTCCCGCCTCCACGCTGAGCACGAGCTTGCCTCCCATATTCGTCTTCATCGTGCCGATGTTTGTATCGTTGATATAAATCTTATACTCCGCCTCTTCCTCCAGCCCGAGAATGATCTGCGTGTCCTTCGTCCCCTCCACCTGGAAGGAAACCCCGTTCTCCGTCTCGCGGAAATTGTACACAGCGGTCCCCGGAACAGACTCATAGACAAACATGCCGTTGCGCTCCAGCTTTGTGATATCCGCAAAGGTCTTCACCTTGTACAGATCGCCGTCGTGCTCGTAGTCCGAGCGTTTCTGTTTCTCTGCGAGCTCGTAATCCCCAAAGCTCAGCGTTCCGTCTGTTTCTGTGCGTATAAGCTCTTTGATCCCTGACATTGCAATGCCCTCCTGATTTTTCTATCGTATCTTTTTTAGTTTACCATACTCGTCCGCGGAATTCCACACCCTTAAACAGAAAATAAAATCTTTCCGTTCCTGCACGAAACGCGCACGCGGTCTCCTGATTTCACCTTCCCGGCAAGGATCTCCTCCGCCAGCAGATCCTCGATCTTGCTCTGGACCGCGCGGCGCAGCGGCCTTGCCCCGTACTTCGCGTCGAACCCTTCCTTCGCGATATACTGCCGCACCGCAGGGCTGAACTTCAGCTCGAGCCCCATCTGCTCCCTGCAGCGTTTCGCCAGCCCGGCAAGCAGAAGACCCGCGATGTCCCGGACGTCCGCCTCCGTCAGCGCGTGGAACACGATCGTCTCGTCGATGCGGTTCAGAAACTCCGGTCGGAAGATCCTGCGCACCTCCTCGAGCACGCTGGACTTCATCGTCTCGTAGTTCTTCTTCTCGTCGTTCCCCGCGCCAAACCCGAGGTGTTTCGGCGCGACGATCGACTGCGCTCCGGCATTCGAGGTCATGATCAGGATCGTGTTCTTGAAATCGATCTTCCGCCCCTGTCCGTCCGTGATATGTCCCTCGTCCAGCACCTGGAGCAGAATATTAAACACGTCCGGATGAGCCTTCTCGATCTCATCGAACAGGACGACCGAATACGGGTTGCGGCGCACCTTCTCACTGAGCTGCCCGCCCTCGTCATAGCCCACGTATCCGGGCGGCGAACCGACCAGGCGGGACACGCTGTGCTTTTCCATATACTCCGACATATCCACACGGATCATCGACTGCTCGCTGCCGAAGACGACGTCCGCAAGCGCCTTGGAGAGCTCCGTCTTGCCGACGCCGGTCGGTCCCAGGAAAAGAAACGACCCGATCGGGCGGTTCGGATCCTTCAGCCCGGCGCGGCTCCTGCGGATCGCCCGCGCGACCGCCTGCACCGCCTCTTCCTGCCCGATCACCCGATGATGCAAAAGCTGATCCAGTTTCAGGAGCTTTTTCCCCTCCCGATCCGCCAGTTTCTGCACCGGGATCTTCGTCCAGATGGAGACGATCTGCTCGATGTCCTCCGCCGTCACCGATGAGGCGTGCCCTTTCTGCCTCGCGCGCAGCCGTTTCTTCTCGCGTTCCAGCTTGAGCCCAAGCGTCTCTTTCTTCTGGTTCAGCTCCTTCGCGTCCTCCAGACGTCCCTCCTTCAGCGCGTTTTCCCGGTCGGCGAGCAGCGCGTCATACTGCTCCTGGAGCTCTGTCGCGCGCCCCGACCCGCTGTAATAGCCGAGCTGCCTGCGCGCGGACGCCTCGTCGATCAGGTCGATCGCCTTGTCCGGGAGGAAACGGTCGTTGATATAGCGCTTGGACAGCTGCACAGCCGCCTCGATCGCCTCGTCCGTGATCTGTACGCCGTGATGGCGCTCGTAGATTGGGCGCAGTCCGCGCAGGATCTCCTCCGTCTCCTGCTCGGAAGGCTCCTCCACATGCACCGGCTGGAACCTGCGCTCCAGCGCCGGATCCTTCTCAATGTATTTGCGGTATTCCTCGACCGTCGTTGCGCCGATCAGCTGGAGCTCCCCGCGCGCCAGGGACGGTTTCAGAATGTTGGACGCGTCAAGCGCGCCCTCCGCGCCGCCCGCGCCGATGATCGTGTGCAGCTCGTCCACAAAAAGCAGCACCTCGCCGCTGTCCACGACCTCGCGGATGATGCGCTTGATGCGCTCCTCAAACTCGCCGCGGTACTTCGAACCCGCGACCATTCCCGCCATGTCCAGCGTCACGACGCGCTTGCCGCGCATCGGCTCCGGCACCTGCTCCGCCACGACACGCTGGGCAAGCCCCTCCACGATCGCGGTCTTGCCGACGCCCGGCTCGCCGATCAGGCAGGGATTGTTCTTCGTCCGTCTGCTGAGGATCTGAATGATCCGCTCCGTCTCCTGCTGTCTGCCGACCGTCACGTCCAGACGGTGCGCGGCAGCCAGCTCCGTCAGGTCCCGGCTGTACTGGTCCAGCATCGGGGTGGCGGAAGACCCGCCGTCCGCGCCGAACCCGCGCGCAAGCTCCTTGTATTTCTCCTCCGGGATCGCCATTACCGTGGCAAGGTCCTGGTAGAGTTTCTGAAGGTTCACGCCGAGCGTGTGCAGCAGCCGCGCCGCCACGCACTCGACGTCCTGAAGGATCGCCAGGAGCATATGCTCCGTCCCCGTCTCCTCGCTCCCGAGGAACTGCGCCATCTCCATGCTCTCCCGCAGGATCTCCTGCGCGCGCGGCGTCCAGCCCTCCTCCCGCGCCGAGAGCACGCTCTCATCCGGCGCGATCAGGCGGTCGATCAGCTCCCTCAGTTTCTCCTCCTCCACATGGTGCGCCCGGAGAACCGCTCCCGCCGTCCCCTCCGGCTCCTGCAGAAGTCCGATCAGAAGATGTTCGGAGCCCACATAGCTGTGCCCGCAGCCCGCGGCGGCTTTGACCGCCAGTTTCTGCGCCTGCACCGCGTTCCTGGTAAAATTATCCTGCATCAATTGTCCTCCTGTTTCCCATAGTCCCTGTATTCATCATAGATTTCGTCGACCATCTCGCAGATCTCCGCGCGCGAGATGTTCTTGCAGATCGCCTTCGCCAAAAGCACGCGGAGCTGCTCCTTCGTCTCGGCTGCCGCCTGCAGCTTGTTGGTGTCCACCGCCACGACCGCACCTCTCCTGCGGTCGATCGTCACGAAACCCTCCTGCCGCAGCACAGAGTACGCCTTGTTCACCGTGTGCATATTGATCCCGATGTCGCCCGCAAGCTGACGCACCGACGGGAGCGGGTCGCCCTCGCGGAGCATGGACGTCGCGATCCCGAGAACGATCTGGTTCCGCAGCTGCATGTAAAGCGCCTCTTCGCTCTGAAAGTCTATCTCTATCAACATATGATCTTCCTCCTTTGTATTTTCGCGTTCATTGTCTTGTGGTATGTACTATATAACAGATAATGGATTCTGTCAATCGAAAAATCTTCCTGTGAAAACAGAAAGGACTGGCGCGGAAACGATCGCACGTCAGTCCTGTGAAAACGTTGTTTACAGATCAACCATGGTGATTTCCACGTTCTCCGTCTTTTTCCCCTCCTGTGGCACGTGACGGGGCGCCTGCTGCTGCGGCTCCTGGTACTCCGGCATCTGTCTTGCTTTCTTTTTCGCCTTCTGCGGCTTTGGCACCGTCCCCGGATCGTCCCACTGCGCCGTCATTTCCTGGCGGTATGTCTGCTGCGGCTGCGGCGGCTGCTCACGCTCCTGCTGCGGATAGCCGTAGCTCCTGTACTCCTGCAGCTCCTCCTTGAGGTCTTTCTTCTTCAGGAGAAGGTTGATCACGATGAACAGAAGTATCACGCTGAACGCGATCATTCCGTACAGGAGACGCATCAGCATCGTCGAACGGTCGCGGTAGCTCCTGGTCTCGTCCTTCAGCGCGCCGATCGTGTTCTCCGCCTCCTGCAGCGCCGTCCGGTCCACCTTGACATATCTCGGATCCTCGGTCTCAGGCTCTGTCTCCGGAACCGGCTCCGTCTCCGGGACGGGCTCCGTCTGCGCCGGCGCGTCGACCTGGCTGCCGACCTCCGTCACGTGCAGATGATACGGATAACGCTCCCCGTTCTCCGCTTCCACCGTGATCTCCACGTTCGCCTCGCCGTCCACCAGCTCCGTCCCCGTGATGTCCACGATCCACGCGTTCCCGTTCGTCGGGACCGGATCCAGCTGCAGCTGCGTCGTTCCCGCCGGAACGCGCACCTCATATTCGGTCACGCCGTAGGTAAACTCAGGGAAGACCTCAGCCCCCTCGGTCAGGATCCCCAGATCGGCAAGCGAATTGTCGTTTGAGCCCTCGCCCGCCATCGCGCTGATCGCGCCGACCCATGTCAGCGCAAACACCAGCAGGATCATCGCCTTCCATTTGTAACTTTGCTTTCTCATTGTCTTCGCACCCCTTACTGAACCCATATTTCCGTTCTCTGTCATTCCGCCTCGTCGATCGCCTTGCCGATGTCGCTCCTGCAGTATTTGTTCTCAAACGAGATCCAGCCCGCCGCCTCGTACGCGTTTTTCCGCGCCTCCTTCAGGTCGGCTCCCGTCGCCGTCACGCCGAGCACGCGCCCGCCGTTCGTCACGATGTCGTCGCCGCGCCTCGCGGTGCCCGCATGGAACACATAATAGCCTTCCTTATCCTTGAACGCCTCCAGCCCCTTGATCGGGTAGCCCTTCTGGTAGCTCACCGGATAGCCCTGCGACGCGAGCACGACGCAGACCGCCGCGTTGTCCTCGAACTCCAGGTCGACCTGATCCAGCGTGCCGTCGATGCACGCCTCGAACACGTCTATGATGTCGGTCTTCATCCGCGGGAGCACGACCTGCGCCTCCGGGTCACCGAAACGCGCATTGTACTCCAGCACCTTCGGTCCGTCCGCCGTCAGCATCAGCCCGAAGAAGATGATGCCCTTGAAGGGGCGTCCCTCCGCCGCCATCGCGTCGACCGTCGGCTGATAGATGTATTTCCTGCAGTATGCGTCGATCTCCTCTGTGTAAAACGGGCTCGGCGAAAACGTCCCCATGCCGCCCGTGTTCAGCCCGGCGTCCCCGTCGAGCGCGCGCTTGTGATCCTGCGCGGAGGTCATCGGCTTGATCGTCTTCCCGTCCACATAGCTGAGCACCGACACCTCCCGTCCGGTCATGAACTCCTCGATGACCATGCAGTTCCCGGCGTCCCCGAACTTCTTGTCCGTCATGATCTCCCGGACGCCCGCCTCCGCCTCCGCCGGCGTATTACAGATCAGCACGCCCTTGCCGAGCGCCAGCCCGTCCGCCTTGAGCACGATCGGGAACTTCGCCGTCTTCAGATAATCCAGCGCCGCCTGCGCGTCCGTGAAATTCTCGTACGCAGCGGTCGGAATGTGATATTTCTTCATCAGATCCTTCGAGAACGCCTTCGAGCCCTCGAGGATCGCCGCATTCTTCCTCGGACCGAACACCCGCAGCCCCTGCGCCTCGAACACGTCGACGACACCGCCCACGAGCGGATCATCCATGCCGATGACCGTGAGATCGACCGCATGTTCCTTCGCGAACGCGGCAAGTTTCTCAAACTCCATCGCCTTGATGTCCACGCACTCGGCGTACTCCGCGATGCCCGCGTTGCCCGGCGCGCAGTAGATCTTGTCCACCTTCGGGCTCTGCGCCACCTTCCACGCGATCGCGTGCTCGCGCCCGCCGCTGCCTACGATCAGAACCTTCATACTGTTTTCCTCCATGTTTTTCGTCTATGAAAGCCATACAGGTTAGCGTCTTTCATGCATAATCGGACTGGCAAGTGAACTTGCCACCCGTTTCTGCATGGAGACCGGGCTTTCATTGTATGTAAACTTTCCCGTCTTCCACTTTCACTCGCCCATTCGCGATCAGGTCGATCGCCTTCGGCAGGAGCACCCATTCCGCCTGCTCCATCACCCTGCGCTGCAGGATCTCCGGCGTGTCGCCCTCACAGACCTCCACCGCCTTCTGCAGAATGATCGGTCCCGTGTCCGTGCCGCCGTCCGCGAAATGCACCGTAGCCCCGGTCAGCTTTACGCCGCGCGCCAGCACAGCCTCGTGCACCGCCAGCCCATAGTAGCCTTTGCCGCAAAACGCCGGGATCAGCGCCGGGTGAATATTGATGATGCGGTTTGGAAACGCGTCGATCACGCTCTGCGGGAGCACGACCAGACAGCCCGCCAGCACGACGAGCTCCGCCCCGGACTCCTGGAGCGCCTTAAGCAATGCCCGGTCGAACTCCTCCGGCTGCGGGTAAGCCTTGCGCGTGACGCACACGGTCGGGATCCCCGCCTTCTTCGCGCGCTCGAGCGCATAAGCCTTGCTGCTGTTGCTGACGACGCGGACGACCTGCGCGTTCGTGACGCTCCCGTCCGCGATCGCGTCAAGGATCGCCTGCAGGTTCGTGCCGCCGCCCGACACCATCACCGCGAGTTTCAGCATAAGACCACTCCCTTTTTGCCTGCCTCGATGCCGCCGATCTGGTACACGGTGTCGCCCGCCGCCTCGATCGCCGCGACCGCCGTCACGACCTCCTCCGGCGCGACTGCAACCACCATGCCGATTCCCATATTGTAAGTATTGTACATCATCTCCTCGGCGATGTCCCCCCGCTGCGCGAGCATGCGGAAGATCGCCGGGACCGGATAGCTGTCCTTCTTGATCACGGCGCGCACGCCGTCCGGGAGCATCCGCGGCACGTTCTCATAGAAACCGCCGCCCGTGATGTGGCTGCATGCCTTGACGCATACGCCCGCCTCCTTCACGCTGCGCAACGCCTTCACATAGATCCTGGTCGGGGTCAAAAGCGCCTCGCCGAGCGTCGTCCCGAGCTCCTCAAAATATTCGTTCAGCGCCTCGCGCTCCATCGGGAACACCTTGCGGATGAGGGAAAATCCATTGCTGTGCACGCCCGTGGACGCGATCCCGAGCAGCACGTCGCCCGGTCTCAGGTCTTTCCCCGTGATCAGGTCCTTCTCGTCCACGACGCCGACCGCGAACCCCGCAAGGTCGTACTCGTCCTCCGGCATCATGCCCGGATGCTCCGCCGTCTCGCCGCCGATCAGCGCCGCGCCCGCCTGAACGCAGCCCTCCGCCACGCCGCCGACGATCGCCGCGATCTTCTCCGGGTAATTCTTCCCGCACGCGATATAGTCGAGGAAGAACAGCGGCTCCGCGCCCGCGCACGCAATGTCGTTCACACACATCGCCACACAGTCAATACCGATCGTGTCATGCTTGTCCAGCAGAAACGCGAGTTTCAGTTTCGTCCCGACGCCGTCCGTCCCGGACACGAGCGTCGGCTTTTCCATATTCCGAATCGCCTCCATCGAGAACGCCCCGGAAAATCCGCCGATGCCGCCGAGCACCTCCGGGCGCATCGTCCGTTTCACATGCTCCTTCATGAGCTCCACGGATCTGTAGCCTGCCTCAATATCTACTCCTGCCTTCTTATAGTCCATACAATCCTCCCGGTCTGCGCGTTATTGTGAATATCACTTTTGCGAATAGTTCTTATATCCCACCTGCTGCAGTCTCTCGTCCTTCGCCTCGACCTGCCCCTTCAGCTCCTGCGCGTAAGCCTTCACCTTCGCGAGCAGCTCCGGATCCGAAGTGGCAAGGATCTTCGCCGCCAAAAGCCCCGCGTTCGCCCCGCCATTGATCGCCACGGTCGCCACGGGAATGCCGCTCGGCATCTGCACGATCGAGTACAGGGAATCTCTGCCGCCGAGCGAGGTCGTGTGCATCGGGATCCCGATGACCGGCATCGGGAAGATCGCCGCGCACATGCCCGGCAGATGCGCCGCCATGCCCGCTCCCGCGATGATCACCTTGAACCCTTTTTCCTCCGCTGTCTTCGCGTACTCGAAGAACACGTCCGGCTCCCGGTGCGCCGAGATGATCCGCATCTCATACTCGATCCCGAATTTCTCCAGCATATCCGCCGCCTTGCTCATCACGGGCATATCCGAATCGCTGCCCATCACAATGCCTACCTTCGCCATCGTATCCGCTCCTCTTCTTCCTGTTTATGATTGCAATTCACGCTTATAAATTTAACCCATTACACTCCGCCTTGTCAATGCCTTTCTCCTCAAACGGCTCGTTCAATTTTTCTGTCCCCGGCAGCACGAAACGCCCGTCCCGCAAAAGCGTGATCCTCCGCCCGTCCGCACAAACGACCTCGATGTACCCGATCTCCTCGTACGGGATCGTGATGTCGGTGTGGCAGCCGAAATACGCCTTCGACGGATCCTCCTTCCGAAGAAGGGAGATCTCATTGTCCCGGGCGATGATCGCCTTGCCGTCCGCGTTGTACGTCATCGTGTCCTCCTCCCAGCTGTAACAGGTGTCGCCGAGCGCGAAATGCGGTCCCATTTTCTCCGCGATCAGGATCGGCAGCTTATCCGCGATCTGGTATTTCTCCGCCATCACATAGGCGGTCGTGTTCGTGCCGATCGCAAACTCTCCCATCGGCAGCGTCTCGTGGTGGAACAGGACGTTTTCCTTGAAATAATTGCGGTTCTCCTCCTCAGTCGGAAAATTCGCACAGTGGTAATCCTTCACCAAACCATCCTTGAACTTCACTTCCAGGTCCACGTATTTGAGCTCGCCCAGATAGACCTGCCTGACGTGCAGCACACCGTTCGTCCCCACGAGCCGCGGCGAGGTGAAGACCTCCCCGACCGGAATGTTGACGTCCGCCACACAGTTCTCAAACAGCGTCTCCTTCTTCGGGTCCGACAGCGTCGTCAGCGCCACCATCAGGTCGGTGCGGTTGCCGTCTTTTCCCTTGATATGGACCGCCTCGCCCTGGTCGAGCGCGTCGATCAGCACCTGCTGAATCCCCTGATAGAGCTTGTAGTCGAGCGTATTGATGCGAACCGTCTCGCGGAAGATCTCCTCAAACTGCGGTCCGATCTCCGGCACCGGGAACGCGATGATCGTAAAGCTGCGCTCCTTGCCCGGAATGTAGCGGTCGGAAAGCTGCGTCAGCTCATTGCGCAGCTCCGTCATAAGTTTCTGCTGTTTCTCAGACAGATGATATGCCTCCGGTTTCGCCTCCGGCACGAAGGGCGTCTCCCCGAACACCTCGAGGACCGCCGGACCCGCGTGCTCCTTCGCGAGCTCCCGGTATGTCTCGTAAGAGTTTCGCAGCACCCCGAGCTTGCGCTCCATGAACCGCCTGTCCAGATAGATCGCGTTGTCCGCCCGGTGGTCGTAATCGTACTGCAGGTTCGCCGCCGCGCCGGTGTAGCCGATGCGCTGGTGCTGCGACTTGTTGATCGTGCTGACCGCCGCCCGATAGATGACCGGGCGCAGCCCCATCTTCTCAAAATTTCGGATCGCCGCGCGGATCATGCGCTCAAACCCGAGGTGGTAGCGGATATTGACCGTCTTCTTGATCGAGAGATCCTTGCCTCCCGCCACAAAGCCGATGCGGTACCCCTCCGTGAAGGTATCCGCCATCGCCGCGATCTCCGTTTCGGAGAGACGGTTCAGGTACTCCGCGGTCTTCCGCTCATTGTCCGACACATATTCCCCGTAGCGATAGAGATAGCGCAGGTCGTTCAGATCCGAGTCCATGACGATCCGCACCGCAAAATCCAGCTCCGGGTCGATCGCGGAGCGCGTCCGGTACGCCGCGAACAGTTCCGCGTAATCGCTGACAAACCAGTAGACGATCTGCTGGATCTCCCGGTA
>CANQYP010000088.1 GCA_947628045.1 uncultured Lachnospiraceae bacterium | reverse complement strand
TGTATACCCTGCATTTTTTGAGCGCCCGCTTTGCCTCCGGCGTGCAGCTGTCACAGACAAAGACCGCCGTGATGTAGCTGTACATATGCCCCGGTTTCGGGTCGATCAGTTTCATGCCTTCCTCATATGCATATGACTTGCAGGTCTCGTAAATCTCTTCGGTCAGCTGCGGAACGGAGAAAAGATAGACAAACTCGTTGCTGTCCGCCTCCCACAGTTTCGCCTTTTTGATCAGCACGTACTTCTCCGAGTGTACATAGAACCGGCAGGTCGCCGCAAGCGGAAGTCCCTTCGGCGGGTCGTCGACCCGCTCGACGTCGAAATACGCCTCGTAGCTGTCGAGCAGCTTTTCCAGAATCTCTTCACGGCTCTGCGCCAGCGCCATGTCTCCTCACCTCAAACCTTATAAACCCTATCCCGCAGGGATCTGACTTACGGGGTGCCCTGATTCGCCCGGAAACTTTGCCCATTTAACGCGGCAAATTTTTCACCCCATAAAAAAAGCACAAAAAAACCGGTGCCGCAGGGGCGCCGACCACATGGTTCCGCAGCAAACCCCTTTGTTCTGTGCTGAATCTAAACAAAAAGCAAAATTTCTAAAAATTTCATTAAAAATTCTATCACTGATGCGGAAAAAAAGCAAGCATTATTATTTCAGATCTGTTCGATCCTGGAATAAGCCGCTGTCATGTCGCCGCCGATCGCCTCCGCGATGTTGATCGCGTGGTTCACGATGCGCAGGTAGCTGTTGAGCACCTCCACAAAGGTCAGCCCCTGTTCAAACGTGCATTCCTTGCGCTGCAGGCGCTCCATGTGGTTCGACTGCGACTTTGTCACGCGCTTGATGATCTTGCGCTCCTGCTTGCGCAGATCCAGCCAGATCTCCGGCGTGAGCGGCATCTGGTCATGGAACAGCCGCAGCGCGTCGTCCAAAAGCTCCCTCACGCGCTGATAGATCTCCCCGAGCTCTTCCCGCGCCGCCTCCGTGTAAACCATTCCGTTCTCCACGCATTTCTCGGTCTGGTCCAGGATCTTGACCGCGTGGTCGCCGATCTGCTCCAGGTCGTTGATGACATGGAACGCGCAGCCCATATACTGGGACACCTGCGCGGGCATCGCCACCGTGTTGATCTTCGAGAGATAGCCCGTGATCTCCGACGCGAGGTAGTCGATCACCTGCTCGCCCTCGCGCACCTGATTCGCCTCCGCCATGCTGTGCTGCAGCAGCCCGTCCGTCGCCCCGGCGAGATCGTCCTTCACGAGCCCCGCCATGCGCTCGACCTCCTTGCCGACCTGCAGCGCGACGACCGCCGGGGAACCGCTCATGTTCGGGTCGATGTACTCGAAACGGAACGCGCTCTCGTGCGCCTGTTTCGGAATCAGCATGTAGGTCCATTTCACAACAAGATTTACGAGCGGCAGCAGGATCAGACCGGTCACGACCTTGAACAGGATATGGTACACCGAGATCTGAAACGCCTCGTTCGGGATGTACCGCTCGATCATGGCGGCGAGCGGGGTCAGCATCGTCAGCGGCATGAACAAAAGCGCACCGACGATGTTAAAGATCAGATAGATCATCGCCGCGCGTTTCGCGTTGTTCTTCGCGTTGAGCGCGGACAGAAGAGGCGGCGTCGAGGAGCCGACGTTGATCCCGCAGATGATGAACCCGGCGAAGTAGATCGGCATCAGTCCCTGCATCGCCAGCGCCTGCAGCACGCCGACCGCCGCGGACGAGCTCTGAATGATCGCGCAGAGGACCACGCCCACGGCAAAGCCGAGCAGAGGGTTCTTCGCGTTCATGATAAAGTTCTGGAACAGGGCGGAATCCTTCAGCGGAGACATCGCGCCGCTCATCGTGTGCAGCCCCTGGAACAGGATACCGAACCCCAGGATCACCTGTCCGATGTAGCGGTTCCGTTTGCGTTTCGCGTACAGGAGCATCACCGCGCCGAGGCAGATACAGACCGGGGCGATCCCGGAGACGTCGAGCGCGATCAGCACACTCGTGATCGTCGTGCCGATGTTCGCGCCGAAGATGACGCCGGTCGCCTGCGCGAGGTCCATGATCTCGGCGTTGATAAAACCCATCACCATGACGGTCGTCGCTGAGGAAGACTGGATCACGACCGTGACGAGCGCGCCCAGGAGAAAGCCCATGATGCGGTTGCGCGTCAGTTTCTCCAGCAGATCCTTCATCTTCGGTCCTGCCGCCAGCTCCAGCCCCTCCCCCATGTATTTCATGCCGAACAGGAAAAGCCCGAGTCCTCCCAGCAATGAAATGATACTGCCGATTCCCATATGTAGATTCCTCCCGGAAAGACAAAATCACAATTTGGGATTAGCATACCACAGGTATCCGTCATCTGTAAAGCAAATGTAAAAAGAATCGCTTGCCAGCTGTGCCGAAAAAAGCTTATACTGTATGTAACCTTGAAAAATTTTTCCGATTCCGATGCAACAATCCGCCTCCCGGGCGACACCTATTATACAGAACCGGCAATCGAAAACCGATTTGCCGACGCCCTCTCCCCGGCGGACCGCGGACCGGGAAGGGACGATCGGCGAGGCATCCCTCAGCGCAGCAGGAAGGAGCAGATTATGAACCCGACAAATGAATGGATCCGACAGGCGCAGACAGGCGACGCGCACGCCTTTGCCCTGTTGTATGAATCAGTCTATGAAGATCTTTACCGATTCGCCGTCTACACCCTGCGCCATGTGCAGGACGCCGAGGACGCCGTGAGCGAGACCGTGGCGGACGCCTTCGCGCAGATCAAAGGCTTGCGTGAGGCAGGGGCGTTCCGCTCGTGGATCTTCCGCATCCTGACCGCGAAGTGCAACCGGCGCATCCGCCAGTACATACAGGCGCCCGGGGAACTGGACGACGAGATCGGCTCGGCACAGCCTGACCTCAGCGAGCAGACGGACGTGCGCCGCGCATTCGGCTCTCTTTCGCGGGAAGACCGGCTGATCCTCTCCATGAGCGTGTTTGCCGGATATTCCAGCCAGGAGATCGGCGAACTGCTGCAGATGAACCCGAACACCGTGCGCTCCAGGCAGAGCCGCGCGCTGAAAAAGCTGGCGGAGCAGCTTGCATGAGCCAACAAGCTTTGCACTGCCGTCCCACCTATGGGCAGAGACACAGGTACAAGTTCTAACACTTTGTTCTGACGCTTTATTTTGACACTTTCTATATTTGATACTTTGCATTTTAATACTTTTCAGAGAGGAGATCACAATGGACGAGAAAGAAATCCTTCAGAAGATAAAAGACGACGCCAAAACCCTCACCCCTCCCGCCTCCCTTCAGCCGGATGCGATCGAGCAAATGCTGAAAGAGCAAGGCGCGCAAGGGCAGGGCACACAGACGCAGACCATGCAAGGGCAGATTGGGCAGGAGCCGATTGCGCAAGAGCAGGGCATACAGGGACAGGGTGCGCAAGAGCAGCCCGCAAACGAAGAAAAGGTCGTCGCCCTCGCGGCGAAGAAAAAACGTTACCGTCGCATCGCGCAGTTCGGCAGCATCGCAGCCGTCTTCGCGCTCGCCTTCCTTGTCTATTCGCAGTCAGAGCGGCTCAGAAAGACTACGCTCTCCGAGCAGGGCGCCGAAAAAGCGGTGGCGGAGCTCACTACAGAGAACACTGCTCTGAATATTGCGAATGCAGAAGAAGAAGTTTCTGCTGACAATGCGGCGGACAGCCTTTCTGCTGAGGCTCCGGAAGAAACAGCGGTTCCAAAAGCCAACACTGCTACGACACAAACCGACGCAGACGCAGCAACCGATGACACTGACACCGATACGGCAAAGAATATTGCAGTTGAAACCCTCACCTACGCCTCAAGTTATGAGGAAGTCTACGATGCGCTGAGCGAGCAGTTCGGTCCGAACGGCTTGTACCGCGGTTACAGCTGGAAGACAGCGGGTCCTGTCGTAGGCGGCACGGGAGAACTGGCGATGGAAGTGGATGGAGACTTCTCTATGGAAGACAGCGCTGTCGTCAACACGATCCCTGCCATGGACGCCGGCGCGAGCGAGACAGGGGCTGCAAACACCACGGATTTCTCCGATACGAACGTGCAGGAGGCAGGCGTCGACGAAGCGGATATCGTAAAGACAGACGGCAGCTACCTCTATATCCTGCGCCAGGACGGTTCCTTCGCGATCGTGAGCGCGGACCTTAAGGATCCGACCCTGATCAGCGTCACCGCGCTTAACGCCCCGGCATCGACGTCAACATCGGCATCGACATCGGCGTCGGCATCAGCATCGACATCGACCTCTGCATCGGCATCGGCATCAGCGTCGACATCGACCTCTGCATCGACATCGACCTCTGCATCGGCATCGGCATCAGCGCAGGATGAAGATTTCAAGCCTTCCGTCGATGTCACGACCTATGAGTCCGCCAGCGACCTCACGATCCATGAGATGTACCTGGACGGCGACACTTTAAGCGTCATCACAAGCAGCTACGCGAACTCACTTGAGTCCGAAGGGGATATTTACTACACCAACTACGGGCGCAGGACGACGATCTATACCTACGACATCAGCGACCGCGAACATCCGGCGCTGGTCGGGACGCTCACGCAGGACGGCTCCTACGAAGACTCCCGCAAGAACGGCTCCTGCATTTACCTGTTTACAAATTACCGTCCGACGCTCGGAGAGACCTACGCCGAGAGCGCGATCGTCCCGCGGATCAACAAGACACAGCTCCCCGCGAGCGATTTCTATGTGCCGGAGACGCTCCACGACTACGCCTACCTCGTGATCTCCTCGATGGACACAAAGACGCCGGATACGACGCTTGACAGCAAAATTCTCGTCTCCGGCGCGACGGATTATTACGTCAGCCCGGAAAATATTTACATCGCCAACGAGCACTACAACGGCAGCTACGCGACCCCCACCACGGAACTCGTCAAGTTCCACTATGAAGACGGCGCGATCACCGGAGTGGCGGCGGGCGGCGTCAAGGGCACCCTCAACGATTCCTTCTCACTGAACGAGTACAACGGGATGCTCCGCGTCGTCTCCACCTACGAGGGCGACGCCCTCAGCGGCGTGCGAGAATTCGTCGGGGATCTCCTGAACACTTACTATGAGGATAACTGGATCGAGCACAACGCGCTGTATGTGCTGGACGAGAACCTGCAGACCGTCGGCTACATCGGCGACCTCGCGGAAGGCGAGACGATCCGCTCCGCCCGGTTCTTCGGCGACACCGGATATTTCGTCACCTTCCGCCAGACCGACCCGCTGTTCTCCGTCGACCTCTCCGACCCGGCGAACCCCAGGATCCTGGGCGAGCTGAAGATTGACGGTTTCTCCTCCTACCTGCATTTTTACGGGGAAAACCTGCTGCTCGGCATAGGCTACGAGGCGGACGAGGAGACCGGCATCACGACCGGGCTGAAACTCTCGATGTTCGACATCTCCGATCCGACCGATGTACAGGAAGTGAGCCGCTACACGATCCCCGACGTCACCTGGTGCCCGGCGATCGAGGACTACAAGGCGATTCTGGTCTCGCCGGAAAAGAACCTCTTCGGTTTCTTCTGCGACGACCGCTATCTGCTCTTCTCCTACGACAGCGAGAACGGTTTCACCCGCGAGCTGCTCTATGATTTCTTCGCGGACGGACTCTCAAACGCCGCCGAATACAACAACCTGCGCGGTCTCTACATCGGCGACGGGTTCTACCTTGCGGGGGACCGCTTTGTGATCACATTCGATATGAAGAATGCATTCGAGCAGACCGCGCTGCTGCCGCTGGACACGGCGGCGGAATCAAACTAATTCTGCTGCCGCCGGACACGACTGCGAAACCAAACCGGCTCTGTTTCCCCGGACACGACTGCAGAACCAAACCGGCTCTGTTTCCCCGGACACGGCGGCGGAATCAGACTAACTCTGCTGCCGCCGGACACGACTGCGGAACCAAACCGGCTCCAAGCGCATAGGATAGAACGAATCCCTTTGCCGGAGCAGTCTATGAACCAAACTCTTACCAAACGGCGTCTTGCGATGGCGCAGACCGACCAGACAGACCGCGGCGGGCTCCAGGTCACGGTACTGTCGGAGCAGAACGCGCCCATCGCGGACGCCGTTGTCGACATTTCCTACACCGGAGACCCCGAAAATATCCTCGAAGAACTCCAGACGGATCCGAACGGGCGCACCGAGACCGTCGAGCTTGACGCGCCGCCCGTGGAATACAGCCTGCAGCCGTCTTCCAACATGCCCTACTCGGAATACACCCTGCGCGTCACGGCGCCCGGTTACGAACCGGTTGTGGTCAGCGGCACGGAAGTTCTCAGCGGCGAAGTCTCTCTGCAGAACGTCCGTATGCGCCCGCTCGCGGAAGGCGAACTCCCGGATTCCATCGTCATCCCTGAGCATACCTTGTACGGGAGCTACCCGCCCAAAATTGCCGAGGCGGAGATCAAGCCGGTCAGTGTAAGCGGTGAGATCGTGCTCGACGCGGTCGTCGTGCCGGAGTTTGTCGTCGTCCACGACGGACCTCCGCCCGACGCCTCCGCCGCGGACCATTACGTGCGCTACCGCGACTACATCAAAAACGTCGCCAGCAGCGAGATCTACGCTACCTGGCCGCGCGAGACGCTCATCGCGAACATTCTCGCCATCCAGTCCTTCACACTGAATCGGGTCTACACCGAATGGTACCGCAACAAGGGCTACAATTTTACGATCACCTCCTCCACCGCCTACGACCAGAAGTGGAGCCGCGGACGCAACATTTTCCAGAGCATCTCCGACGTTGTCGACGAGCTGTTCCTGAGCTATCTGTCGCGCCCGAACGTGCGCCAGCCGATCCTGACACAATATTGCGACGGAAGACGGACACAGTGCCCGAACTGGCTCTCCCAGTGGGGGAGCGCAGATCTCGGCGAACAGGGCTACGACGCGCTCGCCATCCTGCGCCGCTACTACGGCGATTCCATCTACATCAACGTCGCCGAGGAAGTCTCCGGCGTCCCGGAATCCTACCCCGGATATCCGCTCAGGGCCGGCATGACCGGAGCCGCCGTGCTGAAGATCCAGGAGCAGCTGAACGCGATCTCCGACAGCTATCCGCTGATCCGGAAACTGACCCCGGACGGCATCTTCGGGGAACGCACGCTCGCATCCGTCCGAACCTTCCAGTCCATCTTCGGTCTGACCCCGGACGGCATCGTTGGTCCGCGCACCTGGTACCGCATTCAGGAGATCTACGTGGCGGTCACGCGGCTCGCGGAAAACATCGGCTGAGCGCCCCCCCATATTCAGAAAAAAACCTCAGAAACGCTGATTGAAAGCGTATTCTGAGGTTCTACAGGGGCTGAGAGAATCGAACTCCCACTAAGAGTTTTGGAGACTCCTGTCATACCACTTGACCAAGCCCCTCTGTGACAACTCACCAAATATTTATAGCATACAACAGGCAAGTTGTCAAATGCTTTTTATCCCGGCACGCCCGGGAACCGCACGGTCGCCTTGAACAGATCCCCGTCCGTCGTGATCTCCAGCGTGCCGCCCATGTTGTGCACAAAGCTCGTGGAGATCGCCAGACCGAGCCCATGCCCCTCGGTCGTCCGCGCCTTGTCGCCTCGCACGAAACGCTCGGTGATCTCCTCCTGTGAAAAGTCCATCTCGTAGGACGCGACATTCTTCATCTGCATCTCGACTTGTCCGTCCGCGCGGGCGGCGTCGATGTAGATGCGCGTGCCCTGCAGCGAGTACTTGAGCGCGTTCTCCAGCAGGTTCTGCACGACCCGGTAGACTTTGTTGTTGTCCCCGCAGAACAGCAGCGCCTCCTCCGCAAAGTTCGTGCGGATCTCCTTGCCGCTCGCCTGGATCACGTCCTCCATATCGCCGAGCGTCTGCTCCAGCAGCCTACGCATGTCGAGGATCTCAATCGTCATCTGATCCGCCCCGCTCGTCGCCTTCGAGAGGTCGAACAGATCCTGGATCATGTTCTTCAGCTGCTCCTGTTTCGTCGAGATAATCTCCACATAATCCCGCGCCTCCGCGCTCAGATCCTCCTTCTTGAGCAGATCCGTGTAGCCGACCATCGAAGTCAGCGGCGTCTTCAGATCATGCGAGACGTTCGTGATCAGGTCGATCTTCAGTCGCTCCGCCTGCACCTGTTTCTCCACGCTGTCCCGCATCGCGCTGTCGATGTTCTTCAGCTGCACCGAGGTCTTGTGCAAGAGCGCCTTTTCCGGGAGCGTATATTTCTCGGGGAGAGGCTCCCCCTCCGACATGCAGCGGATCTGCTCCGCCAGACAGCCGGTCTCGCGCGAGAGGCGCCCAAAAAAGCCCGCCTTCAAAAACAGGACGAACAGCGCGATCACGCAAAGACCGGTCGCGGCTCCCGGCTCTCCGATATAATCCATCACCCACATCGACGCGACACAGCCGACTACCATGAAAAAGACCGCGAGCGAGATGCTGATCCTGTGACGGTTCTGCAGGCGTTTCTCGAGCGTCGTCCGATCCTTGTAGCGCCGTGCCCACTGCCAGATCAGCGAGGTCTCCGGCAGGATTCCCAGCGCCCACTGCCGCAGCAGGAGCGCCGCGCTCGCATAGAACACCGCGAGCACAGGCAAAAGCGCCACCGCAAGGGAGATCCAGTCCCACTGACCAAGCAGCATGTGCCTTGTCACCCCAGATATTCTGAGATCCTCAGTAAAGATCAGCCTCCCCGGTCCCATGTCAAGACCAAACAGCAGATCCGCCCAGACCAGCCCGCTCAAAAGGAGCGCCAGCGCAGGGAACTCCGTCCTGATCCGGTCGATCCGAACCGGTCGGATCCTCTCCCGGAAGGAATGTTTTTTCAGAAATCCCGACAGACAGTGCGCAAAATAGAGACCCAGCAGGACCGTCACAGGCAGAAGGACGGCAAACCTGATCTGGTACGGCTTTGCGTATGACGCCCGGCTCCAGCCCGAATAACTGCGATAGTAGCGGAAAAAGAGCATCGTCAGCGTCACAAGCACAGACTCCAGAAACAGGAGCACGATCAGGATGCCCGCCTGCTTTCTTTCCGATTTCTGTTCAAAGTCAATCAATCTTTTCAATCTTGTAACCAATCCCCCACACCACCTTCAGATATTTTGGATTTTTTGGCGTGATCTCGATCTTCTCACGAATGCGGCGAATATGCACCATCACCGTGTTCTCCACGCCGTACGCCTCCTCCTGCCAGACCCTGCTGTAGATCTCCTCCGCGGAGAACACATAGCCCGGGTGGCTCATCAGCAGCTCGACGATCTTATACTCCGTCGCGGTCAGCCGCACCGGCTCCGAATCCACCGTCAGTTCCTTTGTATTGCGGTTCAGCGTCAGCCCGCCGTTCTTGAGCAGCTCCTCCCCGCTCCCCTGCCGCGAGGACACCGCCCCGAGCGAAAAATAACGCCGCAGCTGAGATTTTACGCGCGCCATCAGCTCCGCGGTGTTGTACGGTTTCGTCACGTAGTCGTCCGCGCCCATCGACAGCCCCAGCACCTTGTCGCTCTCCTCGGTCTTCGCCGACAGCATGATGATCGGAATGTTGTTCTTCTCCCGGATCTTCATCAGCGCCGACAGACCGTTGAGCTGCGGCATCATCACATCCAAAATAATCAGGTGGATCGCATGCTGCGACAGCATGCTCAGAGCCTCCGCACCCTCGTACGCCTTGAACACGCGGTACCCCTCCAGCTCCAAAAGCCGCGAGAGCGAGCGCACGATCTCCCTGTCGTCGTCCACCACCAGAATATTGTATTTGTCCATCTGTAACTGCCTCCCCACACGTGAAATCACGAGCGCACCGGCATGCCATGCCGCCCACAGCCTTTCGCCGCGTATTCCCCGGCATGCCCGACACCGCTGAAACAAGTATAACAGACGGAGCTAAGATTTTCTTTATGGAAATCTGACATTTTTCTTAAGAAAACAGAAGAGAACTATTCCGAATTGCCTCACGCACATTTTTCACACCGACCAGCCGGATCCCCTCGACCTGCGCCACCTGTCTGCGGCACGCCTCGGGCAGGATCACCGTGTCGAAACCGAGCCGCCGCGCCTCGCGCACGCGCTGCTCCGCCATGCTGACCGAGCGCACCTCGCCGCTCAAGCCCACCTCGCCGAACGCGATCGTCTTCTCGTCGATCGGCTGATCCTTCATGCTCGACGCGATCGCGAGGACGATGCCGAGATCCAGCGCCGGCTCGTTCATGCGGATGCCCCCGGCGATGTTGACGTAGGCGTCGCAGGAAGACAGCCCCAGCCCGGCGCGTTTCTCCAGCACCGCCATCAACAGGTTGACGCGGTTCAGGTCCGTCCCCGCCGCGGTCCGTCTCGGAAACGCCAGGTTCGTCTTGCACACGAGCGCCTGCACCTCCAGCAGCACCGGGCGCGTCCCCTCCATCGTGCACGCCACGACCGACCCGGAGGCGCCCTCCGGTCTGCCCTCCAGCATATACTCGGACGGGTTCGGCACCTCGGCAAGCCCGCTCTCGCGCATCTCGAACACGCCGATCTCGTTGGTGGAGCCGAAACGGTTCTTCACCCCGCGCAGCACACGGTACGCCGCGTGACGGTCACCCTCGAAGTACAGCACGGTGTCCACCATATGCTCCAGCACGCGCGGTCCCGCCACG
>CANQYP010000087.1 GCA_947628045.1 uncultured Lachnospiraceae bacterium | reverse complement strand
GTTTGAGTCGCTGCGCCCGACGCCGGAGCTGTCCTTTGCGCTGCGCAAGCTGGGCTGCATTGCGGGGATCGTGATCACGGCGAGCCACAATCCGCCGGAGTACAACGGCTACAAGGTCTACTGGGAGGACGGCGCGCAGATCACGTACCCGAAGGATCAGGAGATCATCGCCGAGGTCGGCAGGGTGACGGATTACGCGTCGGTGAAGACGATGGCGAAGGAAGAGGCGCAGGCGGCAGGGCTTTACCGGACGATCGGCGCCGAGATCGACGACTGCTATATCGCGGAGCTGAGGAAACAGATCATTCACCCGGAGATCATTCGGAAGGTGGCGGACGAGATCACGATCGTCTACACGCCGCTGCACGGGACGGGAAATCTCCCGGTGCGAAGGGTGCTTTCCGAGCTGGGGTTCCGAAAGGTCTATGTCGTGCCGGAGCAGGAGAAACCGGACGGGAATTTCCCGACGGTGTCCTACCCGAACCCGGAGGATCCGAACGCGTTTGCGCTGGCTCTGGCGCTCGCGAAAAAGGTGGATGCGGACATCGTGCTGGCGACAGACCCGGACGCGGACCGGCTCGGCGTGTACGCGAAGGACAGCGCAAGCGGCGCCTACATGCCGTTCACGGGAAATATGTCCGGCATGATCATTGCGGAGTATATTCTCGCGCGCCGGAAGGAGAACGGGACGCTCCCGGCAAACGGCGCGCTGGTGAAGACGATCGTGACGACGGATATGGCGGACGTGATCGCCCGGCAGTATCAGGTAAAGCTGATCGAGGTGCTGACCGGGTTCAAATACATTGGAGAGCAGATCAAATTCTTTGAGCAGCAGCATTCGTACGAGTACCTGTTCGGCATGGAGGAGAGCTACGGCTGCCTGGTCGGCACGCACGCACGCGACAAGGATGCCTGCGTGGCGGTGATGGCGCTGTGCGAGGCGGCGGCGTGGTGCAAGAGCCAGGGCAGGACGCTGTGGGATCAGATGCTGGAGCTGTACCGCGCGTACGGGTATTTTCGGGAAGGGCTGGAATCTGTCACGCTGAAGGGCGTTGACGGAGGCGAGAAGATCCGGGCGATGATGGCGCGGATGCGCGCGGCGACGCCGAGGGAGTTCGCCGGGCTTAAGGTGCTGGAGATCCGCGACTATCAGAAGAACACGATCCGGGACAGCGAAAGCCCGGACACGCGCCCGACCGGTCTTCCGAAGTCGAACGTGCTGTACTACAAGCTGGAAAACAATTCCTGGTGCTGCGCGCGTCCGTCCGGGACCGAGCCGAAGATCAAGTTCTATATGGGAGTGAAGGGGACGAGCCTGGAGGACTCCGCTGCGAAACTGGAGGAGCTGCGGGCGGCGGTGCTCACGTTTGCCGGCGTGGAGTGAGTCCGGTATACGGGGCTGAGGGCGCCGATGCTTGCGCGGCGCGCATGGCGGAAAATACAGCGAAAGAGAGACGTAGGATCCGATGAAATGTCTGATTCTGGCGGGCGGGAAGGGCAACAGCCTCTGGCCGCTCTCACGGGAGGAATATCCCAAGCAATTTATGCAGATCAAAAAGAACCGGTCGTTGCTGCAGGAGACTGTCGCGCGGAATATCCCGTTCTGCGACGAATTTCTGATCGCGACGAACGCGGCGTATCATTTCATCGTGGAAGGACAGATGAAGGCGTTTCAGGGCTTGAAGTACCGCTGTATCCTGGAGGAGGAGGGGCGCAAGACGGCGCCGGCGATCGCGCTTGCGTGCATGTATCTGAACCCTTCTGAGCTGGTGTATGTGGTCTCGGCGGATCAGATCATCGAGGGCTCGGAGTACAAGGAGACCGTGATGCGCGGACAGGCGCTGGCGCGGCAGGGAAAGCTGGTCACCTTCGGCATGGAGGCGCTGTCGGCGCACACCGGCTACGGTTATATCCGAAACGAGGGGGAGCAGGTGCTGGAGTTCTGCGAAAAGCCGGACCGCGCTGCGGCGGAGCGTTATTTCGCGAGCGGAGATTATCTCTGGAACAGCGGGAATTTCCTGTTCTGTGCGGGGGATTTTCTGCATGAGCTGAAACGCTGCGCGCCGAAGATTTATGAGGCGTGCCGCGCGGTCCGCAGGCAGACGAAGTTCCAGGAGAGCGTGCTGCTGCTGCCGCGCGGACGGATGGCAGAGATCCAGGCGGCGTCCGTGGAGCGAGCGGTCTTTGAGCGCTCGGAGAATGTATCCGTGGTGCGCGCCGCGTTCCACTGGTGGGACATCGGCGACCTGGAGATCCTCGCCGCCTATATGAAGGACAATGAAAGCGCGAATGTGATTCAGAACGGCTGTGAAAATCTGACGGTCATCAACCAGACGGACCGGCAGCTCGTCGTCGCGAACAACCTGCGGGATATCGCGGTCGTGAACACGGACGACGCGCTGTACATCACGGCGCGGGAGGGCGGCCCGGCGGTCAAGCAGATCATGCAGGAGCACCCGGAGTACAGCGCGTATTTTGAGAAGTCCCGGGTGGTCTATCGCCCCTGGGGCATGTACGAGATCTTGAGCTATACCGCAAACTACAAGGTGAAGAAGGTGCTGGTCTATCCGGGCAAGGCGCTCACCAGGCATACGCACGCGATGCGCAGCGAGCAGTGGTCGGTGGTGCAGGGGACGGCGACGGTGACGCTGGACGATGCGACGCGCGAACTGAGCGTGTACCACAGCATTGAGGTGCCGGTGGGGGTCAGCCACACGCTGGAGAACCAGACGGAGGAGGACCTGATCATCATAGAGGTGTCGTTTGGACCGCAGGTGACGGAGAACGACAAGGAGAACGTGACGGAGACGTCGGCGAAGACAGGCGCCGGTGAGGCGCTGGTCCGCTGCGAACCCGCGTTCAAGGATTATCTCTGGGGCGGGACAAAGCTCCGGGACATTTACGGAAAGGACTGCGATTACGATGTGATCGCGGAGAGCTGGGAGCTGTCGGCGCACGAGGACGGACAGTGCCGCGTCGCCTCTGGGCATTACAAGGGTATGCTGTTCGGGGAGTACCTGGAGCAGATCGGGGAGGACGCGCTTGGCTGGAAGTGTCAGGCGTTTGAGAAGTTCCCGCTGCTGATCAAATTCATCGACGCGCGCAGTCAGCTGTCCGTGCAGGTGCACCCGGACGACGCGTACGCGCTTCCGAACGAGAACGAGTACGGAAAGAATGAGCTGTGGTACGTGATGGACTGCGAGCCGGGCGCCTGTCTGTACTATGGGCTGAGCCGCGCCGTCTCCGCACAGGAGCTGGCGGCGCGCGCGCGGGAGAATACGCTCACGGAGATCCTGAATCGTGTGGAGGTCCACAAGGGCGATACGTTTTTTGTCGAGGCGGGGACGATCCACGCGATCGGCGGAGGGATCCTGCTGTGTGAGATCCAGCAGAATTCCAACTGTACCTATCGGCTGTACGACTATGGAAGGCGCGACAAGTACGGGAACCTGCGGACGCTGCATCTTACCAAGGCGGTGGCGGTGGCGGATAAGAGGGAAACGGCGGGGCAGGCAAAGCACTGCCCGACGGAGACGCTGCCGGGCTGCCGGGTGCAGAAACTCTGCGAATGCAAATATTTTACGAGCGTCCGCTACGAGGTGGAGGAAGGAGTGAGCATTCCGACCGATGAGACTTCGTTTTCCGCGGTCGTGTTTCTGGAGGGGCGCGGGCGGATCCGGGCGGCGGAGGAGTCGATGGAGTTTCGCCCCGCGGACTGTTTCTTCGTTCATGCCGGAAAGCGCGCCATCGAGGTAGAGGGAAAGAGCAGCTTTATTCTGACGCGGCTTTGACGCCGGGACTGCTGCAGAGTGACAGAGGAGAGCAGGCAGTATGTATAGCGGAAAAAAGAACCGATGGATGAAACATCTTGATTTCATGCTGATCGACATAGTGAGCATCTGTGTCGCGCTGTTCCTGGCGTACGGGTTTCGGCACGGATTTCACAGCGTGTACGCGCGGGACGAGTACCGGAACATCGGGCTGGTTATGATCGCGCTGGACCTCGGGCTCGTGTTTTTCCGGGACAGTTATAAGGATGTGATCCGCAGGGGCTACCTGCGGGAGCTGGAGGCGGCGGTCGCGCACTTTTCGCTGGTGATCGTCGGCACGCTCCTTTATCTGTATGTGGTAAAGCAGTCGGAGCTTTTTTCCCGTCTGACGCTGGGCTGGACCTGGCTGATCGGCTGTTTTCTGATGTATCTGCTGCGGATCGCGCTGAAGACCTGGCTGAGGAGAAGGATCCTGCAGCGCGAGAAACTGGTCTCGGTCCTTCTGGTGCTGTCGCATGACACGGCGGAGGAGACGATCCGGCGGCTGCAGGAGACGAAGTACCGCGATTTTGACATCACCGGGGCGATTCTGCTGGGCGCGCCGGGGCAGGAGGCGAGACCGGCGGGACCGCGCGCGATCCGGAAAGTTCCGGTCGTGGCGGACGCGGAGCATTTCGCGGAGTACATCAAGAGCCATGTGGTGGACGAGCTCTTTGTCAATGTGTCCGGGCTATACCCGCAGGCGGAGACGATCATGCAGGAGTGCGTGCAGATGGGGATCACTGTCCACCAGAACCTGCAGGGGATCATGAACGGCGCGGGCAGCAAGGTCGTCGACGATTTTGCGGGCTATATGGTCCTGACGAGCAGCCTCAAGGTGGCGTCCTACAGCGACCTGTTCCTGAAACGATGCATGGACATCGCCGGGGCGGTGGTCGGGCTTGTGGTCACGGCGTTCCTTTATCCGTTCGTGGCGGTCGCGATCAAGCGGAAAAGCCCCGGTCCGGTGCTGTTCGCGCAGGAGCGCGTGGGGCGAAACGGCAGGCGGATCAGGATCCACAAGTTCCGCTCGATGCGCTCCGACGCGGAGGCGCAGAAAAGCGCCCTGCTGGAGCACAACCAGATGCAGGGGCAGATGTTCAAGATCAAGGACGATCCGAGGATCATTCCGGGGATCGGCGAATTCATCCGCAGGACTTCGATCGATGAGTTCCCGCAGTTCTGGAACGTGCTCAAGGGCGAGATGAGCCTGGTGGGCACGCGGCCGCCGACGGTCGAGGAGTATGAGCACTACGACATGCATCACCTGGTGCGCATGTCGATCAAGCCGGGGCTGACCGGGCTGTGGCAGGTCAGCGGGCGCAACGAGATCACGGATTTCGAGGAGGTCGTCCGGCTGGACACAAAATATATCGAAGAGTGGAGCCTGAACCTTGATATCAAGATCCTGATGAAGACGATCCGGGTCATGGCTCAGGGCAGCGGGGAATAGCGGGAAGGAGCAGGGCTATGAAGGTACTGGTTACCGGCGTCGCCGGTCAGCTTGGACATGACGTGATGAATGAGCTTGCAAGGAGAGGGTACGAAGGGACCGGTTCCGATCTCGCGCCCGCGTACGGCGGGATCGCGGACGGTTCGGCGGTGACGGGGATGCCGTACGTGCCGATGGACATCACGGACGCGGCGTCCGTGGAGCGCGTGATCCTGGAGACAGCGCCGGACGCGGTCGTGCACTGCGCGGCGTGGACGGCGGTAGACCTCGCCGAGGACGACGACAAGGTGGAGAAGGTGCGCCTGGTCAATGCCGGCGGAACGGAGCACATCGCGCGCGCCTGCAAAAAACAGGGCTGCAAGCTGGTGTACCTCTCGACCGACTATGTCTTTGACGGGCAGGGCGAGCAGCCGTGGGAGCCGGACTGCAAGGATTACCGGCCTTTGAATGTCTACGGGCAGACCAAGCTGGAGGGCGAGCTGGCGGTGTCCGGGAATCTGGACAAATATTTTATTGTCCGCATTGCGTGGGTGTTCGGGCTGAACGGAAAGAACTTCATCAAGACGATGCTGAATCTGGGTAAGACGCACGATACGATCCGGGTGGTCGCGGATCAGATCGGCACGCCGACCTACACCTTTGATCTGGCGCGGCTGCTGGTCGACATGATCGAGACGGAAAAATACGGATATTATCACGCGACGAACGAGGGCGGCTACATTAGCTGGTATGAATTTACAAAAGAGATCTTCCGCCAGGCCGCGGCGCTCGGACATGAGGAGTACGGTGAGGAGCGGCTGACGGTGATTCCCGTGACGACGGACGAGTATGGGGCGTCCAAGGCGAAACGCCCGTTCAATTCAAGGCTGGACAAGAGCAAGCTTGCCGCGAACGGTTTTGCTCCGCTGCCCAGCTGGCAGGACGCGCTGGCGCGCTACCTCAGGGAGATCGGACTGTGACGGCACCTTCATTTGACGGTGGACCGGATTCGATGTACAATGAAGGAAGGAATGCGCCGGACGGTACGGCAGGGACTGGCGGCGTGGCAAGGAGGATATTAGAGCGATATGGACAAGATGTTTTTGCTGACTTATGCTGCAGCCGGATACGACGGATTCCGGCACGAGCGCCATGCGTGGTTTCAGACAGAGGACGAGCTGCGGGACTTTGTCAGGACAGAAAAAGCCAGAGACGCAGACATGGAGGTAGACCTGGCGATTGAGATTCAGGCTTATCGTCCGGTCGAGCTGTAGCGGACGAAATACGGGAGCAGGCAGGGCGGCGACCGGCGCGCAGAGCGCGGTATGCCGCCCTTATTTTTTGCCAAAATCTTATAAAATTATGAAAAAAATGAAATTATTCTATATGAATTGAATCGGGAAAGTTCCTGTGTTATACTGGTTGCGGAAACATATGGGGGTAACGCATGAACATATTATTTTATCTTGTACCAAAAAGCGACGTGATGTACCTGTACGACGACTACTCCCTGCGCCAGGCGCTCGAGAAGATGGAATATCACAAATACGGTTCCGTGCCGATCATCAACCGCGCAGGGGGCTATGTCGGCACGCTCACGGAGGGGGATATCCTGTGGGAGATCCGCAAGGAGGGGAACATCGACCTGCGCAGGGCGGAGGACATACCGATCCGCCGTCTGCACCGCAAACGGGACAATCAGCCGGTCAATGTGAACTGCAACATCGAAGATCTCGTCATGACTTCCCTGAACCAGAATTTTGTGCCGGTGATCGACGACAACGGCATATTTATCGGAATTGTGACCCGGAAAAGCATCATCGAATATTGTTACAATCAGTACAAAAAGCTTGTCTGATTGAATTGTTTGTGATAGAATGTTACGAAAATGTAACGATTCAAAGAGATGGAGTGGAGCGCAATGAGGGGAACCATGAAGACGTGGGCTGTGCGTGTGTATTTTGTGTTTGCGGTTCTGTCATGGACAGGGACGTCGCTGGCGGCGGAGCAGACGCAGCCGACGGAGGTACAGTCGGAGCAGACGCAGCAGTCGGAGACACAGCAGACGGAGGTACAGCCGGGGCAGACGCAGCAGACAGAGACGCAGCCGACGGAGGTACAGTCGGAGCAGACACAGCAGTCGGAGACACAGCAGTCGGAGACGCAGCCGGCGGCACAGCAGAATGCGATCGTGTTTGCCGAGCCGTCCTCGGCGCGCGGACTGCAGTCCGTGGGCGAGTACCTGGTCTATTATGAGACGAACGGCTATCTGTGCACCGGCTGGCGCAAGGTGAAGGACGACGTCTATTATTTCCGTCCCGACGGTGCGGAGGGACCGCGCGGGAGCGCGGCGACCGGCTGGCTGACGATCGGGGAGCACAGTTATTATTTCGGCTCGGACGGCGTGCTGGAGACCGGTTGGAAAACGATCAACGGGAAACGCTATTACCTGGCTGCGACCGGCGAGCTCGGGGAGCTCGGGCGGATGTACACCGGCGTTGCGAAGATCAGCGGGAAACGCTATGGATTCGGCGAGGACGGTCGGATGAAGACCGGCTGGTTTACATACGGGAAGAAGACCTATTTTTTTGTCAAGAAAAAGTCTTCCGCGAATTACGGCACGGCATGCACCGGCTGGCAGACGATCGGCGGAGGGCGCTACTATTTCAACACGAAGGGCGTACTTCGGAAAAATTGCTGGATCAGCGGGAAATATTACGTTGGCGCGGACGGGAAAATGCTCAAGAGCTGCATCACGCCGGACGGGTATTTCGTGGACGCCAAGGGCGTGAAGGGCAAGCAGGCGAACGGGTTCGTCAAGATCAAGAACAAGGTCTACTATTACGCGAAGGGCGAGATGGCGGTCGGCATCCGGAAGATCAAGGGCAAGCGCTACTACTTTAAGCCGAACGGCGTGCGCGCGAAACGCGGCATGGTCACCGTGGACGGCAGCACGTATCTGATTCTGAACAGCGTTGTCCAGACCGGCTGGGTGACTTACAACGGCGAGCGCTATTATTTCAAGAAGAACGGGAAGATGGCGGTCAATCAGGTGGTTGACGGCGTCATGCTCGGACCGGACGGCAAGCCGATGCAGACTAAGAAGGCGTCTATCCTGCTGATCGCGGGGCACGGGCAGGGCGATCCGGGTGCGCACGGGACCTTCGGGTCGACGACCTATTACGAGCAGGACTGCACGAGAGAATTCACGTCCCTGATCTATCAGCAGCTGCAGGTGCAGGCGCCGGATCTGAACGTGACGATGTACGATCAGAATTACGACTGCTATCAGGTGTTCTCCGGACACAAATCCGGTCCGACGCCGGACTTCAAGCAGTATGACTATGTCCTGGAGGTGCATTTCAACGCGACCGCCGAGTCGAACAAGGACAGCCAGGGCGACGGGAAATGCAAGGGCGCCGGCATGTACATCAATACGGCGAAGAAGGATACGGCAATCGACGAGAAGATCGTCGCGGCGGTCGTGGGGGCGACCGGATTTCCGATCTGGGGCGGAGGCGCGGGAATGATGCGTTCCTCTACCCTGTTCAACGCGCGAAAGCTGCAGGAGATGGGCGTGTCCTACGGACTTCTGGAGACGGCGTTCATCGACGACAAGGACGATATGAAGGTCTACAACAGCAAAAAGCAGGAGATGGCTGCGGCGGTCGCGGCGGCGCTCAAGGAATCTTTCGGCGCGTGACGCGATGAATTGACAAAGCGCGAAATTGCTGGTAGAATGTGTTGGAAATTTGGAAAAGTCAGGAGCATGGGAGCGTATGAAGAAGAGAGTTTTATCGCTGCTGGTGGACAATACTTCCGGCGTGCTAAGCCGCGTCGCCGGTCTGTTCAGCCGCCGCGGCTACAACATCGACAGCCTCACGGTGGGCGAGACGGCGGATCCGCGCTATTCGCGTATGACCGTCGTGGTGTCCGGGGACGAGCAGATCCTCGACCAGATCACAAAGCAGCTCGCAAAGCTGATCGACGTGGTGGATATCAAGATCCTGGGGAATGAGACGAGCGTGAGCAGGGAGCTCGTGCTGGTCAAGCTGCGCGTGGACGCGGAGGACCGTCAGGCGGTCATCGCGATCGTGAACGTGTTCCGCGGCAACGTGATCGACGTCGGCGTCGACTCGATGATCGTGGAGCTCACGGGTCAGCAGTCCAAGCTGAACGCGTTCCTGCGGCTGCTGGAGGGGCATGAGATCCTCGAGCTCGCGCGGACAGGCATCACGGGACTTTCCAGGGGCACGGATGATATACGTTATCTATAAAAATTTTTATAAAAGTGAGGAGAATGAAACATGCAGGCAAAGATTTATTATCAGAAGGATTGCAACCTCTCTCTTCTGGAGGGAAAGACCATCGCCGTGATCGGCTACGGCAGCCAGGGACACGCGCACGCGCTGAACGCGAAGGAGTCCGGCTGCCATGTGATCATCGGTCTCTACGAAGGCAGCAGGTCCTGGAAGAAGGCGGAAGAGCAGGGATTCGAGGTATATACGGCGGCGGAGGCTGCGAAGAAGGCGGACATCATCATGATCCTGATCAACGATGAGAAACAGGCGGCGCTGTACAAGAAGGACATCGAGCCGAACCTCGAGGAGGGCAATATGCTGATGTTTGCGCACGGGTTCAACATCCATTTCGGCTGCATCGTCCCGCCGAAGAACGTGGACGTGACGATGATCGCCCCGAAGGGACCGGGACACACGGTGCGCAGCGAGTACCAGGCGGGCAAGGGTGTTCCGTGCCTCGTGGCGGTGCATCAGGATGCGACGGGCAAGGCGCTGGATCTGGCGCTCGCCTATGCGCTGGCGATCGGCGGCGCGCGCGCGGGCGTTCTGGAGACGACCTTCCGCACCGAGACCGAGACCGACCTCTTCGGCGAGCAGGCAGTGCTCTGCGGCGGCGTGTGCGCGCTGATGCAGGCTGGCTTTGAGACGCTGGTCGAGGCGGGCTACGATCCGCGGAACGCTTACTTCGAGTGTATCCATGAGATGAAACTGATCGTCGACCTCATCTATCAGTCCGGTTTCGCGGGCATGCGCTACTCGATCTCCAACACGGCGGAGTACGGAGACTATGTGACCGGTCCGAAGATCATCACCGAGGAGACCAAGAAGACGATGAAGAAGATCCTGTCCGACATCCAGGACGGCACGTTTGCGAAGGACTTCCTGCTGGATATGTCCCCGGCGGGCGGTCAGGTGCACTTCAAGGCGATGCGCAAGCTGGCGGCGGAGCACCCGTCGGAGATCGTCGGCGAGGAGGTTCGCAAGCTCTACAGCTGGAGCAACGAGGACAAGCTGATCAACAACTAATTAAAGAAATTGTAAACGATGCGCGACACGCTCGTGATATGGCTGGCGCTGCTCCAGCCTGAGCCGGGGGCGTGTCCCATCACGACAAGGATATAATCGGCGCCTTTCGAGTAGACGATGGCTGC
>CANQYP010000086.1 GCA_947628045.1 uncultured Lachnospiraceae bacterium | reverse complement strand
TTCTTCTTTTGTACTGCGTTCGCCAGGTTTCCGCGATTTCCTGTACCTTCTTCTTTCCGTCCGGATAAGTTGCAATCTTTTTCAGATACTTCATCAGTTCCTTGTAATGTTTCCGATCTGCCACACTCTCAGCCTCTTTGTAAACAAAATCAATGTAAATATCCCGAACCTCAACCGGATATTGCTTTTTTAACCCCTTCTCATACTGATCCAAATCATACAAATGCCCGCTCTTCTGGATGTCTTCAAGTAATTGTTGTTGCAGTCCCTCCCGAAACATCAGTTCACGTCGAATCCGTGTCGCGGTTTTTGCTTTCAGTATCTTCTCACAATATGAAATCCATTCTCCGGCAACACAGACATCCTTCAATAACTGAATGTAGTCCAGATCACTCTGAAAACATTGAAAAATCTGATATTCCAATTCCCGCTTATATGCGTCAGCCTGTCCGATCCTCTTATAAATTTCTATCAATCGGCGGCTGTATTCCGCGACCAGCCCCGGATATTTCTGATCCAGCTCCTTGCTCTCCTGCAATACTTCTATTGCTTTCTCATGATCATTCCTATCTAGGTATTCCTCGATCTCCAACTTACGGATAGCAGAAAAGTGTCTGAATTTCTGCCTGTACTCCCAAATCTCCTGCTCACTGCACCCAAGCTTTCGCATGATCTGCAGACGCTTCAGGACGATATCCTCATAGCCGTAATACGCAGAATACCAGCTGCCGGCATCCGTATCGTTTCCAGCCTTCTCTATCAGCTTATCCAGCCTTTTCAGTCTCTGCTTTAGCAGATCCGGATCTTGAAACTCGTTTAGAAGAAAATCTTCAATATATTCTCCCATATAGTCGTCTGCATCATCACTGGCATGGTTCTTTCGGTAGCTCTGAAACCACCGAAGCATCTGCCGTTTTTCATTTTCATCAGATACTGCCAGAATCTGCTGCCATATTTCATAGCATTGGCTTGCAACCCATGTTGTTCCACCGTCCGAATCGTCTATCGCCTGATTCACAACACAGTCAAAAACATAATTTGTCAATTCAAACGCCTGCATGAGATGACCTTGTCCAATCAGCACCTGCACTTTATCATTCAGGAAAGCACTTAGGGTATCCGTATAATCCATTGCATGATAATAATCGACAAACCCAGACCTGTCCGAATAACGATACGTGATTCCATCCACCTCTTTTTTCAGACGTATCATCTGCTTTTCGCCAATCTTCTCCGCATATACCGTCAGAATACGGTTTCGCAACGATTCATCCCCCAGTGCGAGTTCGAATACCAAACCTCGTATCTCCGCTTCCGGTATGTTCTCTATGGTTTTCTCCAGCTCGTTTCTGTCTCTCCGGCGCTTATCGAACGAATTTTCTGTCGATTCAGCTTGCCCTTCCGTAATCTCATAAAGAACAGCCGCCATATGCTTACAATAATTTCCATCCTCCGCGTATGGACAATCGCAGAACATATCATATATTCTATTGTCACTGATTTCTATCTCAACATGATATTCTTCCGTTCCCTCTACCGTCGCCTCATATCCCTTTTCCGTCTGTTTCAGCGACTTAACGGCATGACCCTCATAATAATCCAACCCGCGTTCTAATATATGTGTTCTGAATAAATCTCTCCAACCTTTTATCATATGTTTCAAAAGCCCTTTCCATTACTTCGTATCTCCCAGATTCAACTGCTCCCAAATGACACGGTATACTGTCCTTCAGAATTATTATCCGTACTTTTATCGGCTTTCTCATTTGACCGATAAAAATATACTACAAGTCCGGACTTCAACTTTTTAACAACTCAGCTCCAAAATATTTTATAATTTTACTATATGTTTTGCAACTACACAACCTCTGCAATATACTTTTTATACTGTTTTCTCAAATATCGGTATCGACCCATATTTCCCTTGCTTAAGCTTTTTCATCCAACAATCCAGTCATTAAAAAATCAATATAAAAAGCGCCATGTAATCGTACACAACGCTCATCACTATCCTTCATTTTTTCTAAATTCTGATCATAACCGAATTTTCATCCATATGCAAAAAGCTAACCGTTTTCTGCCCGTCTGTCCACTCTCATTACAACATCCTCTTTCAGTATATAATTTCTTCAGACAGCCCTGCCCAACCTTCCATAAATTTTTGACAGATCCTTTTCTTTGAAATATTCCTTTCCATACATATCCTTATAATCTAATCGGATCGTATATTTTGCCAGTTCCTTTCTTAGCTTCTCCTGTTCTTTCATATAATTTTCATGCCCATTTTCCTTCTTTTGCAGCAATACCAATCCTTCCTTGGGTGCAATACTCCTCTCAATTATATCAACGCTATAATATGTTAATGGTACATCACAAGGAATGCAGGAATATAAATTATCCTTTTCTATGTTGGTTCCATTTTCACCTATACAGAGCTTCGTAATTGTCATTACTCCCATTCCATTATTCTTTATTTTTATGGTTATATCTTTATTGCAATCAATACAGTATATATCACAATACGGTCTATGACTTTTTTTATTTATCTTATTTTGCTTGATTGCAATACGCAAGGCAATAATAGCAGTTATGGCTAAAACTACACTTGCAGCAGTTCCCAAAGCGTCAATTACCAACTTAATATTCTCTATCATTCTGCTACCCTCTTTCGTACTTACATATTTTTGCCTTCGTTAATATCCTACTAATGCGTCATTATCCTTCTCACAGACCATTTCTAAATCTTAAACTTTAATGCTGTTACCTACATTTATTCACATACTCATTTCCCATCTCAAGCTAATATAGCCATCCTCATCAATTGAACCAAGATCCCCTGTATGTAACCAAACTTTTCCATCAGCATGGACTCTTTTCACATCGTTTGTCTGTTCCATGTTTCCCTCATAATACAAAAACATCGTATCTGCGAGCACGCATATTTCTCCTTCTTCCCCATACCGTAACTCTCGACCACTTTTGTCATCATAGCTAATGATAGTTTCTCCATATTTTGGTATTCCTATTGTGCCGTACTTATTATGATTAACCGGATTTACAGTTAATGCACCCCAACCCTCGTTATTGCCATACCCATTAACCAATACCGTGTTGAATGTTGCTTCAAACTCTTTGTTCTCCTCAGCAGAGATTTTATCTCCACCCGACACCATGCATTCTATTTGTTTAACATACTCTACCTGTTTCTGCGAAAGTTTTCCAAAATTGTCTCTTAAATACCGATAATGAAATGGTGCTGCAAAAGAAATCGTAAACTTCCCCAAGTGTTTTATAATAACGTCCGGATCAAATGTTGGACTAAGTAATAGTTTCGTTCCTAGTGCAAGAGGTGTAATAATTGCATTTCCTAATGCATACGCAATCCAAGGCGGCAAAAATACAGCAATAGTTTTTCCTCGTCCAAGCGGTAAATCCCAATAAGAAAGCATTCTTGCGCAAGATGTCGCTGAATAATCAGAATGCACAATAGTCTTTGGTTTTCCCGTGGTCCCGACAAGCACTGAAAGTCAATCCTATTTGTGCAGATAATTACCAAGGGGGTTTTTATGTTTATAAATAAGTATTGACAAAAACGCTGTGCAACGGATTGAAGACGGCAAAAGATTTGTCACTGATATCGAATTGAAGGTTATTTCCCAAGTGCTGGAAATTACTGTTGATGAACTGTTACGATAGGCACTTATTCTCATCGCCTACAACAAAAAGAGGGGGCACGCACGATGCCCTCTCTCACTCCTATATTAACAATAAAATTTAATCTCCTCTGTCACGAAAAACTTCTTCCATTCCGCGCATATCCAGAAAAACTGTGCCGCAATCAGTTCCATCAATTCATTTAGTTCCTTGGAAGGAATACCGCTTCCATTGCTTGCCGCAATACAGCCTCCGGATCTGGTCAACCATATCTTCGTACTGTTTGGCGAGGGTCGTCCTTTTGAAACATGAACATGGATCGGTTCATTCTTTTCATTCGACCAGAAATATACTTTGTATCCACTGACAGTAAACAAATTAGGCAATCTGTATTCCCCCGTTCGCGGCATACTTGAACAGCAAATGAGCATTGCTGTGAAGCAGCTGTTCAAACATAGCAATCTCCTCGTCAGAATACCCTTCTTTGTATTGCCAGTGATACTCCGGTAATTCGCATCTCGCTGAATCAAATCCGTTGTCCGTAGGACGTTCGAAGTGTACGATCACTTTCGTCTGACCTGCTTCTTCCAGAATCTGAGAATGAACGATCTCTGTCCCGTCTCCCAGCGTCATATATGGATACATCATAGGGCAACTCTCCTTCTGAAATTTGTTTGCATGTCATACAGACACTCTATTCAAATTGGTATGACCAGTATATCATAATTTTCGTTTCAGAAAAACCCCTCAATCTATGATGAGGGTACACAATTTATAAAAACATCTATATGTACTGTACTCTTTCGTACTCCATCATTCTACATTATAAGGCAGAAACTCTATGCCAACCAGATCCTACGGCAACCGCTCCAAATCCGACGTGACCGCATACCCGCTCTCGTACATCGCTTTCAGCGCGTCGGTCTTGTTGAACTTCTCCCCGATGCAGAACTCGTGGGACCAGGTCATATAGTACGCCCAGGGCGTGTGCGACTGCTCCAGCATCTTGATATCGGGAAGGTAGCCGATCTCCGCGAGCGCGGCGACCTTCTTGTCCGTCGTCTGCGCGATCAGTTTCTCATACTCCTTCGCGTAGTCCGTCGCCGCGTACTCCGTCAGATAGATGTCCATCGATATCACATCGACATACTCGTCTCCCGGATAGCCCTCGGCGAGCGGGCAGTTCCACACCCAGAGCAGATTGTCGAGATGATGATGCTCCGTATAATATTGGAACATCAGCTTGTAGAGCTCACGCGCGACCGCCGGTCCCTTCGCGCCCCACCAGAACCACTGCCCGTCCGACTCATGGAACGGTCTCCAGAGGATCGGGATCTTCTCGTCCCGGAATCTCTTCAGGTGCTCCGCGATCACGTCCATATCGTGATAGAAGGCGGCGCGCTCGGGCGTCCCCTCAACGAGGATCTTCGATGCGTCAAAGTCTGTGTGCTCGGCGTAAAAGCTCTTGTCCCTGCCCCCGAGCGGCGAGTACCAGTGAAAGGTAAACGTCAGGATCGCGTCGGAATTCTTCGCCAGTTTCATGGCGGTATCCAGCGTGCCCCGGTTCTCATAGATCTCGGTCAGGCATTCCTCGGACGCGTCGCCGTAGTTGATATTCGGGGAATAGGCAAGCAGTTCAAAGCCGAACAGTTTCGGCAGCTTTCCCGTCTTTTCGAGAATATACCGCGCCTCTTCCATCGGGTTCGTCTGCGTGTGCTGTCCCGTGATGATCTTCTTCCCGGCTATGTCCGAAAGGTAATTCAAAAGCTCTCTGCTTTCCTGTGTCGCGTTTGGATTTACTGTAGTCTGCATAATGTTCTCCTTTCTATTATTTCCCGAGCCGTCTCGCGCTCTGCCGGATCACCATTTTTCCGTCGATCGTCCGCACGGTCTGCTCTTGCTCTCCCTCTTTGATCCTTCTCAGCAGCAGTTTCAGGCTCTGATGTGCCATCGCGTCCATGTCCACGGCGTAGGTCGTCAGTTTCCCCTGCATGGATCCCTGTACGAGAAAATCGTCAAATCCGACCAGGGAAAGATCCTCCGGGACACGATACCCCGCCTCAGACAGAAGGTCGGCGACCAGCCCCGCTGTGAGATCGCAGTTGCAGACAAAGGCGGTCGGCAGGTGAGCCGGGAGCCGCACCTTTGCCCTGCCCGTGCCCGGATCCCGGTCGGACAGAATCCATTCCCGGTTCTCGCGGATCCCGTGCTCCAGCAGAGATTTGCAGAACCCCTGGTAACGGTCCATGATGCTGCCTGTCGCAAGATAGCTCCCGATAAATCCGATCTCGGTATGCCCCAGCCCGATCAGATAATTTGTCATCTGATACATTCCGTGGAACCCATTCGAGATGACCGCGTCGCACGGCAGCTCGTCGTCGGCGAAATCGAGGAAGAGGAGCGGACAGCCCGCCGTCTGGTACAGCTTTCTCAGATACGCTCTGTCCGGCATCCCGAGGACGATCAGACCACTGATCCCCTCGTCGCTCAGCAGCAGCGGCATTTCCTGTCGTCTCTCCTGCTCGTCGGTCAGCATCTCGAGCGATACGAAACAGCCCTGCGCGGACGCCGCCACGACGACCCGCTGATACATTTCCCAGTAGAAGGATGTGTATTTCTTCAAATATTTATCTTCCACAGTCACGCCGATCCTCGTCCCCGCCCGGTACACCCTGCTTTTGGCGGAGGCTTTCTTCTCGCGGCGCGCCTTTCTGCGATAGCCCAGCTCCTGCGCCTTTTTCTCAATTTCCACGCGCAGCTCGTCTCCCACTCCGCTCCTGCCCGCCAGCGCGTTCGACACCGTCACGATGCTGACCTGCATCGCCTCCGCGATATCTTTCAAGGTAACGTTCTTTTCCATGCCGCCTCCCTGCTGCCGTTCAAAAGCTGTTTCCGTAGATAATCTTTCCGGTGACGACGCTCAGCCGAGGCACAAAATGCGTCTGGTTGATCTTACGCAAAAGCGTGTTCACGCTGACCTTCGCCATCGCCTCGATGTTGACGTCGTAGGTCGTCAGCTCGACGCCCTCGATCTCGTTCATATAAAAATGGTCGAACCCCGCTACCCCGACGTCCTCGGGCACCCGACAGCCGCCCTGCCGGAGTTTCTCGATCAGAAACGCCGCCGTCACATCGCAGTTGCAGAAGAACGCCTCCGGCATCTCCTCCGGCAGATTCATAAAAATGTCCGCGTCAAACGCGATTCGGTCGGGAATGATCCACTCCTGCTTAAGCGGGATCCTGCGCTCCATCATCGCCTTCCGATATCCGAAAAAACGGTCCCGTATGCTGGAAGTCGCCTGGAGCGTCCCGACAAAGGCTATTTTCCGGTAGCCCGCCTCCAGCATCATCTTCGTCAGCCGGTATGCGCCCGCATAGCCGTCGCTGATGATAAAATCGGCGTCCCCGATCGGCTGGTAATAATCCACAAAGATCACCGGCACCCTGCTGCTGCTCTGGATCGCCTCGGTGTAGGCATGGCTCAGCTCCCCGAGCACCAGGATCCCGTTCACCTGCTCGTCCAGAAGAAGTTTCGGCAGTTTCAGGCTTTCCTCGTCCTCCATATCCAGGATTTCCAGGAACGTCATGCTCTTCTTCTCCTGCGCGGCGATCACGATCTCCTGATAGACGTTCATGTAAAAGGACGGCGTGTATCTCAGGTACCTCCGGGAGATCAGCACCCCAATCCGGACAATCGCATCCTTTTTCTGTGCCGGTGTCGGCAGTCCCTCATACCCGAGTTCTTCCGCCGCGTCAAGAATGCGCTGGCGCAGCCCGTCGCTGACGCCCTTCCTTCCGTTCAGCGCAATGGAGACGCTCACCACACTGATGCCCAGCTCGCGGGCAATGTCCGTCTGCGTCACCGCGCGCTGTCTTCTCTCTCCCGCCATGCTCCCTCCGTTCTGCATTTCCGTCTGCCTCTGCTATCCCCACGACCGGCACAGTCCAAACCGCACAGAGCGCGTCCCTTCCCCGGGGCAGCCTTCTCCCAGCGATCACCGACTCGGTCTCCCGCATCGCTCTGCCCTCATTGTCATTCCGATCCGTCAAAGCAGCCCGTACGTTTCGCCTGTTCCTCGATGAACGCCGCCAGCTCGTCCGACATCTCCTCGGCCTCGCCGATGCGGATGTGCCCCGGCGTCCCGCAGCCGTTTCTCTTATAGAGGAAATGCACGATCCGCTCGTCGCCGAGCGCCTCGCAGACTTCCCCGATGGCGTCGTCCCAGCCCTTGTCATGCTCCAGAATGGTCGTTGCAAGGACGATCAGCGCCCGCGGATACTTTCCGCGGATCTTCTCAATCAACATCTTATAGTGCTGTTTCCAGACAGCAGCTTTTTCTCCCTCGAAGTCATCCTTCATGATGTCCTCCGGGTGGTTGTCGTTCTGTCCGATCGCGACAACGACCGCCTGCGGCGTATAACGCGCAAAATCCCAGTCCGTCACTTCTCCAAGCACCGGATTGTACTGCAGCTTATCCCACGCGTGCTCCATGCCGGTATAGCCGCCGTCTTCATTGAAATATCCCGTGCCGTCCAGCAGCGCGATCCCGCCCTGCGCGATGTCGTGGAGCTCGGCGTTCAGCTTGCGCGCAGTCATCCACGCGTAAGAATACCAGACGTTGGAATACTCGCCGTTGTGGTCGGGATCCGGCTTGCCGGTATACTCCACCGCCTCGGACACCTCGCCCGCAGACACGGAATCCCCGTATACCTCTATCCTGCGCTCCGGTTTCGGAAACGGCGGAAGGATCTCCGATCCCTCCGGCAGCTCAAAGCCGTGAAAAAGGACTTTGTTGCAGGAGTCCTGCCGTTTGAAGAGCGTCAGGGTATGCTCCGTGTCCGGGAGATCCTTCGCCAGCTCGTAAAGTTTCACGTCCGTGCTCGCGTCCTCCTCGCCTTCTGCCAGACAGATCGTGCTCTGATCGCCGTCCACAATGACGCCCATGTAATTGCCCCAGTACTGCCTGTGATTCTCCAGATATGCGCTGATCGCACTGCCCCGGAAACGGACGGTCACCAGCGTCGCCGGCCAGATGAACATATACGCGTCCGAATCCGTATCGTCGATCCTGCCGCTGTATTGAAGATATTTGTGATCGGGCCTTATTTGCATATTCTCCGTCTCTCCCTTTCAATCATACATTCGTTTCACAGAAGGCAGGCTCGATGTCCTGCTCTCAGTTGATTTTTCCTTTTCATGCATAGTATTTCATGTAAAGTATCTGTCGAATGAACCTCACGCGGACAATCTCCGGATGATCTCCATGCACATGCGCCCGTTGTGGTACGGACACTTCCACGGATCCACGATCGGCTCCTCCTCCGTGATCTCCCCGTTCTCCTTCAGATCCCGGAACCACTCGGAGCCCTCTCTCTTGTCCACAAAATACTCTTTCACGTAGCCCCAGATGTCCTCCGCCGCCTGCATGTACTTCAGCCCGGACGGATCCTGCTGCCACGCGTTCGTGAATCCGACGATCGCCTCCGCCTGCACCCACCAGACGCGGGTCGTGTCGACCTTGCCGTTCTCACACTCGTTCGCGAGCGAATGATTGCGGTACGCCTCCTCATAGACGCACTCTGTCAGCGTCCTTGTGATCTTCCGCATCTCCTCGGAAAGCGCCTCATCGCCCAGCACATCGCAGCCACGGTCGATCAACCACGCCGACTCGATGTCGTGCCCGAAGGAGTGCAGGTCGATCAGCGTGTTCCACTCCTTGTCGAAAAACACCTCCAGACGGCGTCTGGACGGATTGTAGACCCGCGCCCGGAACATCTCCAGCATGGCGAGCAGCCGCTCCCGCACCGCCTCGTCGCGCGAGACGTCATAGAGCTCCGTGTATGCCTCGAACACATGCAAAAGCGTGTTCATCGTCTTCTCCGCCATCACGCCGTTCTCGGAAAGTTTCTCATTGTCCACCGGGCGGAAGTCCTGCGAGAACGCCTCCAGATAGCCGAGGGAGTCCGTGCATTTCTCCTCGATCACATCGAACAGCTGCCTCGCCAGCGCCAAAGCGTCCTCATTTCGCGTCAATCTGTAATAAGAAGAGAGTCCGTAGATCGCAAACGCCTGGCAGTAGGTGTGTTTCATCCCCTCTTCCACTTTCCCGTCGCAGGTGACAGACCAGTACACTCCGCCGTTCTCGCGATCCACAAAGCAGTCGCGCAGAAACGCGTATGCGTGATCCGCCTCGTCCTTCACCGTGTCGTCCTGCAAAAGCAGCGCCGCGTTGGAAAAGAACCACAGGATCCTGCTGTTTAAGATGCAGCCCTTGACCGCCTTTTTGTCGATCGCCCGGTCATAGCCCATATAGCCGTAATATCCGCCGTATTCGTCGTCTCTCATGCCCTTCCAGAACGGAATAAGCTTTTGTGTCAAATGCTCTTTTACTTCCTGAACCAACATCGTTTCAGCTAACCTCTCTTTCCGACCTTTTTTATTCTCATAACCTTTTCCCGAGTCAAGTCCGCCTACAGAAAAACTGCCCTGCGCACTCCCGGAAACGATCCGATCGCCGCGTCATCCTTTCACCGCGCCCGCCGTCAGTCCGCTGTAGATCTGATCCTGGCACACGATAAACAGGATCAGCGCCGGGAGCAGGGAGATGATCACGCCCGCACAGATCAGGTTGTACTGACTTCCCAGAGGACCGACAAAGGTGTACAGCGAAGTCGCCACTGTCGGATACAGTTTCTTGTCCTGCAGATACAGGTTCGCCATGTAGTATTCGTTGTAGGTGCCCACGCCCTTCAGGATGCAGGACGTCACGATCGCCGGTTTCAGCAGCGGCAGATGGATCCGGTAAAAGATCGTAAAGTAGTTCGCGCCGTCCATGATCGCCGACTCGTCCAGGGCGATATCGATGTTCTCAAAGAACTGTATATAGATATAGATCGATATAACGTCCGTCCCGCACATGATGATCATATACCCGATCAGCGAATTGATAAAGCCCAGATTGTACATGATCTCATACAGCGAGACCTGCATCGCGACGCCCGGCAGCAGCGACGCAAACAGGAACAGGTTGCGGATCAGGTTGTTCCCCGGGAACTTGAAACGGTTCAGCACATAGGCAAGCTGTGTGCCGATGAACACCGAGCCGATCAGCACGCAGATCAGGATGATCGTCGAGTTGAAAAACGCCCGCGCCATGTTCGCCCTCTGGAACGCCTGGATAAAGTTGTCAAAATTCAGCCAGCTCTGCGGGAGCGTCATCACGTTCGTCTGCTGATATTCCGTCT
>CANQYP010000085.1 GCA_947628045.1 uncultured Lachnospiraceae bacterium | reverse complement strand
TCACTGCTTTCTGTATGAGTAAATGCCACTTTTTTTCTGGTACTTTTCAAAGTGGAAATAAACTTTTCACTTCACGGAAATGATTCAGGTACCTTTTTCCACATCTCCTCGCGCATATTTTCCCACGATCGCCCGCATCTGCGGCAGTTTCTGCTCCATGTCCGCTACCAGCTTGAGCTGCGTCCGCGCGCGGTCCAGATTCTGCCCTTCGCGATGGATCTTGAAATAATGATCGCCCTCCAGATAGTCCGTCAGGAAACGCATCCCGCACTCGAAGGTCATCAGGATCGCCCCCATCGGGAGCATCTCCAGCTCCCACTTTGTCAGCGCGCCCGCGCAGCCCTCGAGGAAACCCTTCACATACACCTCGTACAGGTGCAGGTCCATGGAAACTTTATTCAGATCGCGCTCATCCTCCGCCGCCGTGCTTGCGCCGAAACGGATCGAATCGCCAAAGTCGTTGACGGAAAGCCCCGGCATGACCGTGTCCAGGTCGATCACGCAGATCGCCCGCCCGCTCACGTCGTCGATCAGGATGTTGTTGAGTTTCGTGTCGTTGTGCGTGACGCGCGTCGGGAGCGCCCCGGACGCCTGTTGGTCGCAAAGCACATGGGCAAGCGGCTCCCGCTCTGTCACAAAGCGCATCTCCCCGGCGACAGAGGCTGCCCTGCCGCAGACGTCTTCGCTCACCGCCTTCTGAAACTTCGCGTAGCGGTCCACGGTGTCATGGAACTTCGGAATCGTCTCGTAGAGCGTCTCCGCCGGGTAGTCCGTCAAAAGCTGCTGGAAATGCCCGAACGCCACCGCGCTCTCATAGAAATCGCTGTCGCTTTTCACCCTATCGTAGCTTGTCGCGCCCGTGATAAAATAGTACGCGCGCCAATATTCCCCAAACGTGTCGACACAGTAGGGCTTTCCGTCCTTCGCCGGTATGACGTTCATCGTCTCGCGCCACACGTCCCCGCCGTTCTTCTCGATCTTTCCGCGCAGCCACGCCGTGACGCGGACAATGTTCTCCATCAGCTCGGCCGGTTTCCGGAAAATTTCCTTGTTCATCTTCTGGAGTATGTACCGGCGGCTCTCGCCGTCGCTTTCATAGGTCAGGCAAAGCGTGTCGTTGATATGCCCGCTCCCAAACGGCACACACGCTTTAAGCTCCCCTGGAAAATCGAACTGCCCGATGACCGCAGGGATCTCCGTCCGTCTTTCTCCCTCCATCGTTTCCTCCCGACCTGTCTCCTGTCTCCATCAAAATCTTCTGCTCTCTGTCTCTGTCCAAAACCTCTGCCTCTTGCCTGCACCAAAGGCTGATACTCTCTACTCTCACCGAAGGTTTCTCCCTCTGCCCGCACCAAAGTCTAAAACAACGCGCGGAAACGTTATTTCTGCGGCGTATCCTCCCACAGCCTCTGCGGATAGCGCCCCTCATCCTTCAGCTCCTGGATCGCCGCCATGACCGACGGCTTGTCTTCCTTGTAGGTGACGCCGTACCAGTGGTCCGCCGTCTGCATCACCTTCACGTCCGCCTTTCCTTCCTCGAGCAGCTCACAGACCACGAACGGCAGGAAATACTCGCATTTGAGCGGATTCTTCTCCAGGTTCTCGTCCAGGAACCGGGCAAACCGCGCCTTCAGTTCGCTCAGAATGCTTGCGGAAAAGCCCCACATGTTCATCGACACCGTGCTGCGCGCCGGGATCTCCGTCCATGTCGCGCCGTCGTCCTCGGTATAAGCCGCTTTGTCCCCGCGTTTTTCGATATGCGTGCGCTCGTCCACACGGACAAGGTTCCCCTCTGCGTCCGTCACGCACACGCCACGCGCCACGTGCCCGTGCTCCGTCAGCGTGTTCTCGATCTGATAGCCGACCATCATGTAATGGTATTTCCCGGGCGCGTCCTGCGTCCTCGTCAGAAAATCATACGCCATCGCAAACGCCTGGCTCCCGTAATAGTCGTCCGCGTTGATCACGACCATCGGACCGTCGATCTCGTCGATGCAGCTTAAGACCGCGTGCCCCGTGCCCCACGGTTTCACCCTGCCCTCCGGCACCGCATAGCCCTCCGGGAGATTGTGCAGGTCCTGGAACACATACGCCACCTCGATCTGCCTGGACAGCCGGTCCCCGATCGCCGCGCGAAAATCCGCCTCGTTCTCCTTTTTTATGATAAATACAACCTTCCCGAACCCCGCCTTCACCGCGTCATAAATGGAAAAGTCCATAATGATATGCCCTTCTGTGTCAATCGGGTCGATCTGTTTCAGTCCGCCGTAGCGGCTGCCCATCCCCGCCGCCATCACGACCAATACCGGTTTTTTCATTTTGCCTCACTCCTTGTCCCTTTTTCGTTTTACCGCTGTCCCTATCTTAACATTCCACGGAAATCAGGTCAATACCACGTCTTGTCAGATTCTTCCGCTTGTGCTATGATATTACGAAATAAATCGCTTTATCTCGAATGGAGGCCATTATGGATACAGAATACGGTAATTCATACGGATACGCCAGGAACCCGATGGCTACCGCCGCGGTCGTGCTCGGCGTGATCTCGATCATGACATGCCTGATCTTTTATATCTCGATCCCCTGCGGGGCGATGGCGGCGCTGTGCGCGATCCTCTCCCGCGGCAAAAACCCGATGCCGGGCAAGAGCAAGGTCGGCATCGTCTGCGGGCTCTCCGGGCTCGTACTCTCTTTGCTGATCACGCTCGCCTCGGTATGGACCGTCCTGACGAACCCTCAGATGCGCGCGTACATGGAGCGCTACCTGCAGTATTATCTCGGGGATTCCTCGTTCGATCTGGATCAGGAGCTGGCGACGATGTTCCCGGCGCTGAAGGGCATCCTCGGGCTCGATGAGTCCGGGTCGGGCGGCTCTTCTCCGCAGGACGGTTCCGGCGGGCATTTTGACGGGCTGTTCCCGGAGGAAGGCACGGATGGACTGTTCGACGGGCTGTTTCCGTCAGACGGCGCGGACGATCCGCAGGAGCGGGAGGACGTCGGGGAGGGATCTTTCATATGAGCAATCAGACGAAACTACGTGAACTAAAAAGCCAAGCGCGCGCATTGATGATGGGAAAGCACGGATTTCTCGCGCTCGCCACGTTTCTCGTGTCCATGTTCTACCTTGCGGCGTCCTATCTCCTGAATTCCGTGTTCCCCGCGGTCGGAGGCGTCATGAACCTTGCGCTCGGACTCGCCGGCTCTCTGCTCATCAATATTTTGTACTATCTCTTCTGCGCCGGGCAGGCTGCGCTTTATCTGCACCTCTGCCGCGGCAGGGAACTGCGGCTCGGGCAGCTCACCGCTCCGTTTTCCAGGCACCCGGAGTCCATTGCCGTCTTCGCGGCGGTGCAGTTCGTGATCCAGACCGCGTTCGTGAACCTCGCGCTCTGGCTCCTGTCCCGCACAGTCGGCACAGGCGCGCGGGCAGGGCAGATTCCAACGTACGTTGGGTTTTTCCTGCTCCTGCTCTTCGTCGTCTGGCTCGAGCTCGGGCTGAGCATGGTCTTCTACCTGTACTGCGACGATCCGGCAAAGCCCGGTTCCCAGCTGATCCGGGAGAGCCTGCGCCTCATGCGCGGGAACCGCGGACGTTTCTTCTGCCTGATGCTCTCGTTTGTCGGCGTGATGCTGCTCGGCACATTCTCCGCCGGCATCGGGATGCTGTTCGCGCTGCCGTACGTCAACACGGCACAGGCGCTTTTCTATCTAAGCATAAAGGAGGGGTGAGCCCCTCCTTCTCTATTGGTAATGCGCCATATCTCTTCCAAAGTCAAACATCGCGTTATACTCGACCTTCCGGTATTTGTCGATCCATTCGGATACTTCCGTCTCCTCGTCCATGCCGTGCCAGACGCCGTCCGTCGTCATATAGCCGAACCCGTTGATCGCGGGGACATACTGCCGCATGTCCAGGAGAAAGTTCGTGTACGCCGAGCCGGGCAGCCCTGCCGTCTCCAGAAGGAGCGCGCCCAGATAATTTGCGCTCAGGTCCATATCCTGCTGCTCGACCCCGGTGTCATAGTTCGCCCAGATGAGGTAGGGCGTGACGTACTTTTTCTGCATATCCTGCAGGGAAAGATTCTCGTCCGTATCCCCCAGGACAGACGCGGTCCACCCTTCATCAAGCGCGGGCTGATGGTCCCCGAAGATACAGAGGATGACCGGTTCCTCCACCGTCTCGAAATAAGAGATCAGCTGCTCGACCGCCTTGTCGCTCTCCCGCATCAGGGTCAGGTAGGTAGCGACGTCGGTGTAATTCTCCCAGCCCTCTTTCATCCGGATCAGCTGCTGCCCCTGCATGTCCTCCACTTCATACGCGCTGTGGTTCTGCATTGTCACGTTGAAAAGGAACTGCTGCTGCCCGCGGTTCTCCTCGTACAGCTCGATCAGTTTCTCGAAATCGCTGGCGTCGCTGATATGGTTTCGGATATAAGACGGATTCTCGACGTCATTTTTCCCGAGGAACCGTTCAAAGCCGAAATTTTCATAGACCCTCTGGCGGTTCCAGTTTCCCTTCTTCTCCGGGTGGAACGCCGTCCGAAGGTATCCGTCCTCCGCGAGGATCGACGCGAGATTCCCGACATTTTTCATGCTGTAGCCCTGATAGGGCAGGACGTTCGAGGACGGCAGCGCGCCGAGGCTGTTCCCGGTCAGGAACTCGAACTCCGAGTTCGCCGTATTCCCGCCGAATACCGAGACATAGCAGCCGCCCCGGTACACGTAATCCGTCCTTGCGTACCAGTTCCCCAGATACTCCTCCGGGACTTCAAAGTCCCCCAGAGCGCGCAGATCGCTGAACGCCTCGATCATCACGGCGATCACAGTCGGGCGGACGGCGCCGCCGTCGTCCTCAGCCGGCAGATAGGAATCCAGCAGCTCGTCTGTGCTCTCCCGGTCGTAGCCCTCCGGCGCCGCCACGCGCAGCCTCTGCGTAAGGTTCGCAAAGCTCAGCGTCGCGCCGTAGCGGTTGTACGCCTTCTGCACATTCCAAAGCCGCGTGCGGACATTGTAAGCCGTCCCCACGTTGGTGAACAGCACATAAGCCATGCAGCAGCACGCGAGTCCCACATTAACGATCGCCCTGGTCCTGAGCTTTTTGCCCTCCACCTTCTGCGCCCGCGGAAAGATGCACAAAAGCGTGACGCAGCCGAGGCAAGCCAGCGCCCCGACAAGCAGCTCCGCGGTCACGGAAAATTTGTAGTCTCCGGCGACCTGGAACGCGGTCCCCGCCGAGAGCAGATCCGTCGGCATCAGGGGATTCCCGCGGAAAAGTTTCAGATAATGGTTCAGCGCCCCAAAGAGAAAGCCGACGCCCCAGAAAAGCCCTATGGCAAAGCGTTTCCATGGCAGCGCGCAGAAGACAAGCAGAAAAAGAACGGCGAGATAGATCACGTTTTTCAGCATGAGTCTCTCTCCCATCTTCCAGAGCGACTTATTCGACACGAACTCGATCACAAAAAACGTGCAGACCGGAGTCGCCGCCGCCAGCAGCCCCGTCAGGTTGGGAATCTTTTTATATTTGTCCCTGATCCGCCCGGAGCACAGCAGCAGCGCCGACAACGCCAGAGCGATCACAGGGAAACACACCATCTGAACCGGATTTTTCTCCTCCTGCGGGCTGAGCAGATAATCCGCCAGCATAAAGCCGATCAGCGCAATGAGCAAAAGTTTTCCCGCGACGGCAAAGCCCCGCGGCGCCTGAAACTCTTTCTTCCCCAGCCACGCCGCCGCGATCCACAGGCAGGCGCAGAGCAAAACGAGAAAAAGAAGTACCAGCATATCGTTCTCATCCTTTCCGTATCTTCTTACCGCTCCTGCTCCAGCAGGACGCGCATCATTCGGAACCCTTCCTCTCTGAGGATCCCGCTCTCACGCGCGGAAGTCTCCCCGTAAGGTCTGCCGTCGCCGAGCGTCTTCGTGCTGTCATACAGCAGATAGGGCACGGGATCCCCGGTATGCGTCCGCAAACGGATCGGGGTCGGGTGATCCGGCAGCACCAGCAGGCGGTACGGCTCTCCCGACGCGTCCATCTGCTCGGTGACAGGCTGCAGCACCCTTGCGTCCAGGTTCTCGATCGCCTGCAGTTTCCGCTCCAGGCTCCCCTGATGCCCCATCTCGTCCGACGCCTCCAGATGGATATAGGCGAAATCCGCGCCCTCTTTCAGAACCGCGTCCACCGCCGCGCGCGCCTTGCCCTCATAGTTCGTGTTCAGACCGCCGGTTGCGCCCGGCACCTGAATGACGCGCATGCCGGCTCCGACCGCGATCCCTTTCAGCAGATCCACCGCCGAGATCATCGCGCCCTTCTTTCCGAACTCCTTCTCAAAGGACGTCAGCAGCGGCTTTGTGCCCGCACCCCAGAACCAGCAGCTGTTCGCCGGGTTCAGTCCCTTTGCCCTGCGCTCCTGATTGATCGGATGCTGATCGAGGATCTCATAGCTGCGTTTCATCATCGCGCGCAGCACCTCGTTCTTCGGCAGATACGCTCCGATCACCTCGGTGAGATGATCATGCGGGGCGTCCAGCTCCTCGACGCGCCCGTTCGCCCAGATCACGCAGTGGCGATAGCTCGTCCCCACGTAGAACTGATAAGTCTCGTTCTCCAGCTCCTTCCGCACCGCCTCCAGCAGGACCGCCGCGTCCTCGGTGCTGATCTCGCCCGCGCTGTGGTCGAGGATACGCTTTTCCTCGAAGGGCTCCTCCTCGGAAAGCGTGACCAGGTTGCAGCGCAGCGCGACGTCCGTGTCCTTCATCGGCACGCCGATCGAGAGCGCCTCCAGCGGGGAGCGCCCCGTGTAATAGCGTTTCGGATCGTAGCCGAGCACCGCGAGGTTCGCCGTGTCGCTCCCCGGGCTCATTCCCCGCGGGATCGTGCGCAGCATTCCGACCTCACCCGTCCCGGCAAGGCGGTCCATCACCGGCGTATGCGCCGCCTCGAGCAGTGTGCGCCCGTCAAGCGCCTCCTGCGGCTCGTCCGCCATTCCATCTCCCAGAACCACAATATACTTCATCGTCTCACTCCAAAAGATACGGACACATCTCTGTCCCGATATGCCCGTACCACCCTTTCTTTTTATTTTGATTCTCTGTGCTTACGCAGCTTATTTCTCACGAATGCGGATCATACTCAGGATCCCTTCCGCCTGCGACGCGCGGGATTCGTACTCCGCCTCCGTCATCGACTCGGTGATAAAGCCGTACTCTCCGTCGACCCCGGCGTCGACCACCTCGATCGGTCCGAAGATCGCCTCCATCTCCTGGCGCTGCGACGCGTCGCCCGGCACACGGACAAAAAACGGTTTCCTCGTGTTGGAGACGTCCTTGAGCAGCTGTTTCTCCGGTTTCCAGTCCGAGACCACGCCCGTCCCGAGCACCTGCGCCGCCTCGATGACGTCCGCCGCGACCGCGCTCGCCGTCGCGTCCCTCCCGGCGCCCTGCCCGTAGAACATTGCGTCCCCGAGCATGTTGCCGTGCACAAAGATCGCGTTGAACACCCCGCTCACGCTGTAGAGCGGATCCTCTTTGTCCACCAGGTACGGCGCAACCATCGCCATCACCTCGTCGCCCTCGCGGCTGCTGTAGGCAAGGAGCTTGATCGTCTTCTCCATCGCGCGCGCATATTTGATGTCCGCCGAACTGATCTTCGTAATTCCCTCGGTATAGATATCGGTGAAATCCACCCGCTTTCCATAGGCGAGCGAGGACAGGATCGCGATCTTGCGGCACGCGTCATGCCCCTCGATGTCCGCCTCCGGGTTGCGCTCCGCGTAGCCCTTCTGCTGTGCGTCCCGGAGCACGTCGTCGAACTCCAGCCCCTCGTCGATCATCTTCGTCAGGATATAGTTCGTCGTCCCGTTCAGGATGCCCGTGATCTCGTCGATCACGTCCGCGGTCAGGGATGTGCGCAGCGGTCGAATGATCGGGATCCCGCCGCCGCAGCTTGCCTCGAAGAGATAGCTCGCATGGTTCTCGTGCGCGAGCTGCTGCAGCTGTGTGCCGTGCCGCGCCACCAGCTCCTTGTTGGACGTGCAGACGCTCTTGCCCGCCTCCAATGCCCTCTTCGAGAACGTGAACGCCGGCTCCGTGCCGCCCATCACCTCGACCACGACCCTGATCTCCGGGTCGTTCACAATGACGTCATAGTCATGGACGATCCGCTCCTGAATCGGATCCCCCGGGAAATCCCGCAGATCCAGCACGTACTTCACGCGCAGGTCCACGCCCGTCTTCTCCATTATACTGTCGTGGTTCGTCTCGATCACCTTCACCACGCCGGACCCTACCGTCCCGTATCCCAAAACCGCAACCTGTACCATAAAAATCTCCATCCTTTTCTATTGTTTCGCCAGCCGCCCTCCAGTCCTTCCCGGCAGCCGCAAGATTCTCTTTTATTCCCTGCCCAATATCTTCAGATGCTGGATATCCGGGCGGGACTCGATCGCCTCGATCATACCGGAGACGTCCCCGGTCGTCGGGAGGATCTCCACGCTCAGCGTCAGCGTCGCCACGCCGTTCGTCGGAATGCTCTGGTGGATCGTCAGGATATTCGCCCGGTATTCCGCCACGATGCTCAGCACATCGGAGAGCAGTCCCGGCTCATCGTGCATCTGGAACATGAACGTGAACGTCTTCCCCTTCACATTGTCGCGAAACGGGAAAATATCATCCTTGTACTTGTAAAAGGAGCTCCTGCTGATCCCCACCTGGTCCGCCGCCTCCTGGACGGTCTCCACGCGTCTGGTCTCCAGGAGCATCTTCGCCTCCACGACCTTCAGCAATACCTCCGGAACAGCCTTCTGCTTGACCACAAAATAGTTCGATGTGTCCGGCATATCTCTTCTCTCCTTATGTCTCCTCGGGATTTCTCTCGCCGAGCGACTTCCATTTCAGATACGCGTTCATGAACAGGTCGATGTTTCCGTCCATCACGCTGTCCACATTTCCGGTCTCCTCATTCGTCCGCAGGTCCTTCACCAGCTTGTACGGCTGCATGACGTAGGAGCGGATCTGGTTGCCCCAGGCGTTGTCCGTCACCTCGCCGCGAATGTCCGACCTCTTCTCCGCGTTCTCCTGCAGTTTCAGCTCGTAAAGCTTGCCCTTGAGCATCTGCATCGCCTTGTCCTTGTTCTGGTGCTGCGAGCGCTCGTTCTGGCACTGCACGACAATGCCGGTCGGCAGATGCGTGATGCGGATCGCCGAAGACGTCTTGTTGATGTGCTGCCCGCCCGCGCCGCTGGAGCGGTAAGTGTCGATGCGCAGGTCGTCCGGGTCGATCTCGATGTCCACGTCGTCGCTGAGCTCCGGCATCACCAGACAGCCCGCGAAGGAGGTCTGCCGCTTGCCCGCCGCGTTGAACGGCGAGATGCGCACCAGACGGTGCACGCCCTTCTCCGAGCGCAGATAGCCGTAGGCATTCTCTCCGTTGACCTGGAAGGTCACAGACTTGATCCCCGCCTCCTCGCCGTCGAGATAGTCGAGCACTTCCACCTGGTAGCCACGTTTGTCCGCCCACCGCGTATACATACGGTAAAGCATAGACACCCAGTCGCACGCCTCTGTCCCGCCGGCTCCCGCCTGCAGCGTCACGATCGCGTTGTTCGCGTCGTACTCGCCGGAGAGCAGCGTCCTGATCCGGATGTCGTCAAACGCCGTCTGGAACGCCTGCAGCGTCTCCTCGATCTCCGGGATCACCGCAGGGTCGTTCTCCTCATAGCCCATCTCGATGAGCAGCTCGATCTCCTCGTACTGCTCCTTCAGCTTATTGTATCCCTCAATATCGTCCTTCAGGGACTTGAGCGTCTTCATCATCTCCTGCGACCGCTCCGGGTCGTCCCAGAAACCGGGTGCCTCCATCTCGCGCTCAAGCTCCTGAATCCTCTGCTCCTTCGTTGCGAGGTTAAAGTGAATCCCTCACTTCCACCAGTGGTTCTGTGTAGCTTGCCAATGTCGTCTTAAACTGATCCAGTTCTACCACAGTGTCACCTTCTTTCTCTGAATTTATGATACCTTCTTCATTTATGATACTTTCTTACGTCCGCAGCACTGCTTGTACTTCTTGCCGCTGCCGCACGGGCATGGGTCGTTCGGATAGATCTTCTGCTGTGCGCGTTTCTTCGGGGCGCGCGGGCCGGAGTCGTCCTTGTTCGTGCCGGTCACCTTCGCGACCTCCTCGCGCTCGACCTTCTGCTCCACCTTGACGTGGAACATCAGTTTCACGGTATCCTCCTGGATCGCGGAGGTCATCGCGTCGAACATCTCATACGCGCTCATCTTGTACTCAACGAGCGGATCGCGCTGCCCGTATGCCTGCAGCCCGATGCCCTGGCGGAGCTGATCCATGTCGTCGATGTGATCCATCCACTTGCGGTCGATCACCTTCAGCAGGATGACGCGCTCGATCTCGCGCATCTGCTCCTTGTCCTCAAACTCCTTCTCCTTCTGCGCGTACAGCTCGATCGCACGATCCGTGAGTTTCTCTTTCAGTTCCTTCTTGCCGGAGACGCTGTCAACGAACTCCTTCGTGACCGGCTGCATCGGAATCAGCGGGCGCAGCACAGAGTTGATCTCGTTCAGATCCCACTCCGCGGTATCCCCGTTGTCGCCGATGCACATCTCGACCGTGCTGTCCACGACGTCGGAGATCATCTTGAGAATAGACTCATGCATGTCCTCGCCGTCCAGCACACGTCTGCGCTCCGCGTAGATGATCTCTCTCTGCTCATTGTTGACCTGGTCGTACTCGAGCAGGTTCTTGCGGATGCCGAAGTTGTTGCCCTCGATCTTCGTCTGCGCCTTCTCGATCGCGTTGGAGAGCATCTTGTGCTCGATCTGCTCGTTCTCCTGCACGCCGAGCGACTGGAAGACCTTCATCATCTTCTCCGAGCCGAACAGGCGCATCAGATCGTCCTCAAGCGAAATATAGAATCTGGACTCGCCCGGGTCGCCCTGACGTCCGGAACGTCCGCGCAGCTGGTTGTCGATACGCCGCGACTCGTGCCGCTCCGTGCCGATGATCTTCAGACCGCCCGCCGCGAGCGCCTCCTCGTCCAGCTTGATGTCCGTGGAGGCGCTCGCGGCAGGCGGCCTGAAGATCA
>CANQYP010000084.1 GCA_947628045.1 uncultured Lachnospiraceae bacterium | reverse complement strand
AAGGAATATTTCCCGGATCCCAAGCTTGTCGCGGCGTGCCAGGAGTACGCGAAGGCGAGCGGCGGCTCCATTACGCTGACGGAGAGCGTCGAGGAAGGCGCGAAGGGCGCGGACGTGATCTACACGGACGTGTGGGTGTCCATGGGCGAGCCGGACGAGGTCTGGGAGCAGCGGATCAAGGCGCTGCTGCCGTATCAGGTCAACGCGCGGGTCATGCAGCTCGCCGGACCGCAGGCGATCTTCATGCACTGTCTGCCGGCGTTCCACGACCTCGAAACGGAGATCGGGCGGCAGATCCATGAGAAATTCGGGCTTGACGCGATGGAAGTGACGGATGAGGTCTTCGAGTCGGAGCAGTCGGTCGTCTTTGACGAGGCGGAGAACCGCATGCATACGATCAAGGCGGTGATCGCGGCGACGCTGGGGTATGAAATCGGAGGAAAGTGATTTATTCAATGAAACGCAGCGTATTGACCGCGCTCGGACGCGCCGACGGGTTTGTGTCCGGGCAGGAGCTGTGCGAGGAGCTGCAGGTGTCGCGCACGGCGATCTGGAAGGTAATCAACCAATTGAAAGAAGAAGGCTATGAGATAGAATCCGTGCCCCGCAAAGGGTATCGGATTCTTCATCGTCCCGACGTCGTGACGGCGGAAGAGATCGAGAGCCGCTTGCAGACAAGGTGGGTCGGGCACCCGGTCCGCTATTGCGCGGTGATCGACTCGACGAACAACGAGGCGAAACGTCTGGCGGAGACCGGCGCGCCGTCAGGGACGCTGGTGGTCGCCGAGGAGCAGAACCAGGGCAAGGGGCGCCGGGGGCGTTCGTGGATGATGTCCGCGAAAAGCGCCGTCGCGATGACGCTCCTCTTGCGCCCGGAGATCGCGCCGACGCACGCATCCATGCTGACGCTTGTGATGGGGATCGCCGTGGCGCGCGCCTGCAGAAATTTCTGTGGGGTGGAGACGAAAATCAAGTGGCCCAACGACGTCGTTGCCGACGGGCGGAAGATCTGCGGGATCCTGACCGAGATGAGCAGCGAGGTCGATTATATCAATTATCTCGTGATCGGTGCGGGAATCAACACGTATGTGCGGGACTTCCCGGAGGAACTGGCGCAGAAAGCTGTGTCGCTGCACGAGTTGACCGGCTCCCCGCCGGATCGCGCGGGGTTGATCGTGGAGTGCATGCGGCAGTTTGAACTTTGCTATGAGGAATTTCTGAAGACACAGGACATGAGCGGGTTGCAGGACGAGTACAATAGGCTCCTTGCGGGAATCGGCGGGCGCGTGCGCGTGCTCGAGCCGGGCGGTGAATATGACGGTGTGTCGGAGGGCGTCAACGCGCGCGGCGAGCTGCTCGTGCGCCGGGACGACGGCACGGTCGAGGCGGTCTACGCCGGCGAAGTGTCGGTTCGGGGCATTTATGGATACATATGAAAACAGTGAGTCAGGTACACGGTGCGCTCACATGTGAGAAACACCGTGCATCTGACGAACGTCCATCATGAGCAGCGGAGGTCTTTTATGAGTGAGAATTCCACAGTCGTGCTTTGCGGCGCGAATGCGTACGAAGAAAAATATTATCTGAACGAGGCGTTTGCGAATCTTCCGACACAGATCAAGGAGGAGCTGCAGATCATGTGCGTGTTGTTCACGCACGATGTGGGCGGGATCCTTCTCCTCGAGTTTGACGAGGACGGCGAGCTGCGTTTTCGGACACAGGCGGCGCAGGACGATTATTCCTACGATGACATCGGCGCGGAGCTGAAGATCAAGGAGCTGCAGCGAGAGAAAGAGGATTTGCTGCGCTCGCTGCAATTGTATTATCAGGTGCTGACGAAAGGGATCGATTCGCTGGAGCTGTAAAAGCCAAAAGCTCGTGTTGCAGGTTCCTTGAAAACAGCCGGAAAAAGTAAAAGGTTTGAATTTTTCGCGGGAACAGGGATAGGAAAGTGGAAAAAAAGATCAGACAACTGAGAATCGGAAATGTAATTCTGGACAATAATATCATACTGGCGCCGATGGCAGGGGTATCCGACCTGCCATTTCGCTTACTCTGCCGCGAACAGGGCGCGGGGCTGGTCTGCACGGAGATGATCAGCGCCAAGGCGATTTCTTTCGGAAACAAGAACACTGCCGCGCTGATGGAGACGGCGCGCGCGGAACGCCCGGTGTCACTTCAGCTTTTCGGCTCTGACCCTGATATAATCAGCCGAATGGCGGCATATATTGAAGAGCAGCCGTTCGACATTCTGGATATCAACATGGGCTGTCCGGTTCCGAAGGTGGCGGGCAACGGCGAGGGCTCCGCGCTGATGCGCGATCCGAAACTGGTCGGGGAGATCGTCAGCAGGACGGCGCGCGCGACGAAGAAACCCGTCACGGTCAAGATACGGAAGGGCTTTTCAGAAGAGGAGGTCAACGCGGTGGAGATCGCGCGGATCGCGGAGGCGTCTGGCGCGGCGGCGGTAGCTGTGCACGGGAGGACGCGCGAGCAGTACTATTCCGGCAGGGCGGACTGGGATATCATTCGGCAGGTGAAGGAGGCCGTGCACATTCCTGTGATCGGGAACGGCGATGTGAATTCCGCGCAGAGGGCGAAACAGCTGCTCGAGGAGACCGGCTGCGACGCTGTCATGGTCGGGCGCGCCGCGCGCGGAAATCCCTGGATCTTCCGCGAGATCCGAGAGTACCTTGAGACCGGGACGATTCCGGAGCGCCCGCCGCGCGAGGAGATCCGCCGCACGATGCTCCGCCATGCCGCAATGCAGATTGAGCATAAGGGCGAGTACGTGGGGATCCGCGAGATGCGCAAACACATTTCCTGGTACACGGCAGGCTACCCGAATTCCGCGAAACTGCGCGGCGCGATCAACCTGGTGGAGTCGTACGGGGAGCTGGAGCAGCTGCTGGAGGAACGGTTTTCTTGACAAAAAGTATTGAATCGGCTATAATTACGTGATTACTGAGGACGGACATAAGACGGCGGGGTGGATCGCCGAAAATACAAAGCAGTACAATGCAATAAAATGTAAGAAGGGTGTTGATTTGTAATGGAAGAAAAAAAGAGACTGTTGACCTACACAGGACTGAAGAAACTGGAGGACGAGCTGCATGACCTGAAAGTAAACAGGCGCAAGCAGGTGGCGGACAAGATCAAAGAGGCGCGGGAACAGGGCGACCTCTCGGAGAACGCGGAGTACGACGCGGCGAAGGACGAGCAGCGCGACATCGAGGCGCGCATTGAGGAGATCGAGAAGATCCTCAAGAACGCGGAGGTCGTCGTCGAGGACGAGGTGGACGTAGGAAAGATCAACGTCGGCTGCACAGTCAAGGTGTTCGACGAGGAGTTTGAGGAGGAGATTGAGTTTATGATCGTCGGCTCTTCCGAGGCAAACAGTCTTGAGGGAAAGATTTCAAACGAATCCCCGGTCGGCAAGGCGTTGATCGGTCACAGCGTCGGAGATGAGGTGTCCGTAGAGACACAGGCGGGCGCGATTGAGTACAAGGTGCTGGAGATCCAGCGGTCAATCTAAAAAAGAGAGGGAGAGAGAACGTGGCAGAACAGCAGAGGCAGCAGGTTCAGGAACAGGATATCAATCAGCTTTTGAAGGTGCGCCGGGAGAAACTTTCTGAACTTCAGGCGAACGGCGCGGATCCTTTTGTGATTACGAAATATGACGTGACGAACCACAGCACGGACATGAAGGACGATTTTGAGGCGTTTGAGGGCAAACGCGTGTCGATCGCGGGCCGTATGATGTCCAAACGTGTGATGGGCAAGGCATCTTTCTGCAACGTTCAGGACTTAAAGGGCAACATCCAGTGCTATGTGGCGCGCGACAGTGTCGGCGAGGAGCCGTACAAGGCGTTCAAGAAGATGGACATCGGCGATCTCGTGGGTATCAAGGGCGAGGTCTTCAAGACCAGGACTGGGGAGATCTCCGTCCACGCGTCCGAGGTGACGCTGCTCTCGAAGAGCCTGCAGGTGCTGCCGGAGAAATTCCACGGACTGACGAACACGGACCTGCGCTACCGCCAGAGATACGTGGATCTGATCATGAACCCGGAGGTGAAGGACACTTTCATCAAGCGCTCAAAGATTATCAGCAGCATCCGCAAGTATCTGGACGGACAGGGCTTTATGGAGGTCGAGACCCCGATGCTCGTGGCGAACGCGGGCGGCGCGGCGGCGCGTCCGTTTGAGACGCATTTCAACGCGCTCAACGAGGATCTGAAACTGCGCATTTCCCTGGAGCTGTATCTGAAGAGGCTGATCGTGGGCGGCATGGAGCGCGTGTACGAGATCGGGCGCGTGTTCCGCAACGAGGGCCTGGACACCCGGCACAACCCGGAGTTCACGCTGATGGAGCTCTATCAGGCATACACGGATTACAACGGAATGATGGACCTGACCGAGAACCTGTACCGCCATGTGGCGCAGGAGGTGCTCGGCACGACGAAGATCACATACAACGGCATCGAGATGGATCTCGGCAAGCCATTCGAGCGCATCACGATGGTGGACGCCGTGAAGAAATATTCGGGTGTTGATTTCGCGCAAATCCACACGCTGGAGGAGGCGCAAGCGGCAGCGAAGGAGCACAACATCGCCTACGAGAAGCGCCACAAGAAGGGCGATATCCTCAACCTCTTCTTTGAGGAGTTCGTCGAGGAGCATCTCCTGCAGCCGACGTTCGTGATGGATCACCCGATCGAGATCTCGCCGCTGACGAAGAAGAAACCGGACAACCCCGAGTATGTGGAGCGTTTCGAGTTCTTCATGAACGGCTGGGAGATGGCGAACGCCTACTCCGAGCTGAACGATCCGATCGATCAGCGCGAGCGTTTCAAGGCGCAGGAGGCGCTGCTGGCGCAGGGCGACGAGGAGGCAAACACGACCGATGAAGACTTCCTGAACGCGCTGGAGATCGGCATGCCGCCGACCGGCGGGATTGGGTTCGGCATCGACCGCATGGTGATGCTGCTGACGGACTCGGCAGCCATTCGCGATGTGCTCCTGTTCCCCACGATGCGCCAGATAGAGTGAGAAAGCTTGTGTTTATGCATGTTTGAAGCAGCTGTTACCATGTATTACAACATAAGTGTAACAAATAAATCTATACCCACAAGGACATTTTCTAAACGAATTTTAGAGAATGTCCTTTTGACATAGTATGGCAATCTAGAAATTAATAAAATATTATATTGCAAATGCGGAGAGGACAGCATAGAATAAAAATATAGAATACGAAAAAGTAAGTAACGGTTAAGTTTAGGACGAGCCACACTGATATAAGGAGGTGTTTCATATGGCAACGTCAAGTATTACGAAAAATTTTGTTGTTGCCGGTAAGGAACAGGTAGAGAAGTTTGTCAATGCAATTGAAGAATCTGCTCAGAATCGTCCTGTCCGTACTCCGGTTAATGTAAAGTTCATCGAAACGGAAAGTGAACTGAGAGAATTTATGCGGTTCAGAAAAAAGAAAGAAAAGGAGAAGTTAAATGCCAATAACGGATAAATTTTTTGCTGTCAATATTCGTAAGTATTTGGCATTGGGAAATGATCGTGAAGCTGGAGAGCCTGCGCTTGTCGAGATGCTCTCTGGCTTTTCTTGTCCGAAGAACCTGGATGTAGAACGATTTTTGAAGAAAAGTGCAATAGAGTTTACAAAGAAAAATCAGTCGGTTACATATCTGGTATTTTCTAAAGATGATGGAGAATTGCTGGGCTATTTCACTATCGCACTAAAGCCGTTGACGGTTCGTGGACAGACAGTAAGCAATACAGCAAAACGGAAACTGCTGCGCATAAGTGAACTTGACAAAGAATCGGATACGTATACGATGTCTGCGTATTTGATAGCTCAGCTGGGTAAGAACTATGATGATGGAAGAAACGAGGAAATTACTGGAAAAGAGCTTCTCGAATTAGCTTGGATGGTGATTGAAAATGCACAGTATATGCTTGGCGGTATTGTGACATTTCTGGAAACGGAAGATGAGGACAAGCTGTTATCCTTTTATAGAGATAATCGTTTTTCGCAGTTTGATACCAGACAGATTAGCTCCTGTAAGGATGAACCGCATGAGCTCGTGCAGTTTCTAAGGTTTCTTTGACAAGAGATTGGGACGAACTTGTGGAATTTGAATTTTGGATTATTTTATCAGTGTAGATAAAAGGTGGAATATGCCAGTGTATATTAGAAGGAAAGAAGTAGACCAGTACATCGGACTATTTCCAGATAAAGTTTATAAAAACATTTATGAAACGAGGTTATATGGAATACTGAAAAGAATGGAGATAGTGAAATAAAAGAGGCGAAAATGTGATGATATATTTTACTGCAGATATGCATTTCGGACATAGAGGAATTATTGCAATGCAAAATCGACCATTTGAGTCTGTGGATGTTATGAACAGTGTACTTTTGCAGAATTATAATGCGGTTGTAAATAAAAATGATACAGTATATATTTTAGGAGATATATGTCATCATTTAGATATTGATGATGCAAATGTATTGATTCGGAAATTGAACGGAAAAAAGTATTTGATTACGGGAAATCATGATAAAAAATATGATCCGAAACTGTTCATAGAGATTCACGATTTTATGACCGTTTCCCTGAATGGGAAACATTTTTCGTTGATGCATTATCCCATGCTTTCATGGCCGAAGAAGAATAGAGGGAGTTATCAACTGCACGGACATATTCATGCCAGAGCGGATTATAATGAGACAAATAAATCAGAAGGCATAAGAAGGTATGATGTCGGTGTTGATGCTAATAATTTCTTCCCGGTTTCAGTAAGACAGATTATTGATTTTTTTGATGGAGGAATAGAATAAAAAACTAAAGTACGCAAAATGGAGTGTTAATGTAGATATTAGATTGTCAATATGGTATTATTCTGCTAAGACGAATAAATTGAACAGAAGTTAGTTACGAATAAACATTTTATGTAGTTATGAAAGATTACACATTGAACTATTATAACGAAAATGCAGCCACATTTTCTGCTGGAACTGTATCGGTAAACATGGCACAGACCCAATATCGCTTTCTGGACAAGCTGAAACCGGGCGCTCACATTCTCGACTTCGGTTGCGGCTCCGGTCGCGATACGAAGAGCTTTCTGGATGTCGGATTTACAGTAGATGCGACCGACGGTTCAGTTGAATTGTGCCGGATCGCGAGCCAATATACCGGAATTCCAGTGAGGCAGATGTTGTTTCAGGAGCTGGATTCTGTCGAAGTTTACGATGGAATCTGGGCTTGCTCGTCCATTCTTCATTTACCGAGACCGGAACTGCGCGACGTTATGTGCCGAATGAGAGATGCGCTGAAACCATTCGGAATCATCTATACATCCTTCAAATACGGAACCTTTGAGGGTGAGCGGAACGGGAGATATTTTACGGATTTTACAGAAGAAACCTTTCGGGAATTTGCCAAAGACATTCTGGGGATCGAGCAGGAAGAGTGCTGGATCACCGGCGATGCCCGCCCGGGAAGAGGAGATGAGAAATGGCTGAATTTGATACTCCGAAAAACGGATATGATCTGAACATTGACGGAAAATATTATAATACGCTGGATATTATAAATATTCTGGCGAAGAATATGCGCCCGGTCTACGATTCCGCGAGAAGGCAGGGGTATGAGATTTGGAATAGGTAAGAGTACAAATTTTTATTTTGAAATTTTGAAGAACTACACAAAACCAGCAAAAAAGTTTTGAAGAAATACACAAAAAGCGCTTTTGCAATCTTGAAGAAATGCACAAAATGTGTTATTGTCAAATTAGATTGGAGGGCGCTTTATGTATTTCAAGAGGAAGGCCTATGACGAGCTGCTGGAGTGGAAGCAGAAATATGCGGATAAATATGCGGTTTTGCTCGAGGGCGCAAGGCGTGTCGGGAAGTCGACGATCGCGGAGCATTTTGCGGAGACGGAGTATAGGTCGTACATTCTGATCGATTTTTCAATGGTCTCAGGCGAAGTATTGGCATGCTTTGATGATATTCATGATCCGAATATGTTCTTTCTGCGTCTGCAGGCGGCGACCGGGAAGAACCTGTATATACATGAGTCAGTGATTATTTTTGACGAGGTGCAGTTATATCCGAAGGCGAGGCAGGCGATCAAGCATTTGGTGAAGGACGGAAGATATCACTATATCGAGACCGGATCGCTCATCTCAATCAGGAAGAATGTGAAAAATATCCTGATACCGTCCGAGGAGATGCGGATACAGGTCTATCCGATGGATTATGAGGAGTTCTGCGACGCGACTGGGAAGAATTATGCAATGCTCAAAGGTTTGTATGAAACGCATAAGGCAGTCGGACAGCAGGTGAACAGAAAGCTTATGCGGGACGTTCGGCTTTATATGGCTGTTGGAGGCATGCCTCAGGCGGTGGAGGCATATGCGGAAGGGAAAAGTTTCGCGGAGATTGATCAGGTAAAGCGGCAGATCATTTGCCTGTATGAGGAGGATTTCAAAAAGATCGATCCGTCGGGCAGGCTGTCAGCAATGTATCATTCGATTCCGGCGCAGCTATCGAAGGGGACAAAACGGTACCGTATCTCAACGGCATTAAATAAGAGGAAAACGTCAAAAGATGAGCGACTGATGTATGATCTGATCGATTCGAAGACGGTGCTGCCTTCCTATAATACGACGGATCCGGGAGCCAGTCTGTCGCTTACGAAGAGTCTGGACAGCTACAAGCTGTATATTGCGGATACAGGATTGTTTATCACACTGATGTTTATGGATCGGACTGCGGCGGAAAATGAGATTTATGCGAAACTGCTGTCAGATAAACTTCCCGCGAATCTGGGATATCTGTACGAGAATCTTGTGGCGCAGATGCTGGCGGTTTCCGGCAGGGAACTGTACTATCATACGTGGGAAAAGAAAGGAAGTACCCATTGCTATGAGATCGACTTCCTGATTTCACAAGGAGCAAAGCTGTCCGCGATAGAGGTGAAATCATCAGGGACAGGAAAGCATGAATCCGTCGTGGCTTTTATGAGACGGTATTCGAAGCATGTTGAAGGCGGCTATATCGTTTCGCAGAAAGATGTAGGGAAAAAGGATGGTCTGAATTATCTTCCGGTTTATTTTATGCCTTTCTTAGGCAACGGAAAGTAAATGGGAAAGTCGGTGGATTTTTTGCCGAAGGAAAATCTTATGATTATAATGCGGTTGTAAATAAAAATGATACAGTATACATTTTAGGGGATATATGTCATCATTTGGACATATTACACACTGAACTATTATAATGAAAATGCAGCAACATTCGCCGTTGAAACCATATCGGCAGATATGGTACAGCCCCAGCATCGCTTTCTGGACAAATGGCTGAATTTGTTACTCCGAAAAATGGGCGGAAACCTTTTCGGTGGATAAATGCCCTGTTTCTTTCACTTATTTCGTTTTCTCAGTCACTTTGTGGGCACCAATTGCACAAAAAAAGTCAGGTTTGACTGCACAAACGTCAATTTGGCGGCAACGAAGGCGGTGGGAAGTGTGGTATAATTCTAATATAATCTTCAAAAAAATAGTATAACAGAATGTGCGCTGCGGCGTATCAATAATCAGGAAAACAAAAATTCGGAAAACGAACGCAAATGCATTCCATGCATATCGAATAAGAAAAGGAGGAGAAACAGAATGAACGAGGAAATGCTTGCAAAATTGCAGAAAGCAAAGACGGCGGAGGAGATTATCGCCATCGCGAAGGAATACGGCAAGGAAATGACGAAAGAGAAGGCTCAGGAACTGCTCGATCAGCTCAGCGGTGCTGCTGGCGAGCTCTCGGACGACGTGATTGCCGCAGTCGCAGGGGGAAAGTTTTGGCCATCAAAAACACCTGTCAACGTATGAGGGTACCTCTGTTCGACGGATAACATATGGGTGTTTCTCCGCCAGGAGATGGGGCGGAAACCTTTTCGGCGGATAAATGCCAGGGGAACGAAACGCGAAAACCATGTAAAGCAGGGTATTTTGGCAACGAATAAAGCAGATTGCCAAAATGCCCTGTTTCTTTCGCCTATTTCGTTTCCTCAATCACTCTACTGGTCTGGTCTGCTCGCATAGGGATCCCTCAGTTGCACAAAAGTCAGGTTTGACAGCACAAACGTCAATTTGGCGATCGCGAAGGCGGCGGGAAGTGTGGTATAATCCTAATATGATCTTTAAGAAACTATTATAACGTAATTCGCATTGCGTCGTATCAATAATCAGGAAAGCAAAAATCCGGGAAACGAACGCAAATGCATTTCATGCATATCGAATAAGAAAAGGAGGAGAAACAGAATGAACGAGAAAATGCTTGCCAAGCTGCAGAAAGCCAGGACGGTGGAGGAGATCATCGCCACCGCGAAGGAGTGCGACGAGGAAGTGACGGCAGAGAAGGCTCAGGAGCTGCTCGATCGGTTTGGCGGAGCTGTCGGCGAGCTCTCGGACGACGCGCTTGCGGCAGTCGCCGGGGGTATTGTCGACACCACCAAGAGCCTGGGTGGAAACATGAAGAGTGATGAGGACAGAAGGATTGGCATCGTCGACACCAGCAGGAGCCGGGTCGGAGCCCTTTTCAACAAGTAAAATGTCAGGGACACGAAACGGGACGCGGGAGGTATGTTCGCGCCCCGTTTTCCTTTCGGTTTCACAAACGTCAGGTTTGACGCCTGATGGAGAGAACCTGTTTTTCTCGAAATATGTGACAGACAAAAGGAGGAGGGAAACATGTACTACATACTGGATGAGCGTTATGCGCTGCGCGGCTGGCAGAAACTGCCGTTCGCGCTGCTGGACCAGAGCAGCGGGCGCGCCACGTTCCTGAAGAGAGCGGACATGGAGCTGCTCCTCGACATGGACGGCTGCACAAACCTGGAGGGCGCGTCCGAGCAGCAGAAGAAAGCGCTGAAAAAGCTGGAAGATGAAGGCGTCATACACGCTTGCGAGCCGGGGACGAAGCTGCAGGACGACCAGATGTACAAATTCTACGACAACCGCTACATCCGCACGGCGCACTGGTCGGTGACGGGGCGCTGCAACTACCGCTGTAAGCACTGCTACATGTCCGCGCCGGACG
>CANQYP010000083.1 GCA_947628045.1 uncultured Lachnospiraceae bacterium | reverse complement strand
CGTGAGCTTAGTACCGTTGCGTGACCGATTCGAGCGAAAGCGTGTTTGCCGTGGCATTGACAACTCCTGTGAGGGCGCTCAGAATGCATTATGCGCGGCTCAAAGCACATCCGCGAAGTGAATTTTCAGCCTCCTGAACACCCACATTCCGAACCAGAACGCGCCGACCGTAAAGCCCCAGAAGTACAGCGTCCACAGCGGGCGCTCCCAGAACCAGCGCTTGTAGATGAACGCGTCACGGTAACCCGCAACGATATAATAGACCGGATTCAGCTTGAGGATCTTCAAAAGCAGCGGGTGCGCCGCCAGCATATTGTCGGCGATCCACATGATCGGCGTCATCCAGATGCCGACCTGCAGCGCGATGCTGATGATCTGCGAAAGGTCCCGGAAGAATACGACCACCGCGCTCGTCGCGTAGCACAGCCCGAGCGTCAGCAGGAACAGTCCCCCGGTGTAATAAAAAAGCTGCAGATAGTACAGATCCGGGAAATGCCCGTAGAAACAGTACAAAAGCGCGATAAAGAACACAAAAAACAGGTGGACGAACAGCGCCGAGATCATCTTCACGATCGGGAGCACGCTGATGTTGAACACCACCTTTTTCACCAGATAACTATACTCGATCAGCGCGTTCGTGCCTCCGTTCAGCGCGTCCTGAAAGAAGAACCACGGCACGATACCCGCCACCAGATACAGCACAAACGGCACCGGAAGTCCGCCCTGATCCGCCCGGAACCCCACCTGGAACACGAACCAGTACACCAGCACCGTCACGACCGGCTGAATGAACGCCCAGACGATCCCGAGATACGAACCCGCGAACTTCTTGCGGAAGTCGTTCTTCGCCAGCTTATAGATCATTTTCCGGCTCTGACAGATCTGCGCCGGCAATGAAAGTTCCCTTTTCATACACAAAGCTCCTGTGAGACAGCCGTCTTGTCAAGATTTTAAGCCGCGCTCCTGCATATAGGCGCGCAATCCGCCCCATTTCGTGTCTTTCTCTGACATGATCAGCTCCATTCCCTCCGGAATCGGCCACTCGATCCCGATGTCCGGGTCGTCGTAGCGGATACCGCCCTCATCGTTCGGATGATAGAAATCCGTGCACTTGTAGGCGAACTCCGCGTAATCGGAGAGCACGAGGAATCCGTGCGCGAAATTCTTCGGAATGAAGAACTGCTTTTTGTTCTCCGCGGAGAGCCGCACGCCGTGCCACTGCCCGTAAGTCTTTGAGCCCTCGCGCAGATCCACGACGACGTCGAACACTTCTCCGGAGATCACCCGCACGAGCTTGTCCTGCGGATAATGAATCTGGAAATGCAGCCCGCGCAGCACGCCCTTCCGCGAGGCGGACTGATTGTCCTGCACGAAGATCTGGTCGATCCCCGCCTCCTTGAAATCGTTGTAATTGTAGGTCTCCATGAAGTAACCGCGGTCGTCCCCGAACACCGTCGGAGTGATGACCTTCAGCCCTTCAATCGCACAGTTTTCCACCGTTATCTTGCCCATATTTTCCGATTCCTCTCTTCATTTATCGAATCCTGCGCTTTATTCACAGCTTTTCATCGATTCCGCCTTTTCTGTTTCCGGCTCCATTTCCTGAACCCATCTATGTCCTCCGGTTCTATCGCGCGGCACGATTTTGATCAAAGCCCCTCGGCGACCTCCAGCATATACTTTCCGTATGCCGTCTTCAAAAGCGGCTGCGCCAGCGCGATCAGCTGCTCCTTGTCGATAAAGCCTCTCTTGTACGCAATCTCCTCGATGCAGGAGACATAGAGTCCCTGCCGTTTCTGGAACGCCGCCACAAAATCCGACGCGTCCAGCAGCGAATCGTGGCTGCCCGTGTCAAGCCACGCGAACCCGCGCCCCATCGTCTCCACGCGCAGCATGCCGCGGCGGAGATATTCATTGTTCACGCTCGTGATCTCGATCTCCCCGCGCGCCGAGGGTTTCACCTTCTTCGCGATCTCCACGACGCTGTTGTCATAGAAATACAGCCCCGGCACCGCGTAATTGGACTTCGGGTGTTCCGGTTTCTCCTCGATGGAGAGCGCCTTCCCGTCCGCGTCGAACTCCACGACGCCGTACTCCCGCGGATCGCGCACATAGTAGCCGAAGATCGTCGCGCCCTCCTCGCGGGACGCCACCTCCAGCAGCAGCTTTGAAAAGCTCTGCCCGTAAAAAATGTTGTCGCCGAGCACGAGCGCCACGCGGTCGTCCCCGATGAATTCCTCTCCGATCAGAAACGCGTCCGCCAGCCCGCGCGGAGTCTCCTGCACCGCGTAGGAAAGTTTCAGACCAAGCTGCTCCCCGCTCCCCAAAAGCTCCCTGAAAACGGGCAGATCCCGCGGCGTCGAGATGATCAGGATCTCGCGGATCCCCGCCAGCATCAGCGTCGACAGCGGATAATAGATCATCGGCTTGTCGTAGACCGGAAGGATCTGTTTGGACACCGCCTTTGTCAGCGGGTAAAGCCTCGTGCCGGAACCCCCAGCCAGTATAATTCCCTTCATAAATTTGCTCCTTATCCATTCATGCGCGAACGTGCTGTCCGAAACTGCTCTTTATCGAAAGCGATCTCCCTGTTTCCCAGCCACACGTATTTTTCCGCGTCCGTTTTATTTCTGATACATTTCTTCGTAGTACTTCTGGTAATCCCCGCTCGTCACGTTCTTCATCCACTCCTCGTTCTCGAAGAACCAGCGGATCGTCTTGCGGATGCCCTCCTCGAACATCGTCTCCGGCTCCCAGCCGACCTCAGCGCGGATCTTGTCCGGCGCGATCGCGTAACGGCGATCGTGTCCCTTGCGGTCCGTCACGTAGGTGATCAGCTTGTCGCTCACCAGCTCCCTGCGCGGGTCATTCTCCGGCAGCATCTCCTGCAGCGTGTCCAGAATGATATGTATGATCTGAATATTCTGTTTCTCGTTGTGCCCGCCGATGTTGTACGTCTCGAACAGGCGCCCCTTCTCCTGCACCATGTCGATGCCTTTCGCGTGATCCTCCACGTACAGCCAGTCGCGGACGTTCTTGCCGTCGCCGTAGACCGGAAGGTTCTTCCCGTGCAGCGCGTTGTTGATGATCAGCGGGATCAGCTTTTCCGGGAACTGATACGGACCGTAATTGTTGCTGCAGTTCGTGATGTTCGCCGGGAAATGATAGGTGTCCATGTACGCCTTCACCAGCATATCCGAGGACGCCTTGCTCGCCGAATACGGGCTATGCGGAGCGTAAGGGGTCGTCTCATAGAAGTACTCGCCCTCGTTTTCCAGCGAACCGTAGACCTCGTCCGTCGAGACATGCAGAAACTTCTTGTCCGGCTTGAACGTCCCGTCCGACAGCTCCCACGCCGCCTTCGCCGCGTTCAGCATCACGAGCGTGCCGAGCACGTTCGTCTTCACAAAGACCTCCGGGTCGCGGATGCTGCGGTCCACATGGCTCTCCGCCGCGAAATGCACGACGCGGTCGATGTCGTTCTCCCCGAAGATCCTGTTGATCGCCGCCGAGTCACAGATGTCCGCGCGGATAAACGTATAATTGTCCCTGTCCTCGATATCCTTCAGGTTCTCGAGGTTCCCGGCGTAGGTCAGCTTGTCCACGTTGATGATGCGGATGCTGTCGCCGTACTTGCGAAACATATAATGAATGTAGTTGGAACCGATGAAACCGGCTCCGCCCGTGACGAGATAGGTTCTCATAGCCGTCCTCCGTGATTGGAAATATAAAAAGTCTGTGGTTCAGTATAACATTAAATTTCGGGAAGTGCAAGATTTATCACATCTCCGGGACGGGGGTGGGGCGGGAATTATCCCAGACCGAATTCACGTCGAAGAGATCGCTCACCATATCCGGATTGTAGTACATGCGATAGCCGTCGAGGTTCCGCCGCCCCTGGCGCATGAAGGTATCCCCGAACTGCACCCAGTGCTGCGAGGAATCCACGTTGCAGAAGATATTGAACCCCTGCCCTTTCAGGTAGCTGAAATATTCGTTGTCGCTCGTGTAGGGCTCCCAGCCCCCGATGTCCGCGCCGAACGCGAAGATGATAACGTCGGTGTCCCCGACGACGGACGCCACATTGTCCAGCCAGCGCTGCGTGTCCTGCACGACCTTGTCGTATCCGGCGGCAGTCGGGGAGATGTGTCCCCAGGTGTGGCTCGCGAACTCCCAGCCGTCCGCCTTCATCGCCTCAGCGACCGCGCGCGCGCCGTCGACCTCCCGCTGCCATGCCGCCTCGTCGAACTCCGGGTGCGCGTCAAAAAACTTCTGCTGATATTCGGTGACGCGCCCTGCCTCCCTCGTGCGGTAGACCTCATCGGTCCGATAGCCCAGCACGCCCTCGTAGCCGGTCAGCGCGAGGATGCCCTTGTGCCCGTGGTACGCGAAATCCGGGTGCTCGTCCACGAAAGAATCGATCCACGGCACCAGATCGTAATCCCCGACCGAGACGCTGCCGTCGTCCTCGATGTACTCGTTCTTCACGTCCCCGTTCTCGTCGACGATCAACCTGCTCGCGAACCCGTCGCCGTCCATGTAGTGGTAATAGCTCACGTCGTCCTGCGAGAGCACGAACGGTATCTTGCCCGGCGGGAGCAAAATCTCGCCACGCGACACGGTCCCGTCGCTGTTCACCGTGCACATGTCATGCAGGCTCACCATCACGTAGCCCTTCGCGTACATGGACTCCATGATGCCCGCAAACTCGCTCATCGTCGTCATGACCTGGTTGTAACCGCCCTCGTCCTCGTCGCCGTCAAACGCTTTGGACGTGTCCTTGATCATCGTATGGAAAAACACATGCGTGACCTGATCCAGCGGATACGCCGTGCAGCTCTCCTTCTCCGTGCGGTAGCCCGCCACCGCGTTCTGCAGCGCCTGGCTGCCCGTGTAGCTCTCCGCGGAGGTCAGGTAGGCGATCGCCCGGTCGTAATCATACTGCGCCGCCATGTAATCCGCCACCGCGATCCGGTCTTTCTCGCTGATGTCCGAGCTCCCCTGCGCGCCCTGGCTCTGCCCATTCCGCGCCGCGAGGATCTCCTGCGCGAGCGTCTGCGGTTTCTTTTTATTCTTCCCGGAAAGCTCCGGGAGCAGCACCTCCCGGACCAGCACGATGGAAAGAATGACGACAAGCAGCAAAAGGAACGAGATGATGCACTTGATGATCAGCTCGTTCTTCCTTCTCCTGGTCTGCCTCTTCAGCAATTTCAGATCCCGCTCGTCCATAGCCCCTTCACTCCCTCTTCCGGCATCTCTCCCCGCCGGCATTTCTGTTTTTCATTCCCGTCTCCCGCGGAAGGCTCAGCCTCCGATCGGAGGCACCGAGTCCGGGCGCAGCGGATCCCACGCCGCCGACACGTCGAACAGGTCGCTGAGCATATCCGGGTTGTAATACATGCGGTAGCCGTCAATATTCCGTCTGGACTGCCGCGCGTAATTCGTGCCGACCTGCAGCCAGTACTGCGCCGAGTCGACCCCGCAGAAATAGTCAAAGCCCTTCTCCTTCAGATAATTGAACCGGTCGCCCGAGTACGGCTCCATGCCCTGGATGTCCCCGCCGAACGCGTAGATCAGCGTGTCCGTCTCCCCGATCAGCGGCTCCACCCACGTCTCCCAGCGATCCGTGTCCGTCACAAACTTCTCGTAGGAGATCCCGTTCGTCTCGTGCAGGTTCTGATGTCCCCAGGTGTGGCTCGCGAATTTCCATCCGTTCGCCTTCATCGCCTCGGCGACCTTCTTCGCCTCCTCGCACTCATGCGCGAACGCCGCCTCGTCGAACCCGCCCGGATAGGAGTCGAAAAACTGCTGCTGGAATACGGTGATGCGATCCTGCTGTTTCGTCTTGTACACCTCGTCCGTCCGGTAGCCGAGGATCCCCTCGTAGCCGGTCAGCGCGATATAACCCTTCCCCCCGTGATAGGAAAAATCCGGGTGCTGCTCGACGAAACGGTCGATCAGCGGCACCAGGTCGTAATCCCCGACCGAGACGCTCCCGTCGTCCTCAATGTACTCATTTTTCACATCGCCGTTCTCATCGACGATCAGTCTGCTCGCAAACCCGTCCCCGTCCATGTAATGGTAATAGCTCACATCGTCCTGCGAGAGCACGAACGGAATCTTGTCCTGCGGGAGCAGAACGTCCTGCTCCGCGAAGACCGGGTTCCCGTTGGAATCCGTCGTCTTCTTCACGATCTCGTCCAGAAAGACCATCACATAGCCGCGGTCGTACATCTGCTGAATGATGCTGTTGAACTCGCTCTCCGTCACCATGTTCTGGTTGTAGCCGTCCTCGTACTGATCCCCGTCAAACGCTTTGCGCGCGTCATGGATCAGTGTGTGGAAAAAGATATGCGTCACCTCAGAGGCAGGGTAAGGCACGCACGCCGCCTTCTGCTGCTCGAATTCGCTCACCGCGCTCACAAGCTCCGCGTTCTCCGCGTAACCCTCCGACGACTTCAAGAGCCCGATCGCCCCGTCGTAGTCATACTGCACCGCCATGCGTCTCGCCTGCTCCAGTAATTCCGCCTCGGATACCGGCGCGGTCTCCCCCGCCGCGTCCTGCGCCTGAGCGCCGCCCGCCGCCGTCTGCGCCTCTTTCTCCTTCTTCGCCGCCCGCTCCGACGCGAGCTCTGCCCTGCGCTCCGACTCCTGCTGCGCGGCGACGATCTCATTCCTGCTCTTCCTCGTCCCGTGCCCGAGCCCGACCTCGTAGATCAGCGCCGCGATCAGGAGCACGACCAGAGTTCCGAGGATCCCACACAGCACCCGCAGCTTTTGAGCATTGTCCAGCTCGCGTTTCCGTTTCGCGCCCTGTCCGCCGACCGGCGCAGCGCTTATACCGGCATTTTCCCTGCCCGCCGTCCTCCTTTTCGCCAGATCGGTCAGCTCCCCATTGTACACCTGCGGTCTGCCGGACGGTCTTTTTGGTCCTTCCATTGCTCTGTCCCCCGTGTTCTCCCTCCGATGCTTGCTCCGTACGCGTTATGATCGCGTCCGTTTCTTCTATATTTTTCTTCTATTTTATTTCTTCTATTTTCTTCAATTATCCGACAAAATATTCTTACTTAAAGAATAGTAGAATGTCCACTTTTTGTCAATTCCCAGCGGCGGCGCATTTTCTTAAGATTTTGTTATAAATTACCTTATCCAAACTTTACTAATCCGAAACGCGGTGCTATACTCTAAAAAGCAAAGGAGGTGTCCAGCAATGCCGGAGCCTTTCACTCTCTATAAACTGATCGTCCTGTACATGCTGCACAAGGTGGACTTCCCGCTGACGAATTCCCAGATCTCGGAGTTCGTGCTGGGACGCGGCTATACCACCTATTTCACGCTCCAGTCCGTGCTCTCCGAGCTGGTCGAGGGCGAGATGGTGCGCCAGGAGACGATCCGCAATTGTTCCTATTTCACGCTGACGGAGGCGGGCGAGGAGGCGCTGCGCTATTTCCAGAACCGCATCTCCGAGCCGATCCGCGAGGACATCGACCAGTATCTGCACGAGAACAAAATGCAGCTGCGCGACGAGGTCTCCATTCTCGCGGATTACTACAAGAACACCGCGGAAGAGTACACGGTCCGTTGTATTGTGAAAGAAAAATATTCCAATCCGATCGAGCTCACGGTCACGGTTCCTGACGAGATGCAGGCGCGCGTCGCCTGCCGCAACTGGAAACAGAAATGTCAGGAGATCTACGAGTTCGTCATGAAGGAGCTGCTCTGAGCCGCAAATTTTTAATCACACGATTCAGGAGGGTTTTCATGAAAGACACATTTATTTCCGATTCCGTCGTCTACGTAGGAGTGGACGACAAGACCATCGACCTGTTCGAGAGCCAGTACGTTGTGCCGAACGGGGTCTCTTACAATTCCTACATCATCTTTGACGACAAGATCGCGGTCATGGACACCGTGGACCGGCGCGGCACCGAGGAGTGGCTCGCCAACGTCAAGAAGGCGCTCGGCGACCAAAAGCCGGACTACTTAGTCGTCCAGCACCTCGAACCCGACCACGCGGGCAACGTCCAGACGCTCGCCGAGCTGTTCCCGGATATGAAGATCGTCGCCAACAAAAAGACGTTCCAGATGATGCCGCAGTTCTTCGACATGGAGCTGCCTGAGAGCCGCACCGTCACGGTCGGCGAGGGCGACACGCTCTCCCTCGGCAGCCACACGCTGCAGTTCTTCCTTGCGCCGATGGTGCACTGGCCGGAGGTCATGGTGACCTATGAACAGAGCGAGAAGATCCTGTTCTCGGCGGACGGGTTCGGCAAGTTCGGCGCGCTCGACACGGACGAGGACTGGACCTGCGAGGCACGGCGCTACTATATGAACATCGTCGGCAAATACGGCGCGCAGGTACAGGCGCTGCTGAAGAAGGCTGCGACGCTCGACATCGCGACGATCTGCCCGCTGCACGGCCCGATCCTCAAGGAGGATCTCGGTTTCTACATCGGCAAATATCAGGTCTGGAGCAGCTACGCGCCGGAGGACGACGGCGTGGTGATCGCCTGCGCATCCATCCACGGCAACACGAGGAAGGCGGCGGACAAGCTCGCCAAGATCCTCGAAAAGAAGGGCGCAAAGAAAGTGTCGATCTTTGATCTGGCGCGCGACGACATGGCGGAGGCGATCGAGGACTCCTACCGCTACGACAAGCTCGTGCTGATGGCGGCCTCCTACGACGCCGGCGTCTTCCCGTGCATGGAGGACTACCTGAACCACCTGCGCTCCAAGAACTTCCAGAAACGCAAGGTCGCCTACGTCCAGAACGGCAGCTGGGCTCCGAGCGCAGGAAAGGTCATGAAGTCCATCGTCGCGCAGATGAAGGACATCACGGAGGTCGAGCCGATGGTGACGATCAAGTCCACACTCAAGCCGGAGAATATCCCTGAGCTCGAGGCGCTCGCGGACGCGCTGCTGGGCTGAATCTCCTGACGCGGATCATAGATTATGAATATAATACACAGAAGGCGGCACCGGGTAGTGCCGCCTCCTGCATTCTGTAGATGAAACCATTAATAGAACTGGTGGTCTCCTAATTTGGTACCTTTTCCGGAACCCGTGTTGAAGTAAAGGGCGTCTCCGACCGGGTTCTCTCCGTTGAGGGCTGCAACCGCCGCATCCTGGCAGGCGCTGGGGACGCCGTTCGCCAGTGCGCTCGCAAGCGCGCCGCTCGATGCCGGTGTGAACTGACCGCCCTGATAGATGACCTCGCTGATCGAGTTCGGGAACGACGGGCTGTTCACACGGTTCATGACGACCGCGCCGACCGCCACCATGCCGTCATAGCTCTGGTTGCCCGCCTCGCAGTAGATTAGTGCCGCGAGCAGCGAAGTGTCGTCTGCGCCCGCCGACGATGCCGTGTCCGTCGACGACGCATCAGCCGTTCCGTCTGTCGTCGCGCCGTCCGTTGTAGCGCTGTCCGTCGTCGTCCCGGCGTCTGTCGTCTGCGCTGAAGAATCCGGAATTGTCATCGGCGTCGCGATCGCCTCGTTCACCGGGTTCCACCACGCGTCGTAGAGAATGCCGGTGCCGGAATCATAGTAGAGTCCGGTGCTCGCGTCGTAGTAGATGCCGGTTGCCGGATCATAATAGCTCTCCGTGCCGGTACCCGGCGTCACCCCGGCGTCCGCAGTCCCCGTCGTGTCGGCAGACGCGGCATATGCGGTCGCATCCGCGGAAGACGTATCTGTATAGGCCACATCTGTGTAAGATGCGTCGGCGCTCGTCGTGTCCGTGTAAGACTCATTTGTATAAGACTCGTCCGTGTAAGTCGTATCTGTGTAAGACCCGTCCGTGTAGGTCGTATCTGTATAGGCTGTGTCCGCGCCCGTCGTGTTCGTATAGGACTCGTCCATATAAGTCGTGTCTGTGTAAGACCCGTCTGTGTAGGTCGTGTCTGTATAGGACTCGTCTGTGTAGGCTGTGTCCGCGCTTGTCGCGTCCGTGTAAGCCGCGTCTGTATAGGTCGTATCTGTGTAGGATCCGTCCGTATAGGCTGCGTCCGCACTTGTCGTGTCCGTATAGGACTCGTCTGTGTAAGCCGTGTCCGCGCTCGTCGTGTCCGTGTAAGACTCATCTGCATAAGCCGCGTCCGCTGCTCCGTCCGTGCAGGACTCGTCCAGATACGCCTCGTCCGTCGCTACCGCCGTGTCCAGCAGCAGCACCCTCGAGACGTCCTCCGAGGAGACATACGCCGTGCTGTCCGCGCCGCGCTGCACCTGCAGCCAGTGTCCCTCATCCTGCGTCAGGATAAACGAATCTCCATATGTAAGCGAGTCAAGCACCTCAGAGCCTCCGTCCGCGCCGGAATAGAGCTTGACGTCGTTCCAGGTCGTCGCGACTCCCTCCACGCCGTAGCTCTGCGCCAGCGCCTTCGCGTCCTCACCGGAAACCAGATACTCATTCTTCACAAAACCGGTCAGACCGCCGGAATAGATCTCCGTCCACTCCTCGCCCCGGTCGATCACCCATGCCGCGCCGCCGTGGTACAGACAGCCGATCACGGAACTGTCCTCATCCGCCGCGCTGCGCACGTTGACGCCGGTATTCACCGTGTCGTCATTCGTCAGAGCGATCTCGTCCCACGCCGCATCCTCCTGGCAAGGAAGAGCGATCGCGCTCTCATGCGCCATAGCCGCGCTGCCGCACAGCATGGAAACACCCATGACAGCAGCCGTACACAACACGCCTTTTCTCCTTTTATTCATACTGAAAACCCCTCCTCGTGTCACATTCACTACATTTCTGTTAAAATTATTACACAAATGTTAATTAATGTTACAACCGTATTGTAATATGTTTAATAAGTTTTGTCAACTACTTTATGAAAAAAGAAAAACCGGCACAGGGCAAGGTTCGTTTCCCTGCCCTGCACCGGCTGCCGCCAATGCCCTTTTTTGTTCTGTTGTCAATGCCTCCGCTGCCGGTTTGCCTCGCGCCTCCAGCCCTGCGGTCAGCATTTCCTCCGTCTGCTTGCCTCTTGTTTCCAATCTCGCGGTCAGCTTTCCTCCGCCGGTTTGCCCCGCGCTTTTGGTTCCGCGGTCACTGTCTCCGCTGCCGGTTTGCCTCGTACATCAGGATCGACGCGGCGACCGCGGCGTTCAGCGATTCCACCTGCCCGCACATCGGGATCCGCACATACGCGTCGGCAAGCGCAGCCGTCTCCTGGGTCAGCCCTCGGCTCTCATTGCCGATCAGGAAGGCGGACGGCTCCCGGTAGGAATGCTCGTCGTAATATTCCTCTCCGCCCAGATGCGC
>CANQYP010000082.1 GCA_947628045.1 uncultured Lachnospiraceae bacterium | reverse complement strand
AAGGCGACAACCACAGTAATTTTCTTCACAAGTATTTTTTCTCTGTGATTATCACTGAATACATTGAAACTGAAAAATTGAACAAAGTGCGTAAATTCAAGGATTTCTAGGTATCTACCCGTTGTAGTCCCACCACAGTCTCGACATGCTGCGTCTCGCAAAACATATCCACGCACGTCATCCGCTCCAGGCGATAGCCGTTCTCCAGGAACAGTTTCAGGTCCCGCGCCAGGCTCGTCGGCTTGCAGGAGATGTAGACCAGGCGCTCCACTCCGTAGGCAAGGATCTTTGCGAGCGCCTTCGGATGAATGCCGTCGCGCGGCGGATCCAGAATGATGAAATCCGGGCGCTCCGAGATCTCGTCGATGACCTTCAGCACGTCCCCTGCGATGAATTCACAGTTTGTCAGTCCGTTGCGTTTCGCGTTCTCCCGCGCGGCGCCGACCGCCTCTTCCACGATCTCCACGCCGATCACCCTGCGCGCGACAGGTGCAATAAGCTGGGCGATCGTGCCCGTCCCGCTGTACAGATCGAAAACGGTTTTATCCTTCGTGTCCCCGATGTAATCCCGCGCCGTGCTGTAGAGCACCTCCGCCCCGCGGGAATTAGTCTGAAAGAAGGAAAACGGCGTGATCCGAAACGTCAGCCCGAGGATCGTCTCGTAAAAATAGTCCCGCCCAAAGATCAGGCGGCTCTCGTCACTTCGCACGACGTCCGCGAGCGAATCGTTTGTCATATGCAGGAAACCGATGATCTCCCCTTGCAAAAAAGAATCGCGCGAAACGTCCTCTCCACAGTTAAGATTATCCCGCAAACCGTCCTCTGCACAATGAAAATTATCCCGCGAATCGTCCTGATTTTCTTCAGTTTCACTGCCGTGCCTGGAAAGCCTCTTCAGCTCCTCCCCGAGCGGCTTGAAATCATGCTGCTCCTGGCTGGTCGTCACAAGGCAGACCAGAATCTCGCCGGTCGTCTCCGCGCGGCGCACCAGCAGGTGCCTCAGATAACCCTGATGGCTCATCTTGTGATAATAGGAAAAGCCCTGCGCGCGGCAATATTCCAAGACCGTCCGCACGATTCGGTTGAAATCCTCGTGCACGATCGCACAGTCCGTCACCGACAGAACATCGTAAGTGCTGCCCTTCCTGTGCAGTCCGAGCACAAGCGGACCGTCCTTGTATTCGTCCCCGAACGAAAACTCCATCTTGTTGCGGTAGGCAAACTCCCGCGGACTTCCCTTTATCCCGTCAAAAATATAATCCGCCGCACACGCCGTATCCACGGCTCCCGCCTTTTCACACGCTGCATCCACGGCTCCCGCCTTTTCACATGCTATATCCACGGCTGCCGACTTTTCACACGCCGCATCTACAGCTCCAGGCTCTTCTCCAGCGCACGCTATTTGCGTTTGAGTTTCAGGCGTCCCGGAAGATTTTACCTGCCCGCCCTCGATCAACACCGGCTCGATCAGCGCCCGCACCTGCGCGCTCTTCATGGCAAGCTGCTCCTCGTAGGGCATCGTCTGGTACATGCAACCGCCGCAATCCGGGAAAAGGCTGCACGCCGGAGCGCGCCGCTCAAGCGGGGACGGCGCAAGCACCTCGAGCAGACGTCCCTCCGCACGGTTCCCATGCTTTTTGTTGATCACGAAACGAACCTTCTGACCTGGTATCGTATTCTTAACGATTACCCTGCCCTCCTCCGTCCGAATGATCCCTTTATTCGGAAAATCCACGCGCTCAACCACGCCCTCCGCTATCTGCCCTTTCTTCATGCTTTCCCCTCTCCCTGCACCGTATGCCAGTCTATCTCCACGACTCAGATTGCACCTGGATCAAGCTTTTCCCGTACCCGGATTAAACTCTCATCTCGCTTGAATCAAACTTTCTCTGCGCCCGGATCAAACTCTCATCTTACCCGGATCGTGTCTTCCCTGATCGTGCCAAAACGATCTGCCGGATATGAAAAAGAGCTCCGCAAAATATGAATACCTATTTTGCAAAGCCCCTCTGTTCCTCTGATCGACCCGCCGTCCTCCCGGCAAGTCCGTCCCTGCCCTTTTATGACGTCAGGCTTACTCCTCGTCCGACTGCTCTTCCTCCCCGGAATCCTCGTCCTTGTCAGCCTCTTTCGCGCCGTCAGGCTTACTCCTCGTCCGACTCTCTTCCTCTTTGGAATCCTCGTCCTTATCAGCCACTTTCGCGACGTCAGGCTTACTCCTCGTCCGACTTCTCTTCCTCTTCGGAATCCTCGTCCTTGTCAGACTCTTTCGCGGCATCCGCCTTGTCGTCCGTCTTCTCCTCGTCCATCTCCGGGAAATCGTCGTCCTCGAAGAAATCGTCAAAGTCGTCGTCGAAATCGTCCTCGAAATCCTCAAGATAATCCGGGGCAAAATAGCGATAGACCGCATAGGCAATGCCGGCGACGGCAGCTACCGCGCCGATGACCGCAAGGATCCAGAGCACGGTATTTTTCCGTTTCTCGTCCTCTCTCTTCTGCAAAGCGGATAAAAGCTCATCGAATTTATTCATATTCTCACACGTCCTTTCTATAAAATGCCACTGGTTTCTGTTAGTATATCACAGACCCGGGCATTTTACTATATTAATTTTCAAAAAATTCAGCCATGCCAAAAACACAAAACAGACCATGCAGACTTGTCTGCAATGGGCTGGATTTGTGGTTTTGCAGATGTGCGGAACGCACATCAAGCCACAGACACAAGCCTCAAAGAGGCGAGCGGCTGCGTCAGCAGACGCGTCTGTGGCATGGCATGGCTGACACAGCCCGGCATCGCTGGCATAGACACAAAACAGACCATGCAGACTTGTCTGCAATGGGCTGGATTTGTGGTTTTGCAGATGTGCGGAACGCACATCAAGCCACAGACACAAGCCTCAAAGAGGCGAGCGGCTGCGTCAGCAGACGCGTCTGTGGCATGGCATGGCTGACATAGCCCGGCATCGCTGGCATAGACACAAAACAGACCATGCAGATTTATCTGCAATGGGCTGAACCCTCGAAGAGGCGAGCGGTTATATCTTCTCCAGTTTCGCGAACGACGCGAACATCTTCTTCTGCCCCACGCGGTCAAATTCGACGGTGACCTCGTAGTCCCTGCCGCCCTCCACGATGTCCTTCACGATCCCGTCGCCAAACTTGACGTGCCGCACACGGTCGTCGACCCCATAGTCCAGCGTCCGCGCCTTTTTCACCTGGAACTGCTGCGGGACGAACACCTTCGCCCGAAACGCGTCGCGCGCCTGCTGGTACGCCGTCTGGTTCTGCGCCCGCGCCGGACGCTCCGCCTGCCTCGGCTCCGGGGCGCTCTCCTGTTTCACCAGCATCTCATCCGGGATATCCTCCACAAAACGGGACACCCTGTTGTAGTGCACATCGCCCCGCACCATCCGCTGTCTGGCGCAGGTGAGCGTCAGCTCCCGTTTCGCCCGCGTGATCCCCACATAACAAAGCCTGCGTTCCTCCTCAAGATCCATCGGGTCCTCCGAGGAAATACTGAGATAGCTCGGAAACAGCCCGTCCTCCATGCCGACCAGGAAGACGACCGGGAATTCCAGCCCCTTCGCGCTGTGCAGCGTCATCAGCACCACATGGTCCGGGTTCTCCACGAAATCGTCGATGTCCGCGACCAGCGCCACCTCCTCGAGGAATCGATCCAGCAGCGACCGTCCGCTTTGCTCCCCGGATTCTTCCTCCCCGCCGAACTCCTCGTCAAAGGACGCCGCCTTATTCAGCAGCTCGTCGATGTTGGCGATGCGCTCGTCCGCCTCCTCGGTGCCCTCCGCCTCCAGCTCCTTCACATAGCCGGTCACGTTCAGGACGTCCTCGATCAGCTCCTTGACCGTGAAGAACTCCGCCTTGCTGCGGAACGTCCGAATCAAGTCGACAAAGCCGCGCATTTTCAGCCCCGTCCGTCCGACGCCCGGAATCTTGTCCGCGTTCTTCAGCGCCTCAAAAAAGCCTATCCCGCGCGCGATCGCGTATTCCTGCACATGCCCGATCGACGCCGCCCCGATGCCGCGTTTCGGCACGTTGATAATCCTGCGCACCGCCAGATCGTCCTCCGCGTTCGCGATCGTCTTCAGGTAGGCGAGGACGTCCTTGATCTCCTTCCTCGCGTAGAAATTCACGCCGCCCACGATCTTATATGGAATGTTCGCCAGCAGAAATTTCTCCTCAAACAGGCGCGACTGGGCGTTCGTCCGGTACAGCACCGCACAGTCCCCGTACTTCCATTCGCCGCCGCGCATCTTGCCCGCGATCGTCTCGGCGACGTATTCCGCCTCCTCGAACCCGTTCATGAACTGCCGGAACTTCACTTTCTCCCCGTCCGGGTTCGCGGTCCACAGCGTCTTGCTCTTGCGCCCCTCGTTGTGCCGGATCACCTCGTTCGCCGTGTCCAGAATGCTCTGCGTCGAACGGTAATTCTGTTCCAGGCGGATCACCTTCGCGTCCGGGAAGTCCTCCTCAAAATTCAGGATATTGCCGATGTTCGCGCCGCGGAACTTGTAGATCGACTGGTCGTCGTCGCCCACAACGCACAGATTGCGGTATTTCGACGCGAGCAGACTCACCAGCCTGAACTGCGCCATATTCGTGTCCTGGTACTCGTCGACCAGAATGAAACGGAACCGTTCCTGATACGACTCCAGCACCTCGGGCACCCGCTGGAACAGCTCGACCGTCTTGCAGATCAGGTCGTCAAAATCCAGCGCGTTGCTGCTCTTCAGCCGCGCCTGATACTCCCGGTACACCTGCGCGGTCTTCTGCAGCCGGAGATCGCCCTCCACCTTCTGCGCGTACTCCTCCGGTCCCACCAGCTCGTCCTTCGCCGCCGAGATCGCATTCAGGAATCCCCGCTCCCGGAAGATCTTCGTGTCGATCTGAAGGTGCTTGCAGACCTCCTTGATCACAGTCTTCTGGTCGTCCCCGTCGTAGATCGTGAAATTCGTGCCGTAACCGATCAGGTCTATGTACCGCCGTAAAATACGGACGCAAGTGCTGTGGAACGTAGAGACCCAGACGCTCCCGACGCTCCCGAGCATCTGCTCCACGCGCTCCCGCATCTCGCCCGCCGCCTTGTTCGTGAACGTGATCGCCAGGATATTCCAGGGGTTCACACCCTTCTCCTCGATCAGGCGCGCGATCCGGTGCGTCAGCACCCTCGTCTTGCCGGAGCCCGCCCCGGCAAGGATCAGCAGCGGTCCCTCGAAATGGCGCACCGCCTCGCACTGCTGCGGGTTCAAAGAATCATACAAATCCATAATTTTCTCCTCACTCATCAAACTCCGCGACCACCGTGTAGCCGCTCTCATCCGTGCGCACCTCGACGACCACGCCCTTCCGCGCGCTCAGCCGCTCCCGGTTCTCATAGTTCGCGGACATCGCGACCGCCGGCTCGATCGTGTAATACCAGCTGAAGGGCAGCACGCCCTCCGAGACCGTGATCTCATCGCCGGGTTTCACCAGCCCCTCACGCTCCATCTTGAATTCCATTCTGCGCATGTTCCCACTTCCTCTGCCCTCGCGGTCCTCCCCAACGTCTCCCGGGGAACCCGCATCTGCCCTTTATTCTACCCGATACCCCCTGCACTTGCAAGCGCAAAATTCCCCTCTTGCCATCTTTCCGCAAACATCTTTGCCCGGAACGCCCCGCGCTCGCGAGCGCAAAATTCCCCTCTTGCCATCTTTCCGCAAACCTCTTCGCCCGGAACGCCCCGCGCTTGCAAGCGCAAAATTCCCCTTTTGCCATCTTTCCGCAAACATCTTCGCCCGGAACACCCCCGCGCTCGCAAGCGCAAAATTCGCTTTCCCCGTCCCGTTCACATAATTCGAGCCAGGGAAGAGCAACGATTGCTCCTGCCTGGCTCGACCTTTTTACTTCTTCACCGTCACCGTGCAGATGACTTTCTTTTTGCCTGACTGAACCGTGATCTTCGCCTTGCCCGCCTTCTTCGCCGTGAGAACGCCCTTCTTGCTGACTGTGACGACCTTCTTGTCCGAGGTCGTGAATGTCAGTTTGTCCCGCGTTGTGAGCGGCGTGAGGACCGGCTCGAGTTTCTCCTTCTGTCCCGCCTTCATCGTCAGTTTCTTCCTGATCCCTGTGATCTTCTTCGTCGTGACCGTGTTTGCCTGTACCGTCACCTTGACCGTCTGGGATAACCCGCTCGCAAGCGTGACCGTGAGTTTCACCGGTTTCTTGCTCACCTTCAGCGCCTTCAGCTTAAAGCTCCCGTCCGGCTTGACATTGCTCACCTTCAGGATCTTGGGGTTGCCGGACGTCACCGAGGCGAGGGAGTCGCCCGCCGTCATCTCGACCACCCGGAGCTTGTTCGTCGTCTGCCCCTTCTGCAGCGTGATCTTGTCCGCCGTGAGTTTCAGCACAGGCGTCTCAGTGGATGAGCCGATCTGTCCCGACTGGTTCGTCTGCCCTGCCTGATCCGTCTGTCCCGGCTGGTTTGTCTGCCCTGCCTGATCCGTCTGTCCCGGCTGGTTCGTCTGCCCCGGCTGGTTCGTCTGCCCCGCCTGATCCGTCTGCCCCGCCTGATCCGTCTGCCCCGTTCCGCCGACTGTGATCTTCCCGGGGAAATATATATTGCACTCTTTCAAAGGCATGTCCACATAAACGCGGATCCAGTATGTCCCGGGCGTGATCGAACTGTCTAAAATGGAATTTGCATAGCTATCTTCTTTATTTTCTTCCTGATCCGAGATAAGCTCCAGATAGACCGTTTCCTCCCCGTCTGTCTTTCCTTCCAGACAAAAAGCGCTCACTTCCCATTCTTTTATCCAGGAAGACGTGCCGCTCTGTGCATCTGTCCGTGTGTATTCTACCTCGATCTCGCTCATTCGCTGCTCGACCTCCGCCGGAGCCCACGGTCCCTCTGGAATCTTGTAAGAGGCAAACTCGACCGTGGGCGCCTCCTCTATCTTGAACTCAAACGTTGCAGTCATTCCTTCATCATCTATGGCGTGATTATATTTGTAGAAATAAAACGTGTAGGTTGATTCGTTAGACAGGGCAAGCGTGTCCTCCGCCACCCCGTCCTCAACAAAATAAGACTGCGAGGTACCGTACCCTGTTGTTTTATTGCTCACGTGCAGCCCGATTCCGGCGCAGTCGCTGCTCAGCTCCGCATTCTGCACGGTCACCTTGTAGTTTCTCTTTTTCGGCGGGGTAAAAGAAAATTTCTTGGATTGTTCCGATGTGAGATCGACCGAGATCACACTGTCCAGCGTGATCGAATCCAGCGTCTCTTCCGACGTCTCGCTCCCTGTGGCGATTGTCTGTGCCATTGCCGACGCTGTCTCGCCCATGCCGTCCGCGAGCGCCGCCTGGAAACTGCCGCCGACCGTCAGCACTGCCGCCATCGCCAGGGCTGCCATCTTGTTCCACTTCTGCTTTCTGTACATGCTCTACCTCCTCGCTTGAAAATAATTTTTTGTTTTAAGCGAAACCATTATACCCCCCCCGCTCGCATTCTGTCAACTTGCAAGCGCAAAATTCCCCTCTTGCCATCTTTCCGCAAACCTCTTCGCCCGAAACGCCCCGCGCTCGCAAGCGCAAAATTCGCTTTCCCCGTCCCATTCACACAATTCGAGCCAGGGAAGAGCAACGACTGCTCCTGCCTGGCTCGACCTTTTTACTTCTACCGCCTACTTCGTCAAATGTACCGTCACAGACGCCGTATAAGTTCTAACACCCTTAACCGTGATGGACAACACCGTATCGCCATCCGACTGATATGTAAACGTCGTCTGCTTATAATCATCTGCACTTGACACCTGAAGTACATCCTGATCAGAAGACTTCCACGAACCATACTGCGGATTCTTCAAAACTGCCGGGATCGGTTCAGGCACCAATGTAGCTGCCAAATCTGCCAAATCTGCCTCAGTAAGCCAAAGTTCCCCATCCGTCACATACTCATCTTTATATTTCAGACGCAAGCCAAAAGGTTCTGCATTACCCAAATATGGATACAAGTGCCACGCACGCCTTACTACGTTATACGCCCGCACCACATGACTCCCATCAGGGTCGTCCTTCACCGTACTCCAACCGAGAAGGATAGGAACACCTGTCATGGAAACAGGCATAGTACCATGGGAACCAAAGCGCTCTCCATATTCATACGTAACCGTTACAGTACTATGGTTTTTCAAATCATCCAAAGGACTGGTCAGCTGATCGAACAGACCTTCACCGTCATAAATTACCTCAAATTTCTTAGGTACATATTCCGCCAAAGCCACGAGGTCAATTAGTGCTCCATCGTAAGAATTCAATACTTCTTCATCGATCATATCCTTGAGCGTCTTCTCTTTCGTCACTGTCACATTTTCGTCCGCACCCCAAGTGTAAATATACTCATTATACGGACCCGCATAATTATGAGGACCATTCACCCGCGACTCGCAAGTGGATAAATGATTGGATGCCTGACTGACATTATCAAATTTCAAACCACAAGCGCAAGCATAATACTCATGATTGTCAAAATCACAACTCTTGCTATCTACCAGACACCAGCGTTTGAAATCATACCCCTCACGATCTTCCGCTTTCGGGATGTCCCATCCACTGGCGATCAGGATTCCGATCGCGTCTTTGATCGGACGATCCAGGTAGACCTGCACTTTCTCCACAGAATCTAAATCTCTGAAGAGACTATCAGTATCATAGTAGAACGACAAACTAGCCACCTGCGGTGTCCAATAAGCATACAAATCCATAGAATGGTCAACCCGGGTTCCTTTCTCTATCTTAGCTCCGTCATCCTCTGCCGTGTACCACCCGGCAAACACGTAACCCTTGCGTTCCTCCGGCTCATATTGGATCTGGCTGTTTTCATCGTAAGTCTTGTAGCCAACGTAAGGACATTCGTATTCTTCAACTTTTTTTGTTGAATCCTTTATGTGATACCGAAGAATGATCCCCTTTTCTGCAGGCTCTAAGAAAGGCACAGAGGTTTCTTCTTTCGTCCCCCTTACCGTGAAGACGATCTTCTGACCGTTATATTTCGCCGTGATCGTGGCGGTCCCGGCTTTCTTCGCCGTGATCTTGCCGGACTTGTTTACCGCTATAACGCCCGGCGCGCTGGATTTCCACGTTACCTTTTTCTTCTTTGCATTTACATATAGATACTCTGCCTTCTTACTCGCGCGTGTCCCCTGCTGGACGGACAGCGTGAGGCTGGTTCCCTTTTTCAGGGACAATGTCTGGTTCGTATCTACGGGGCTGCCGGACGACATTACGCGCAGCGTGACCTGCTGGACGGTGACCTTGCAGGTATACTTCTTGCTGCCTACTTTTGCCGTGATCCTGCAGGTTCCGGGGCCCTTTGCGGTGACCTTGCCCTTCTGGTTCACGGTGGCGACCTTCTTCTTATTTGTGCTCCACTTCGCCTTTTCCTTCGTGCCGGTCAGCTTGAGCGTCGTGGATTTTCCCGCCGCGACCGTGACCTTTGTCCTGGACAGCTTCACCTTTGCCGACGCGGACGCCGGAAAAGCAAAAGCGGCGCACAGCACAAGCGCGAGCAGCAACAGCGCGTGGGGTCGGAGTATCTTTTTCATTTCCTGTTCCTCTCTTTCTCAATCTTTTTACTTCTTCACCGTCACCGTGCAGATGACTTTCTTTTTGCCTGACTGAACCGTGATCTTCGCTTTGCCCGCCTTCTTCGCCGCGAGAACGCCCTTCTTGCTGACTGTGACGACCTTCTTGTCCGAGGTCGTGAATGTCAGTTTGTCCTGTGTCGTGATCGGCGTGAGGACCGGCTCAAGTTTCTCCTTCTGTCCCGCCTTCATCGTCAGTTTCTTCCTGATCCCTGTGATCTTCTTCGTCGTGACCCTGTTCGCCTGTACTGTTGCCTTGACCGTCCGGGATAACCCGCTCGCAAGCGTGACCATGAGTTTCACCGGTTTCTTGCTCACCTTCAGCGCCTTCAGCTTAAAGCTCCCGTCCGGCTTGACATTGCTCACCTTCAGGATTTTGGGGTTGCCGGACGTCACCGAGGCGAGGAAGTCGCCCGCCGCCATCTCGACCACCCGGAGCTTGTTCGTCGTCTGCCCCTTCTGCAGCGTGATCTTGTCCGCCGTGAGTTTCAGTCCGGACGTCCGGGCGGATGAACCGATCTGCCCTTCCTGATCCGTCTGCCCTTCCAGGTCCATCTGCCTTTCCTGATCCATCTGCCCTTCCTGATCCGTCTGTCCTGTCTGCTCCGACTCCTCTGTCTCCTCGTCTTCAACGATCGTGATCTGACCAAGGAAAAACGTATTGCATTCCACCCAATCAGCCAGACGATAATAAATGCGGATCCAGTATGTCCCGCCACCTCTTTCTACAAGGTTCTTGGCGATCCTCCTGCCATTTACATCATATAAATGTTCTTTATCTGTTTCCTGAACCGGGACAAAGTCTATATAGATAGGGTAGGAGCTATTCACATCGTCCGGGTTCCCCTCGAGACGTCCCCCAGAGTAGGAGTAGCCGCCCATATCCCCCATCCACCCTTTTATCCAGAAGGACTCGTCGTCCTTTGCATCCATTAGCTTACACTCCACTTCGACTTTTTCCATTTGATTCTCAACCTCAAACTGATTCCACGGTCCCTCGGGAATTTTCCACGAGACAAACTCAAACGTGGGAGCCTCTTCTACCTTGAATGTAAACGTTGCGCCCATTTCTTCATCATCGGTAAAGAAATGAAACGTATAGTTTGATTCGTTAGATAAGGAAAGCGTCGTCTCTACCGGTTTCCAATCAGAAAGATGAGTAGCAAACAGGAGGCAATTACTCCCCCTTTCATTAGTCACATAAAACCCGATTTCGGGATAGTCATAGTCGATGTGTAGTTCCTCACGACGCATGGTCACCTTGTAGTTTCTCTTTTTCGGCGGGGTAAAAGAAAAATCCTTCGCCTTTTCCGACGTGAGGTCGACCGAGATCTCGCTGTCCAGCGTGATCGAATCCAGCGTCTCTTCCGACGTCTCACTCCCTGCGGCTACGGTCTTTGCCATTGCTGCCGACGTCTCGCTCTCTGTGGCGATTGTCTGTGCCATTGCCGCCGACGTCTCGTCCATGCCGTCCGCGAGCGCCGTCTGGAAACTGCCGCCGACCGTCAGCGCCGCCGCCAGCGCCAGGGCTGCCATCCTGTTCCACTTCTGTTTTCTATACATGCTCTGCCTCCTCGCCTGAGAAATTTGTGCTCTTAAGATGAAAATATTATACCCCCCCCGCTCGCATTCTGTCAACTTCATCAAGCGCAAATTC
>CANQYP010000081.1 GCA_947628045.1 uncultured Lachnospiraceae bacterium | reverse complement strand
GGAGAGACCGTCCGTCAAGGGCAAAGCGCTCTCGAACAGCCAGTGGGCGTACGGCGTGGTGGACGACGATTACGTCTCCTACTGGATCAAGAATGACTGGGACGACGGGGTCGCCTATCCGGTCAACAATTACAGTAAGGGCGTCACGGTCACGCTGGATCGGGAATACAAGATGAACTACCTGACCTTCACGGCGGCGAACATCACGGGGAATCCGGAGCGCGCGCGGGTCGTGTACTGGAACTCCGGCACCGGGGACGGCGGCGCCGTGGTCGAAAATTCGCTGATCCGCAGGCTGGACAAGAACAACCGCCCGTACTATATCGTGAAATTCCACGAGGCGGTGACGGCGGATCAGATCCTGCTCTGCCTCGGGACAGGTTATGCGAGCATCGACCTGAAGATCGGAGAGATTCATTTCCATGAATACGATCCGCTGGACGACGAGATCATGGGACTGTACATGGATGCGATGCACACGACGCTGCGCGACGGCGTGACGAGCGGAGAGATCGACGAGCTGGAGCGGCGGCTGAACATTCCGGACGCGAACGGGGAGTTCCATCCGCTGTATGATTCCCTGCTGCTCGAGCTGAAGGCGGCGAGGGAGCTGCTGGAGCTGCGGCTTGACCCGGTGACCGAGGTGGACAGCAGGATCACTGCGCGCAAAGATGGGCAGCTTGGATTCGGCGGTCTGAACGCGTGGCAGCCGCTCGGGAGGACGGCGGCGACCGGCGAGACGCTGGTGGTCTACGTCGGGCACAATGTGAAGAACATCGGTGAGAGCACGAACCTGCGTTTGGTCTTTACGCAGTACCACGCGGAGGCGAATTCGCTGGCGGCGCAGAGCGCGCCCCTAAAGGTCGGGCGGAACCAGGTCATCGTCCCGAAGTTGACCGACAACGACTTCGAGCGCGGCGGGCAGATCTATGTCGCCTACGACGGAAACAATCCTTCGGATAAATACGGGATTCGTGTCAACGGCGGCGTGAAGATTCCGGTGCTGAACATTTACCGCAAACAGGGCGACGAGAAGAAGGCGGCGATCGCCGCGTACGTCGCGCAGCTGGAGCAGTATGTACAGACGATCTCCGCGCTGCACGGGGAGAACCACAGCGGCAAAGCCAATGTGAATTATGAATATAATGAAAAGAACTGTATCCTGAACACGACGGATCTGATGATGGAGCACATGATGTACTCTGTCCCGGCGACGCAGGTGTGGAACGCGATCTCCGGAGCGGACGACCGTGCGGCGCAGCTGGAGCAGTCGCTGGACGCGATGGAGCAGATGATGAAACTGTTCTATCAGCACAAGGGGCTGACGAGCGACGCCGCGGCGGGGAGCGCGAACCAGCTGCCCTCGCAGCATCTGAATATCCGCTATATGCGAATGTTCGCAGGGGCGTTCATGTATGCGTCGGGCAACCACATCGGCATCGAGTGGGATCAGACCACTGTCGCGGGCGCGGCGAAGAGCTGGGACAGCTTTGGCTGGGGCATTGCGCATGAGATCGGGCACGACATCAACCAGTCGTCCTACGCGATCGCGGAGATCACGAACAACTACTTTGCGCAGCTCATCACGAAACAGACGAGCGGAACGCGTTTCAAATACGAGGACGTTTACCGGAAGGTGACCTCGGGCGCGGTCGGACGGCATCCGAATGTCGGCGTTCAGCTCGCCCTGTACTGGCAGCTGCACCTGGCGTACGACGACCGGGAGGACCGGCAGCTTTTCGAGGATTATCAGGAGCAGTTCAACAACCTGTTCTTCGCCCGGGTGGACACGTACGCGCGGAACCCGAAGGCGGCGCCGAAGAGCGAGGACAAGGACAAGGCGAAGGAGCTGACGCTGGGCAAGAGCGTGGATCAGAACCTGATGCGCCTGTCGTGCGCGGCGGCGAAGAAGAACATTCTGTCATTCTTTGAGCGCTGGGGCATGGCGCCGGACGAGATCACACGGGAGTACGCGCAGCAGTTTGAGACGGAGAAGAAAGCGCTTTACTATGTGAATGACGACGCGCGGGACTACCGGGCGCAGCATGCGGGCGCGGATCCGGGCAGCCTTGCGGCGAAGGTGACGGCGCAGGTCACCGCCGCGGAGAATCAGGTGAAGGTCGCGATGCAGACGGACGCGGAGGATCCGGGACGGATCCTCGGATACGAGGTGACCCGCGGCATGTTCTCCGACGGGACGAAGAAATCGGAGGTCGTCGGCTTTGTTCAGGCGGACGAGAGCGGACAGGCGACGTTTGTGGATACGATCTCCACGGTCGACAACCGCGTGATGTACTATGAGGTGCGCGCGGTCGACAAGTTCCTGAACTATTCGGAGCCTGCGGACGCGGGTTCTGTGAAGATCTCGACCGGAGGCGCGCTCGGGAAGGACGCGTGGACGGTGGAGACGACGCTGGTCTCGGACGACGATACGGAGACCGTCTATGACAAGGACGATCCGGACGGCGGTTACGACAAGGACAGCGGCGCGTCCGGGCGGAAGTCCAGCATTGCACGGATCATCGACAATGACTGGGAGAGCGAGCCTTACCGCGGCAGCTCCGAGGGAGACGCGCAGATCACGGTCGATATGCACAAGGTGTCCGAGGTGACGTCAGTGCGGTACAGAGGCAGCGACCTTGATTCCGTGTGCATCTTTGTCAGCGTGGACGGGGACAACTGGACGAACGTCAAGAAGGATTACACCGGCTGTAAAAATTGCGCGGAGCAGTTCTGCACGATCTGGTTCGACGCGGCGGACGGCATGGAACGCGATAAGTGGATCAGCATCTGTGACGCGCGTTTCGTCCGGTTCGAGATCCCGCAGTCCGGGGCGCTCACGATCAATGAGATCGATATCTGCGGATCGTCCGGGGACGACATTGAGTTCTTCCGGACAGACAGCGGCAAGCCCGCGGTCGGGATCCTGCAGACAGATTTTACATACGGAAAGCAGGAAACGGACAAGATACCGGCAGGCTCCCTGATCTTCGCGGGGACCTACAAGGGCAACCCGGCATACAACCTGGTCGTGCTATACGATACAAAGGGGAATGTGATCGGGGCGAAGAACGGCAAGGTGCATGCGGAGCAGATCATTCTGGCACCGGATCCGAAGGGCGACGACCTGGGCGATGTATCTGAGGGCTACTGGATTTACTATGTGCGCAAGGAAGATCTGGACGAGGCGGCGCTTGCCGGAATCGAAGGCGTGCGCGGCGAGCTCTACCGCGTGGACAACGCGCATTCGCTGGAGGGCGAGCGTGTCGTGAGCGATACGGGCGTCATGAAACTGCCGGAGCAGCTCCCCTCGGTCAGCCTGACCGGGGTGGAGATCCCGCAGGAGTAGGAAAGGAAGGAGGAGACAGCAATGAAAAAATGGATAAAGCTTTGGATCTCTGTTTTAGTTGTTACCGCCCTTTCCGCGCTCACGGCATCGGCGAAGGACGCGGGAGGCGCCGAGCTCCAGACGGTGGAGGGCAGCAGCGACCTGGTCGTGTCGCTTGACCTTCCCGGCATAACGGGGAATATCACGTCGCTGCGTTTCCAGATGTATGTGTCGCTGGAGGCAGGGGAGATGAGCGCGCCGACGTTTGCGTTCTCGTCCCTGTTCCAGCCGGACCGCATGAGCGTGTACGACGCGGAGATCACATGGGATGAGGACGGCAGGGATTATATCGTGGATATTGTCCTGGCTGGAAAGGACGATCAGAGGATCTTTCTGCTGGACGGAGAGATGAACGGAAACGTGACGGTCGGGACGCTTGACCTGCCGGAGAATGAGGAGTACTATGCAGAGGTAGGTTTCGTGGTGACGGACGACGCAGAGGACAGCGTGCCGGAGCTGCGGTATATGAACGCGGGCGGCGCGGAGGAGATGACGATCCTTTTGACGAACGCGCAGACGGTCTTTGTGGGGCAGAAGAAGAAAGAAGAGACGGAAGAGACGCAGCCGCCTGTGCCGGAGGAGAGCGAGCCTACGCCGGACGTTCCGGGGCAGCCGGAGGAGGATCCTCTGCCGACGACGCCGATCCCGTCCGGTCCGATCTCGGGCGGAGACGGGGACACGAAGGAAGAGCTGCAGCCGGAGAAGGACACCGGGAAGGAACCGCAGACGGACGCCGGGACGCAGCCGACGCCTCAGCCCGAGACGAAGGACGGGACACAGCCGACGCCTCAGACGGAGACGCAGACAGAGGCGCAGGACGAGGTGCAGCCGACGCTTCAGCCGGAGACACAGCCCGGCACACAGCCTACGGCACAGACGGAGACGCAGACAGAGTCCCGGACAGAACAGAAACCGGAGCTGCAGCCGGCGGAGCCGAAAAAGAACGGGCTGGTGGCGCCTGAGCTCACCATTTCTCCCGTGGTCGGGACCGCAAAGCTGCAGTTTAGCTGGAAACGTGTGAAACGCGCGCTGGGCTACCAGCTCTTCCGCTACGACGAGGAGAGCGGGACTTACAAGCGGTACAAAAATGTCAAGGGAACCTCTTTCACAGGGAATTTCAGCTATGGGGAGACCTTCCGTTTCAAGCTGCGCGCGTGCCGCAAGGTGAACGGCAGGCTCGTGTACGGGGCGTTCAGCGCCGAGAAGGAAGTGACGGCGTCCGCGTTCAACAAGACGAAACGGATGCGTTTCCATGTGAACACCTCGGAGGAGGACCGGCATTTCCACATGAGCTGGAAGGAGGTCCCGGGTGCGGACGGCTATCAGCTGCTGCGCTATGACGCGAAGACGAAACGCTTTAAGATCGTGCGGACGATCAAGGGCGGAGATACGCTGGAGCTCGAGACGAGCAAATATCAGTACGGGACCGTGTACCGGTTCCGGATGCGCGCGTTTGCGTACGACGAGGACGGGGACATGGTGTTCGGCGCGGCAAGCGCAAGGAAAAAGGTAAAGACAAGGCAGGCGCCGGGCAAGGAAGGCGAGAGCGAGACGGCGCTGCCGGAAGAATAAAAAAACAAAGACGGAGGTGCAGGAAATGGGACTGATCAAGGCGGCATTGGGTTCTGCGGGCGGCGTGCTCGCGGATGCGTGGAAGGAGTATTTTTACTGTGAGGCGCTGGACGCGGACATCCTTGTGTGCAAGGGCGCGAAACGCGCGTCCGGGCGTTCCTCGAACAAGCACGGGAGCGACAACATCATCACGGACGGTTCTGTGATCGCGGTGGCGGACGGACAGTGCATGATGATCGTCGAGAACGGCAAGGTGGCGGAGGTCTGCGCGGAGCCGGGCGAGTACGAGTATGACAGCAAGACGGAGCCGAGCATTCTGGGCGGCGGATTTGGGGAGACCCTTCGCAAGACCTTCGAGGCGATCGGCAAGCGTTTTGTGTTCGGCGGCGAACCGTCGAAGGATCAGAGAATCTACTATTTCAACACGAAGGAGATCATGGGCAACAAATATGGTACCGCGACGCCGGTTCCGTTCCGCGTGGTCGACCGCAACATCGGGCTGGACGTGGACATCTCGATCCGCTGCAACGGCGAGTACTCTTACCGTATCGCGGATCCGATCCTGTTCTACACAAACGTGTGCGGCAATGTCAGCGGTGTGTATGAGCGCTCCGAGATGGACAGCATGCTCAAGGCTGAGCTGATGACGGCGCTGCAGCCGGCGTTTGCGAAGATCTCGGAGCAGGGCGTGCGCTATAGCGAGCTGCCGGGGCATACGACGGAGCTGGCGGACGCGCTCAACGAGGTGCTGTCGAAGAAGTGGAAAGAGCTGCGCGGGATCGTGGTGGCATCCTTCGGGATCAATTCTGTGTCGGCGTCGAAGGAAGACGAGGACATGATCAAGCAGATGCAGAAGAGCGCCGTGATGCGGGATCCGACGATGGCGGCGGCGACGCTTGTGGGAGCGCAGGCGGACGCGATGCGCGCGGCGGCGTCAAATCCGGCGGGCGCGATGAACGGTTTCATGGGCGTCAATATGGCGGCAAACGCCGGCGGCATGAACGCGCAGAACCTCTTTGCGATGGGGCAGCAGCAGGCGGCGGCATCCGCACCGGCGGCTCCGGCGGAGAGCTGGACATGCGCATGCGGCGCGGTGAACACCGGGAAATTCTGTTCCGAGTGCGGTGCGAAAAAGCCGGACGCGGGCTGGACGTGCGCGTGCGGCGCGGTGAACACCGGGAAGTTCTGCTCGGAATGCGGAGCGAAACGACCAGAGTAAAGACTTTTATGTGATGGGACAGACTGGCGCAGATTCCCGGAGAAAGCGGGGAGGTCTGCGCCGGTTATCCATTGTGAGCGGAGGAACCATGTCAGGTATATTGGAATATAAGTGCCCGTGCTGCGGCGGAGCGATCCGTTTCGACAGCGCCACACAGAAGATGAAGTGCCCGTACTGCGACACGGAGTTTGATGTGGATACGCTGCGGCAGTTTGACGAGGAGAGGATGGAGGAGGACAGCGACCCCAGCTGGCAGGAGGACAGCGTCGCGCAGGGCGGCGATGAGCTGGACGGGGAGCAGGAAGGGCTTGTCACCTATGTGTGCGAGTCCTGCGGCGGTGAGATCGTGGCGGAGCGCAATATGGCGGCGACGAGCTGCCCGTACTGCGGCAATTCGGTGATCGTCGCGAAACAGCTTTCCGGCATGCTGCGCCCGGATCTCGTGATTCCGTTCAAGCTTGACAAGAAGGCGGCGGAGGACCGGCTGAGGGAACACCTCAAGGGAAAAATATTGCTCCCGTCCCTGTTCAAGAGTGAGAACCGGATCAAGGAGGTGCGGGGCGTCTATGCTCCGTTCTGGCTCTATGACTGCGACGCGCAGGCGGATATCCGCTGCCGCGCGACAAGGCTGAACAGCTGGCGGCAGGGGGATTATATGTATACGGAGACGCAGCATTACCTGGTGGCGCGCAGCGGCGACATCGGGTTTGACAAGGTACCGGCGGACGGTTCCCTGAAACTCGACGACGCGCTGATGGATTCGCTTGAGCCCTATGATTACACGGACGCCGTCGATTTCCAGACGGCTTATCTGGCAGGTTATTTTGCGGACAAATATGACCAGAGCGCGCAGGACTGCGCGCCGCGCGCGAACGACCGCATACGTATGAGCACGCAGAACGCGTTTCTGGATACGATCATCGGGTATGCGACCTGCGTGCCGGAGCATATGAACATTCAGATCAAACAGGGCAAGATCCGTTACGCGCTTTTGCCGGTCTGGCTCCTCAATACGGTGTATAAGGGACAGATCTATACCTTTGCCATGAACGGGCAGACCGGAAAATTCATTGGGAACCTGCCGGCGGACAAGGGCAAGGCGGTCGCGATCGCGGGCGGCGTGTTCGCGGCGGCGACGCTGCTGGCGTGGCTGGCGCTTGGTTTTCTGTTGTAGGGGAGGGACGTGGAATGAAAGGAAAGAAAAGAGTATTGCGCGGCGCGGGACTCTGGGCGCTGTTCTTCCTGTGTGCCGCGTGTCTCGGGCTGCGCGTGTCCGCCAACGATGTAAAGGTGGCGGATGAGGCGGACCTTTTGACTTATGAGGAAGAGGAAAAGCTGCAGGAGCGTCTTGCGGAGATCGCGGAGGAATATCAGAGCGATGTGGTCGTCGCCACGGTGGAGTCCTGCGGGGGAATGGACGTGCAGAGTTTCACGGACCAGTACTATTATGACAACGGCTACGGCTACGGGCAGAGGCGCGACGGGATCATTCTGCTGATCAGTATGCGGGAACGGCGGTTCCACCTGGCGACCCGTGGCAGCGCGATCCGCAGCTTTACGGATTACGGGCTGGAGGTTCTGGACGACTCGATCACGCCGTATCTGAGCGAAGGAGAGTACTACAAGGCATTTGGGACCTTTGCGGATCTCGCGGAAGATTTTCTCGAGGAGGCGGAGAAGGGCACGCCGTACGACACGAACCACAGCTACAGCGATCACATGTACCGGTCGCTGGTCCGCCTGATGTGTTCGCTCGGAATCGGGCTGGTGGCGGCGGTCATCACGCTGGTGGTGCTGTTTTCCCGGCTCCGCTCCGTGCGCGTGAAATATGAGGCGCGCGACTATGTGAGAGACGGCAGTTTCCGCGTCACCCGCGCGAACGATGTCTTCCTCTACCGCACGGTGTCCAGGACCAGGATCCAGCAGGAGTCCTCCGGCGGCGGTCGAGGAGGAGGGAGCACGACACACTCCGCACCCGGCGGCGGCAGCGCAGGGGGACGCAGCGGGTCGTTCTGAGTTCGTGTTACGCGAGCCGTGCGCCACTTCTACGCTACGAGCCGTGCGTCACTCGCAATCACAGATTGCTCGTGCGCGGGCTGTCGCCCTATACATTATAAAACAGCGAAGCTGTTTTCCGGTCCCGCAGGGACATGAGTTACGGGGTGCCCTGTGGGTATAAAAAACAGGAACACTTTCTGCTTACATGCAAGCATGACGCAGTAGTGTTCCTGTTTTTTGCACGGCTCGCAGCTTTCGCGTCAGTCGTCCTCGGGCATGCCCTCGGTCGTGTACACCTGACGCTTGCGCGCCATCTCGTCGCTCTCGAGGTATTCGTCGTAGGTCGTGATCTTGTCGATCAGCTTGCCGTTCGGCAGGATCTCCATGATGCGGTTGGCGGTCGTCTGCACGATCTGATGGTCGCGGGAGGTGAAGAGCAGCACGCCCGGGAACTTGATCAGCCCGTTGTTCAGCGCCGTGATCGCCTCCATATCGAGGTGGTTCGTCGGCTCGTCGAAGAGCAGGACGTTCGCCCCGGAGATCATCATCTTCGAGAACATGCAGCGCACCCGCTCGCCGCCGGAGAGCACGCGCAGCTTTTTCACGCCGTCCTCACCGGCGAACAGCATCCTGCCGAGGAAACCGCGCACGTAGGTCGCGTCCTTGATCTCGGAGAACTGGGTCAGCCAGTCCGCGATCGTCAGGTCGGAATCGAACTCCTGCGTGCTGTCCTTCGGGAAGTATGCCTGTGAGGTCGTGACGCCCCACTTGTAATGTCCTTCGTCCGGCTCGATCTCGCCCATGAGGATCTGCAGGAACGTGGTCTTGGCGAGCTCGTTGCCGCCCACGAGCGCCACCTTGTCGTTGTGCCCGAGCGTGAACGTGATGTCGTCGAGCACCTTGACGCCGTCGATCGTCTTGGAGAGGTTCTCGACCATGAGCACCTCGTTGCCGATCTCGCGGTTCGGGCGGAAGTCAATATACGGATATTTGCGGCTCGACGGCTTGATCTCGTCGAGCTGGATCTTTTCGAGGGCGCGTTTTCTGGAGGTCGCCTGTTTGGACTTGGAGGCGTTCGCGGAGAAACGGGAGATGAACTCCTGCAGCTCCTTGATCTTTTCTTCCTTCTTCTTGTTCGCCTCTTTCATCTGGCGGATCAGCAGCTGGCTGGACTCGTACCAGAAGTCGTAGTTGCCGGCGTAGAGCTGGATCTTCCCGTAGTCGATGTCCGCGATGTGCGTGCAGACCTTGTTCAGGAAATAGCGGTCGTGCGATACGACGATCACGGTGTTGTTGAAATTGATCAGGAATTCCTCGAGCCAGCTGATGGCGTCGAGGTCCAAGTGGTTCGTCGGCTCGTCGAGCAGCAGGATGTCCGGGTTGCCGAACAGCGCGCGGGCGAGGAGCACCTTGACCTTCTCGCTGCCGTCGAGCTCCTTCATCAGGCTGTAGTGCATGGCGGTGTCGATGCCGAGCCCGTTTAAGAGCATGGCGGCGTCGGATTCCGCCTCCCAGCCGTTCAGCTCCGCGAATTCCGCCTCGAGCTCGCTGGCGCGGATGCCGTCCTCGTCGGAGAAATCTTCCTTCGCGTAGATCGCGTCCTTTTCCTTCATGATGTCATACAGGCGCTGATTGCCCATGATGACGGTGTCGAGGACCGGATAGTCGTCGTATTTGAAATGGTCCTGCTCGAGCACGGACATGCGCTGCCCGGGCGTCATGAAGACGTCGCCCTTCGTCGTCTCGAGCTGCCCGGAGAGGATCTTCAGGAACGTGGATTTGCCCGCTCCGTTCGCGCCGATGAGCCCGTAGCAGTTGCCTTCCGTGAATTTGATGTTTACATCTTCAAACAAAGCTTTCTTGCCGATTCTGAGTGTTACATTATTCGCACTGATCATCTGATCACCTCATGGTTTCTGTTGTTCTGGTTTCGTCGGTTCTTTGCCTATTATACATGAATCCCCGACAAATTCAAGGAAAAATCAGGTGTATACCGAAAAATACAAAAAATACTGGAAAAAACCGTCTGAGAAAAATGGACAAACAAACAAACCTGTGTTAAAATTATTTCTGTATGTAAACAATATTGGGTTCACGGACCCAAAAAGAAATAAGGAGGAATCACAAATGGCAAGAAAAATGAAGACCATGGATGGAAACCATGCGGCCGCTCATGCGTCATACGCGTTTACCGATGTGGCTGCGATCTATCCGATCACCCCGTCATCTGTCATGGCAGAAGCCACGGATGAATGGGCAACTCAGGGCCGTCTCAACATCTTCGGCCAGACCGTACAGGTCACCGAGATGCAGTCTGAGGCGGGTGCTGCCGGCACGGTGCACGGTTCCCTCGCGGCAGGTGCTCTGACGACTACATACACGGCGTCTCAGGGCCTCCTTCTGATGATCCCGAACCTGTACAAGATCGCCGGTGAGAGACTCCCGGGCGTATTCAACGTTTCCGCGCGTGCGCTTGCGAGCCATGCACTTTCGATTTTCGGCGACCACTCCGACGTTTACGCATGTCGTCAGACCGGCGCCTGCATGCTGTGTGAGTCCAGCGTTCAGGAAGTCATGGACCTGACGCCGGTGGCGCACCTTTCCGCGATCAAGGGCCGCCTGCCGTTCATCAACTTCTTCGACGGCTTCCGCACCTCCCACGAGATCCAGAAGATCGAGACCTGGGATTACGAGGATCTGAAGGAGATGCTCGACTTCGACGCGCTGCAGGCGTGGAGAGATCAGGCGCTCAATCCGAATCATCCGTGCCAGAGAGGTTCCGCTCAGAACCCGGATATCTTCTTCCAGGCAAGAGAAGCGATCAACCCGTACTATGACGCGATGCCGGCGATCGTCGAGAAGTACATGGACAAGATCAACGCCAAGATCGGCACCGACTACAAGCTGTTCAACTACTACGGCGCTGCTGACGCTGAGAAGGTCATCATCGCCATGGGTTCTGTCTGCGATACCATCGAGGAGACGATCGACTACCTGATGGCAGCGGGCGAGAAGGTCGGCGTTGTGAAGGTTCGCCTGTATCGTCCGTTCTGCGCGGACGCTCTGATCGCGGCGATCCCGGAGACCGTGAAGCAGATCTCCGTTCTGGACCGCACGAAGGAGCCGGGCTCCCTCGGCGAGCCGCTGTACCTGGACGTTGTGGCCGCTCTGAAGGGCAGCAAGTTCAACGACACCCCGATCTTTACCGGACGCTACGGCCTTGGTTCCAAGGACACGACCCCGGCGCAGATCGTCGCTGTATTCAAGAACACCGAGAAGGCAAGATTCACGATCGGCATCAAGGACGACGTGACCAACCTTTCCCTGGAGCTTGGCGAGCCGCTCGTCACCACTCCGGAAGGCACGATCAAC
>CANQYP010000080.1 GCA_947628045.1 uncultured Lachnospiraceae bacterium | reverse complement strand
TGGATAAAGCAGGGGCTTACGGGATCCAGGGAAGGTTCGCCGCGTGGGTGGAGTCGATCGAAGGCGATTACAACAACGTGGTCGGGCTGCCCGTGTCGGCGCTGTACCAGGTCCTGAAAGCATATCTGTGAGGGTCGGCTCACTCTTGGACGCTCTCTAACTGGTAGATCCGATACGTTCCGACCTGTCCGATCTCCACGTAGCCGAACCGCTCGATCTTCTGCGTCTTTTCTTCCGGGACGGAGATCACCAGGAAATCACATTTGCCTTTTTTGGCAAACCGCGCGATTCTTCGGTAATTGCGGGGTTCTTCGTTTTTCATCAGGTGATAGACATGGCGGCAGGAATTGTTGACGACGCCCCTGCCCCAGCGCCCGTATGCCTGCTGTACGGAGGGATCGTACACGCGCAGATAGGAGGCGAGGTATTCGTCCCCGACCACGCGGTAATTCTCGAGTCCGTCCGCCTCTGCCTCCGCGGTGATCCGGTCGCAGATCTGCGCGACGTCGTCCGGCACCTTCTGGATATTGGATGCCTTGGTATAGTTGTTGTCGCTGATCATGTCCCTGCCGCTGACCGCGATCACGGCGCAGCAGACGAGCAGGAGCGCCGCCTGCGCGGTCCTGGAATGCAGGCTGCGCAGAAATTCCGTCGCCGCGAGGGCGATCACCGGAACCGTCGGCAGCAGCCAGAGGACGCGCCAGTAGACATTGCCCCCGATGCAGAAGACGATCACTTTTGCCGTGAGCGGGAAAAAGAATATGAGCAGCACACAGAGCGTATACGCGAGCACCTGCCGGACGCTCCTTTTTTTGCGGTGAAAAAGAAACAGATAAGCGGCGGCGATCAGCAGCAGATACTGGTGATATCCGCTGCCCCAGAACAGCTGCCAGATATAAATACTCCATTTGAAATAAGCTTTCATAGCGGTTCACATCCTTATCAGAGCAAGAGATAGACGATTCCAAGCACGGCGGACGGGAGGCAGCATGCGATCCCGAGCGCGGTCCGTTTCAGGCTGCGGAAACGCAGCAGTTCCAGAAAGAGGAAGATCCCGATCAGCAGCGGAGTGAGGATAATTCCCATCGAGGACAGCAGACAGCTGCCGAGGTCAGCCATAAAAAGCAGGAGCCTGGAATATGCGGGCTTTTCTTCCAGCAGGATCGAGGAGGACAGCCAGAAGGTCAGCGGGAGCAGAAAAGCGGCGAGCACCGCCTTGCCCTGCCAGAGGCGCACCATCTGGAACGCGCCCGCGGTGTAGACAGTGTAGGCGGAGAACCAGATAAGGAACGCGGTCAGGAACAGAAAGATCCCCCGCGCGCCGGAGTCGTCCGGGAACCATTTCCGCGCGATCTGGTACACGGCGCAGTAGGCGCAGACCAGAAAGATCGGCGGGAGGATGGTGTGCGCGACGACCGCCGGGTGGAGCCCGCCGATGAGCTGGCTGACGACGGCGAGGAAGATCGGGAACGGCGAGAGCACGTACCGGCGCGGCAGCTGCTCATAGAGCTTGCCGGTGTACGCGTCGTACCGGAAAATGCTGTCGGTCTCGACCGCGGTGGTGCCGGTGGCGACATAGAGCGCGTCGTCCGCGTCAAAGTGGGCGTAGAGCGTCACAATGACGATCTGGGCGGCGATGATGGCGAGCGCCGCGATAAGGAACGGCGATATCCCGCGCAGACGCGCGGAAAAAGCCGGACGATTTGCGCTCCTGTGCCGGGCGAGATGCACCGCGCCCAGCAGCGCGGCGGCGCCGGTCAGGACGCCGTAGCAGATCACGAGGACGTGGAGCGCCAGCCCGAAGTAGATCATGGGAAGGGTCAGCAGCTCGGCGAGGGAAAACAGAAACAGATACCCGGCGAGCAGACATTCGATCCCGCTTGCGTTTTGTTTTTTCTGAAGAAAGAGGACGCCCGAGAGCGTCGGCACGGCGAGCAGCCAGACCAGGGCGAGCAGTCCGTTTCCGATAAGATTCATGTGTGTTCTCCTATATGTACGCGTTTGTTGTGAGCAGTTTCCTGACTGTTACGATAGCAAGGATTCGTGAAAAAATCAAGCGTTACATTTCAAAGGAAAGGGTATTGAAGAATTTGCCGTTTCTGGGTATACTCGTTTTGAATGTTTGGAAGTTGCCGCAAAACGGAGAGTACGGGAAGTGGAGAGTGCGGAAAGCGGAAAGTATTAGAAAATGGAAAGTACAGAAAGTGGAAAGTACAGGAAACGGAAAGTACGGGAAGTGGAGCGTACAGAAAACGGAAAGTACAGGAAATGGGGCGAGAGGTGTGATAAATAAAACCGCACAGAAAATAATAGAAGAGAGTGTTCTCACGCTCCCGATTGTGCAGTATGCCTGGATCGAGGGCAGTGAGATCGAGTTCTCGGAGCGCGTCAGGGAGATCTGCCGCCGGGAGTGTCCGCGCTACGGCACAAGCTGGGCATGCCCGCCCGCGGTCGGGACGGTGGAGCAGTGCCGCGAGCGGTGCGCGCGGTACGAAGGCGCCTTTGTGTTTACGACGGTTGCCGAGGTGGCGGACATCGAAAACCTGCAGGAGACGCTCGCGACGCGGCATGGGCACGAGGAAGTCACAGAGCAGATCAGGGAGATCTTTCGCGCGCATGGGTTTGAGACGATGGCGCTTTCCGGGGATTCCTGCGCGCGCTGCAGAACTTGCACATACCCGGATGGACCGTGCCGTCACCTTGAGAGCCTGATTCCGTGCGTTGAAGGATTCGGCATCGTCGTCCCACTGCTGGCGGAAAAAGCGGGGATCGCATTCGACAACGGCGGAAATACCGTGACCTGGTTCGGGGTGATTTTGTTCACAAATTTACCATAAATTTATCACAAATCGGTCAAACGAAGTTTTTATACTGCAAAGCATAAAGAACGAAAAGAAGGAGGGATTCTTTATGAAGAAGAAAACATTGGTTATGTTGCTGTGCGCAGGAGTGTTGACGGCAGGCGCCGTTGCCGGACTGACCGGTTTTACCGATAGAGAAGACGATCAGAAGGGGAGCGGAGAGTACACGCTGCTGTCCATGGCGGACGAAGAGGAAACAGATACGGACGGAGGCAGAGTGAGCGAGGCTGAGGTGGACGAGACGGACGTGAAGGCGGACGGCACGATCACCGGCGTCGAGGACGTGGCGCGCGAGGTGCAGCCGGCGGTCGTGTCCATCACGAACAAGTCGGTGAAGGAAGTGCGGGATCTGTTCGGCACGTATGGAATGTACGGGTTCGGCTGGGGCGACAACGGAGGCAGAACCTACACATACGAGAGCGAGAGCTGCGGTTCCGGCATCATCATCGGGCAGAACGAGAACGAGCTGCTGATCGCGACGAACTACCATGTGGTTGAGAACACGACGGAGCTCACGGTTGGCTTTGTGAACGACGAGATGTGCCAGGCGACCGTGAAGGGCGCGGACGACGACAACGATCTGGCGGTCGTCTCGGTGGCGCTCTCTGATATCCCGGACGACACGCTCTCAAAGATCAAGGTGGCGAAGATCGGCGACTCCGATGATCTGGTCGTGGGGCAGCAGGTGGTGTGCATCGGCAACGCGCTCGGCTACGGTCAATCTGTGACGACCGGCATCGTCAGCGCGCTGAACCGCACGATCAAGCTGGAGGGCTACGACAACACCAAGCTGATCCAGACGGATGCGGCGATCAACGGCGGCAACAGCGGCGGCGCGATGCTCGACATGAACGGGCATGTGGTCGGCATCAATTCCGCGAAGGTGGCGAAGGCGGGCGTCGAAGGACTCGGCTACGCGATCCCGATCTCCTATGCGAAACCAATCTTGGAGGAACTGATGAACAAAAAGGACCGGACGGAAGTCGTCGATGAGGAGCAGAGCGCGTACATCGGGTTCTCCGGTGAGGATGTGTCCGACGAGCTCACATATTTGTACGGGATCCCGAAGGGAATCTTTGTCCAGGAGGTTGTGGAAGGCAGCCCCGCGGAGGCGGCAGGCATGAAGAAGGGCGATATCATTGTCGCGTTTGACGGCGAGGACGTGTCTTCGATGGAAGATCTGCGCGGAAAGCTCGCGTACTATGCGGCGGGCGAGGAGATCAGTGTGACGGTCAACCGCGAGGAAGAAGGCGAGTACGAAGAGACGAAACTGAAGGTGACGCTTGGCGCCGCGGAAGAGACACAGTAAAGAATTGTAGTAAAAAATACAGCAAAAGAATCAGAAATGCCGCGCGTGGGCTGCTGTCTGGAAGAAGATCAGACGGCGTCCATGCGCGGCAGTTTTTATTTCAGCTCCTGTTCCAGCATATCAAACTCTTCGGTGGAAAAAAATTCTCCGAGGGTCATATCCAGCCCGTCGCAGAATTTCTTGATCGTTATGATCGATATATCTCTGCGCCGCGCGTCCATCATGCTGTATGCAGTTGACGGCGTGACACCGGATATATTCGCCAGTTCATTAATCCTGATACCGCGCTCTGCGCAAAGCTCCAGAAAGCGTTTTGCAACAGCGTCCTTGACACTCATGAAATCCACCTCAATGGTATTTTAATTATTTGTTCGCAGGTGCGTATACGCACTTGCGTAATTTTGAAAAATGATATAGAATAAAACACGGCAATATTTGGCGCATAAAAGGGTATGACGGACGGGAGAGATATATTCAGAAACATGAAAAAATATGACAGGATCATAATAGGAGCCGGGCTGTATGGGCTGTATTCCGCGCTTTTCTGCGGACAGAGACAGCAGAAGGTTCTCGTGCTGGAATGCGACCAGACGGCGTTTGGGCGGGCGACCTATATCAATCAGGCGAGGGTGCATCAGGGGTATCATTATCCGCGTTCCCTTGCCACCGCTGCGAAATCAGCGGGCTATTTTGAACGGTTCAGCAGGGAGTATGGCTTTTGCATCAACCGGGAGTTTGAGAAGATCTATGCGACGTCCGATCAGTTTTCGTGGACAAACGGAGAACAGTTCCGAAGTTTCTGCGAGGCTGCAAATATTCCGTGTAAGCCGCTCCCGCCGGAATATTTTTTCAAAGGGCATATGTGCGACGGGGCGTTTCTCACGCGGGAATACACCTATGACGCAATGCTTTTGAAGGACTATTTTCTGGAGAAACTGAGTGACCTGAAAAATGTGGAGATCCGGTACGACGTCACGATAGAGAGGATCGAGAAACTTCAGGATGCCTATGCGGTTTTTTGGGACGGCGGCAGGGAGAGCAGGACTCGTTTTCTGCTGAATGCCGCCTATGCGGGGACGAATCAGATCCTTCAGCTGGCTGGCTTTGAAAAATTTCAGATCAAGTATGAGCTGTGTGAGATCATTCTGTGTCGCGTCAACGAAAAGCTGAAAAAATATGGGTTTACCGTTATGGATGGTCCGTTTTTTTCTATTATGCCTTTTGGGAAAACGGGATTCCATTCGCTGACTTCGGTCACATTTACGCCGCATGAGGCTTGCTATGACGAACTCCCGGTATTCGCCTGCCAGTCCGAAAGCGGGGGCTACTGCTCTCCGTATCATCTGGGAAACTGTAATCTCTGCCCGAAGAAACCTAAGAGCGCCTATCCCTACATGGCAAGCCTGGCGAGAAAGTATCTGAAGGACGAATTTGAATTTGAATACGAGAAGTCTTTGTTCTCCATGAAACCGATCCTGATGAGCTCGGAGATCGACGACTCTCGCCCGACCGTGATTCGGACGTACTCAAGGAATCCCTATTTTGTCGGGGTCCTGTCAGGAAAAATAAATACAGTCTATGACCTGGACGAGGTGTTGTGCGATGGAGAATAAAGAAAAAAACTTTGTCTCAGCAGTCATCTACGTGCATAACGCGGAGATGAGAGTGGGAAATTTCCTGAAAAACATAATTGACGTGCTGGAAGATCATTTTGAGCATTCGGAGATCATATGCGTGGATGACAGCTCCACGGACGAGAGCTGCAGCAGGATCAAAGAGGCGGGGCAGAGTGCCGGATCCACAAGCCTTTCGATTGTCCATATGAGCTATTTTCATGGGCTGGAGGCGGCGATGAACGCGGGGGTGGATCTTGCCATAGGAGATTTCGTGTTTGAGTTTGACGATACGGTTCTTGATTTTGAGAAAGAAATGGTCATGCAGGTATATCAAAGGTCGCAGCAGGGGTACGACATCGTGAGCGCCGTTCCGAACCGCAGAGAGCGTTTTTCGTCGCGGCTGTTTTATTATATATTCGACCGCTTTGCGAATCAGGCATTCAAGATGCACACGGAAAGCTTTCGGATCCTCAGCAGACGCGTGATCAATCGCGTCAGCTCCATGAACAAGACTGTGCCGTACCGAAAAGCGATCTATGCCGCGCAGGGCTTGAAGGCGGATGTGATTCGATACGAGCCGAACCGCGCGGGAAAGATTTGCCATGACAAGCAGGAGAGAGGGTATCGCTCCGAGCTGGCGGTGGACTCCCTGATTCTGTTTACGGAGTTGGGATACCGCTTTTCCATTGCGATGACAGTTTTCATGATGCTGATGTCGGCGTTTATGGTTCTCTATTCGGTTGTGGTTTTTGCGACGTCCCATCCGGTCGCCGGGTGGACCACTACGATTTTATTTTTATCTGTGGCGTTTTTTGGTCTGTTCGGAATCCTCACGATGGTGATCAAATATCTGCAATTGCTGGTGAATCTTGTGTTCAAGAGAAAACACTACAGTTTCGAGGGGATAGAAAAGCTTACGAGATAGGAGGACGCCGATGACTGCGCTGGTAGGCTGCACGGGTTTTGTGGGAAGTAATATATGTGTTTCAGCGGGTTCGCGGATTGAAAACAGATATCATTCGAGGAATATAGAGCAGGCGTTTGGAACCGAACCGGATCTGCTCATATATGCCGGTCTGCGCGCCGAGAAATATCTTGCGAATACGATGCCGGAAAAGGATATGGAACAGATCAGACAGGCGGAGGCGAGCATAGAAAAGATAGCGCCGAAAAAGCTGGTGCTGATCTCGACCATAGATGTCTTCAAAACGCCGAAGGGCGTAGATGAAAATTCAGCGGTCGACACCGAGGGGCTGCACCCCTACGGTTACAACCGGTATCTGCTGGAAACATGGGTGAGGGAGCATTATCCGGACGCGCTGATCGTCCGCCTTCCAGGATTGTTCGGAAGAAACATAAAGAAAAATTTTATCTACGACTGTATCCATGTGATCCCCTTTCTACTCAAAGCGGATAAATTTCAGGAACTGGCAGAGCGGGACTCAGATTTGAAAAACTACTACGAGCGGCAGGAGAATGGATTCTACCGGGTACATGTCCCTGAGCCGGACAGGGAGCTGCTGAAGGAGAAATTCCGCGGGCTGGGATTCTCGGCGCTGAATTTCACAGATTCAAGAAGTCGGTATCAGTTTTATCCCCTGGCACATCTTTGGGATGATCTGCAGACCGCGCTTGACGCGGGTCTTCTGCTGTGGCATCCGGCGACAGAGCCGGTATCGGCGGGAGAGCTATACGCTTATCTGAGCGGGGAACCTTTTGTAAACGAACTTGCCGGGACACCGGCGGATTACGATTACAGGACTTGCTTTGATACGTTATACGGCGGAAAAGGCGGATATATCGCATCAAAGGAACAATGCCTGGCAGAGATCAGAGAATTTGTCGAGGGGTACGAAAATGAATAAGCTTGCAAATTGGAAAAAAATACTGTTTGCGATCGTTCTGATCCTGACCGTGACAAGGATGTTGTATATCGGCGTACGGGGAGAGACAGACAGGGAATACTATACCTCCGCGGACTATGACCTGAGCGAGGCGAAGGAACTGTCCTGCCGAGAGATATCGGAGACATTTGTTTGCAGTCAGAATATCCTGAACAGCCTGGAGCTTATCTTCTGCAATATCGCGGACGACAAGGAAGGCGCGGTGACGCTCGCTGTAAAGAAGGGCGAAGAAACCATATATCAGACCAAGATCTCTCTGAGCAATGTGAACAACAACGAGTGGAAGAAGATCTATGTAAACATTGACACAGAGAAAGGCAAGGAATATACGATCACCCTGAATGCGAATGAGGAATGCACGAAGGTTCCGAAGGTGCTGCTGGCAGAGGACGGGGCAGGTGAGATAACGGGCGCATATCAGGATGGAAAAGAATTGGACCAGGCGGTCGCAATAAACTTTGGATATCTGCGCTTTCCCGGGAGATTTGACCGCCTGTCTCTCATCTCGCTCTGGGCTTTTTTTGCAATGGCGGTCTGGGTGGTTCTCTTTCATTTTGAGGCGATAAGGGCGACCATAGAGGGAGCTTATGCGCGGGCGGAAAAAGCGGTCCACCCGGCTGTCCTTGCCGCGGTTCTGGAGGTTCTGGCTGGAATTATAATCATAAACAGCAGCGGGATAGAGTTCCAGGCGCCTACGAAGGTGATCCTGTATGCCGTATCGCTGCTTTCGGTCGTAAAGTATGAGGATAAGAAAAAATATATAAGAAATCTGGCGGATACACCCGCGAAAAAAGTATTTTTATCTCTCCTCTATCTCTATGCCGCCTTTGCGCTGACGGGGCAGCGGCTTTTGATTTATCCGTTAAACATCAGGCTGAACACAGCAGGTATTTTCGTGTTCCTGACGACGGTATTTTGGTTCGTCCCGGTGGTGAATTCCCTTTTATATTTTTTGGAGGCGTCGGGGAAAAATGCGTTCGCAAAAAACAAAAGGCTTGGAACGCTGTCGTTTGTCCTGATCTGCATGGCGGTTCTTTTGTTGCCGGCTCTGTATAATCTTTTTGCAAACAATCCCGGAAATTCCAGCCCGGATACCGTGAGTTGCATGATAGGGAACGCGCAGCACCTGTACGGCATGTATGACTGGCATCCGGCATTTTACTGCATGGTCTTGAGGGTTATCCAGAAGATATCAAATACAACCTACGCGGTTATTGCCGTGCAGTATTTCTTCTGGGCGTATGTAATGCTTGAGCTGCTGCTGTTCCTGCGAAAGAAGGAGATGAAGGAAAGCGTCCTGCTTGGGGTCGCTGTTTTTTCCGGGTTTAACGCGGGTAATTTCCTGCACTTGAATACCATCTGGAAAGATATTCCATATACCTTGTCGCTCCTGTGGGCATTTGTCATTCTTGCAAAGCTTTCCATAGCTCAGGAAGAGTATAAAAGAAAATGGTATATCTATCTTGAGTTTATCATTGCAATGATAGGGGTATGCCTGTACCGAAAGAACGGAATGGTTACGTTCGCGCTGATTGCCGCGGCGACCGCCATAGTCTTCAGGAAAAGGGCAAAAATACTGCTTTCGCTTGTAATGGCTGCAGCTCTGGTTTTCGCGATCAAAGGACCTGTCTATGACTATTTTGAAGTGCAGGATTCGGGAAGGCACGGGATGTATATCGGCTTGGGGCAGGATATCCTTGGGGCATATTATGCCGGAGGCGAGGTCTCAGAGGAGACGCTTGCGATGATTACGATGATGACGGCACAAAACAATGCGGAGTATAGCTACACGCCGACATGGTCGAATGCCGCGTACGACGTGGACGTAACGCCGGTCAGGTTTATAAAATGCTATCTTGACACGTTTATAAGAAACCCAGTGCTCATGGCGCGCGCCGTGATCGACAGGGAAGATGCCCTGTGGGACATCTTTCTCGGGAAGGATTCGAGCCTTGGCTGTATAAATCCGCATGGAACGATGGACGGGTCGGGGGAATGGAACACGTATTATCCCAAACGGCATTATGTGAGTCTGTATACCGGAATGTCGGCGGCGACCGCCTATACGGCAGGTTCCCAGTGGATCTCTGCCATTGAATGGCGATGCGGGCTGTTTTCCCTGCTTGGTCTGGTTGCGGTGATGTTTGTGTTCCTGAAAAATGCTGAGAAGAAATATTTTGTCCTGCTGGCTCCGATGGTCGGTCATATCATGAGTCTGCTGCTGTCAACCGGCTGGTCGGATTTCCGATATTTCTGGGCGATGAATCTTCTGAACATGGCGTTTCTGCTGATCGCTCTTGTCTTGACGAGATCCGGGACAGAAGAGGAAACGGAAGGGTAGCGCTATGAAATTATCCGTATCAAATATAGGCTGGACGGCAGAACAGGACGAGGCGGCGCTTGCCCTGTTGAAGGATCATGAGGCAGCCGGGTTGGAGATCGCCCCGACAAGGGTTTTTCCGGAGACACCGTATGAGGATCCGGCGCGTGCCGCTATGTGGGCGCGGGAGCTCATGGAAAAATACGGTTTTTCGATTCCTTCGATGCAGTCGATCTGGTTCGGACGACAGGAAAAGCTTTTCGGAACAGAGGAAGAACGGTGGACGCTGGCGGATTACACGAAAAAGGCGGTTCGTTTTGCTGCGTCGATCGGCTGCAGAAATCTGGTGTTCGGCTGTCCGCGGAACCGCTCGATGCCGGAGGACGCCGACCCGGGGATTGGGGCTGCGTTTTTCCGGGAGATAGGGGATTATGCGGCTGCGAAGGGCACGGTGATCGGCATGGAGGCGAACCCGCCGATCTACCACACAAATTATATAAACGATACACGCGCTGCGCTGGCTCTGATAGAGAAAGTCGAATCGCCCGGGTTTCTGCTCAATCTGGACGTGGGAACGATGATACAGAATGAGGAATCCGCGGACGAATTAATCGGGAAGGTGAAATGGATCAGCCACGTGCATATCAGTGAACCGGGCTTAAAGCCGATCAGAAAACGGGCGCTGCATGGGCAGTTAAGGGATATTCTGCTTGCGGAAGGCTATCAGGGGTTTGTCTCAATTGAAATGGGAACGGTCGATGACCTTCAGGAGATAGAGCGGGCAGTGGATTATGTGAAAGGAATTTTCGGGATATGATATATGAAAGGCAGGAAGGTGTCCCACGATTTGAATGCGCAGAGTTTGCGGGGAGGACAAAAGATTATGCGCTGCTGATCCCGATCATCAACGAAGGCGACAGGATCCAAAAGGAATTGAAACGGGCGTATCGGCATCAGGTTGCGTCGTACGCGGATATCGTCATCTGCGACGGCGGTTCCACAGACGGCTGTACAACTGAGGAGATGCTGCGCAGATTGCAGGTCAACACACTGCTTGTGAAACAGGATGTGGGGAGACAGGGGACGCAGCTGCGTATGGGAATCTGGTGGGCGCTGCAAAGAGGCTATCAGGGGATCCTTACGATCGACGGGAACAATAAGGACAGTATAGAGGATGTGCCCCGTTTCATCGAAAAGCTCAAAGAGGGGTATGGCTTTGTGCAGGGCTCCAGATTTATCGAGGGCGGCAGAGCGGTTCGCACCCCGATCGCCCGGCTGCTGGCGGTGAAACTGATCCATGCCCCGATCATTTCCCTGACGGCAGGGCGAAGGTTTACAGATACGACCAATGCCTACAGAGCGTATTCGAGGGAATATCTGTGCGACGAGAGGGTAAAGCCGCTGCGGGATATTTTTGTAACGTATGAACTCTTGGCTTATCTGTCGGTGAGAGCGTCGCAGCTTGGCTATCGGGTGTGCGAGATACCTGTTGCGAGGGTCTATCCAAGATCGGGGAAGACGCCGACCAAGATTCATTTTTTGCGCGGGAACAGTGAATTGTTGAAAATATTATACAGGAACCTGCGCGGCGAGTACCTTCCGTGAATTTTTTATTGCCAAACCTGAAACATCGTTGTATAATACTCACAGTGTGTGTGCCAAGGACGCACATATGTACAATTCAAATCTATTTCAGGCAAGGGGGCCAATATCGAATGTCTTACACAGAAGAGATCTATGAGCGCGTCG
>CANQYP010000079.1 GCA_947628045.1 uncultured Lachnospiraceae bacterium | reverse complement strand
CGCATGATCAGGTCGTCGACCCACTTGCCGAAATAGCCGGAAATGCCGCCGAGAATGATCCCGATGATCGTCTCGATGAACACGACGATAAAACCGATCACCAGCGACACCCTGCCGCCGTACATCAGGCGCACCAGCATGTCCATGCCGTTCTTGTCCGTGCCGAGCGGATGTTTCAGGGACGGCTGCCCGTAGGTGTCGTACACATAGGACGGCGTCTTCTGCTGCACCGACCACACCTTTGCCGTGGCGTCATAGGAGACCTTGTAGCTGCTCTCCACGCCCTCCTCGTCTGTGTAGGCAAACTCGCTGATATCATCCTCCAGAGCCTCCTGGAGCTTTTCCTTGAAATCGCGGGTGATCGTGATGCCGTTCTCTTTCGGCGCCACCACAAAACGGCTGATGTAGCCGATCACGGTCCCGTCCTGCGCAATGTTGCCCGCCTCGTCCACCGTGTAATCCGCGCCGTCCGCCTCGAAATCGCTCTCCCCGTTCACATACGCCTTCAGGGCGCCGTACTTCACCGCGAACGCCGGCTCTTCCATGCCGTCCGCCGCGTTCACGATGTCCTTGTAGGCAATCGCCAGCATCGTGCCGTCCGCCTTGCTGATGGAATAGAGATCCGGTCCTTCCTCCGTGAGGCTGTAATCCTCGTTCTTATAGGAATACTCGGTCTCGCCCTTGCCGAGCGCCAGCAGAAACTGCGCCTGCAGGATCGTGGTAAACTCCTGTCCGTCCGCCACCGCGTAGCGGAGCTCGTCGTTTCGCGTAACGCCCACGTATTCCTTGTCCAGGTAGGTGACCGTGTAGAACTGCTCCGCCTGCCCGTACGGCATCAGAAATCCTCCGACGAAGGAGAAGACGAACATGACGATGAGCATGACCAGCCCCAGCACCGCCAGACGGTTGCGGAAAAAGCGTTTCACCACAAGCGCGCCCGGCGAGAGCACCTTCACGCGGCGGTCATCGTTCAAGGAGTATTGTTCTTCCGTCTGATTCTTTTGTTCTTCCGACATCGTTCTCCCTCCTTCCTACGACAGGCGCACGCGCGGGTCCACCACCGCGTACAGAATATCCGAGATCAGGTTGCCCGCCAGCGTCAGCACCGCGATAAAACTCAGGTAGAACATCGTAAACGGAATATCGCCCGCCGTCATCGCCTGGTACGAGGTGAAACCGATGCCCGGAATCGAAAACAGCGTCTCCGTGATCAGCGCGCCGGAAAACAGCCCCGGCAGGGAGCCTCCCACGATCGTCACCAGCGGGATCAGGGTGTTGCGGAACGCGTGGTGGTAGATGACCTTGCCCTCGCTTAAGCCCTTCGCCCTGGCGGTGCGGATATAATCCGCGTTCAGAACCTCCAGCATATTCGTCCGGGTATAGCGCATCAGGGAGCCGACGGAAACGATCGTCAGCGTGGCGATCGGCAGCACCAGATGGTTCGCCTGATCCAGGAATTTCCCCATCGCGTCGAGCTGCGCGAAATTCCTGCCCACCATTCCATGGGTGTCGAACCAGCCCAGTTTCACGGAGAAGATCAGTTTCAGGATCGTCGCAAAAAAGAACGTCGGCAGGGAAATGCCTACCAGAGCGCTTGCCGAGATCGCATAGTCCGCCTTGGAATACTGTTTCGTCGCCGCAACGACGCCCAGCGGGATCGCGATGACGAGCTCCAGAATCAGCGAGATGGCGCCCATCACAAAGGACACGCCGATCACTTCCCTGAACTTCTGGATCACCGGGACGGTGAAACGCCAGCTGTCGCCGAAATTGCCGTGCGCAAAATCGGAGAGCCAGTGGAAATATCCGATGAGGATCGGCTGATCCAGCCCGTAAGACGCGTTCAGCTGCGCCACCCACTCCTCATACGGCTTTGCGCCCGGTTTGGAGGCGAGCTGCATCGCCATCGTCTCCACATAGCTCGCCGGAAGGCAGCGGATCAGCGTATAGATCGTCAACGTGACAAAAAATAGAATGAAAATGGAGAATATAATGCGTTTGATAATATAATTTCTCAAAGAATACCCACCTCCCTCATCTGAAAACGTAAGATAATAACGATATTCCCCGCCTCCATAAGAGGCGGGGAACCTCGCTTGTCCTATTATCTTTTCTTTCCTGTCACTGAAGGAGCTCCAGGTTTTCCTTCTCAGCTTCCCAACCCCAGTACGGAGTCATGTCGCCCGGAAGGGAATCTACGTCCATACGCTCAGAGGAAACCACAAGCGCGTCGCTCCTCTGATAGATCGGGATCTCCACGCCATAGTCCATGATGATCTCCATCGCAGCCTGATAGATCGACTTGCGGTATGCCTGATCCGTGGACGCGCGTCCTGCCATGATCAGCTCATCCAGCTCATCCGACTTGATCTGGTAGTAGTTGGTCGAGCCCTCCGAGTGATAGAGCTGGTACATATCGGGATCCGCGGTCGCCTGCCATGCCGCGCACCACATCTCCGCGATACCGTTCTGATAGCTGGAGTACAGGTCGTTCGCGTTCGCATAGTCCGTCACCGTCAGGGTAAAGCCCACCGGCTCAAGCGCCTCCGCCACATTCTTCAGGAGCAGGAAACTCGGATGGTCGCCGCTGCCGCCCGCACCGATCACGCACTCATACTCGAGCTTTGCGCCCTCCGGTGCCTCAGTCAGCTTGCCGTCCTCTACCGTATAACCAGCCGCCTCAAAGAATCCAAGGGACGCCTCCAGCGCCGCCGCGTATTTCTCTTCCGCCGTCATGTCCGCCGTGTAGATCGGATTTCCGTCCACGTCAACGGAGTACGCGATCTGGTATCCATCATCCGTGGTCTGCGGCGCAGCCCAGGAGGTGTTGGAGATCGGATAGTTGATCACGGACGCCGTCGAGCCATAATAGGAATCGATTGCCTCGTCGCGGTACGCCGCGATCATCGTGGCGATCGCCTTGCGCAGATCCTTGGACTCCTCGGAGTACGGATCATCGCCGACCTTGATGTTGTTCGGGTTGATGCCGATGTAACCGTAGCCGAGGTAGTCGATCAGCTTGGTCGTGAGCACCGGTCCCTCAAACTTGTCCCACTCGTCCTCGCTGTATCCGTTCTCCGCGGCAATCTGTTTCGCCACGTCAACCGAATAGCTCGGATCCGAAATGTCGAGCGTGCCCGCCACAATACCGTTCACCTTGTCGCCTTCCGCAGACTCCAGGTAATTCAGGTGCGCGATCTTCGGCTCGCCCTTGTAGTAGTTCGGGTTCGCATCCATGTAGACCACGCCGTCTTTGTATTCCTTGAAAATGTACGGACCGCAGCCGAGCGGATCGGAGGTCTTCGCCTTCACGATGGAGAGGTCGCCCTTCTCAAACCCGAATTTGTTGTTCTCATAATCATACAGGCTCTCGTCGCCGTAGTGATGCAGCGGAACGATCGGCAGACCCATCTGATAGATCGCCGTCGCGTCCAGCTCGGTGGTGGTGATGCGCAGCGTATAATCGTCCACGCGCTCGATGCCGGAAACGTTCGGAGCGGTCTCCTCCGTCTCGACACCCTTAGTGTAAGCGTCATAGTCCTCCATCAGGTCGAACAGGGAGCTGCCCGCCGTCTCGGTGCCGCTCAGCGTCACGTAGTCGCCCTCATACTGCTCTACCATCGTGTTGAAGAAATCATCCACCGTGGCGTCTTCCTCGAGCTCAAATCCCCAGTTCGCCGCGCATGCCGCCACGGAGTCGCCCTCCGCATTGATGCCCGCCGCGATACAGTAATCCACGATCTCCTGCGCGAACGCCGCGCCCGCCTGTTTCAGATCCGCCCAGAACGCGGTCTGCGTCTCTTCGTCCCAGTAGGTGAAATCGGTGTTGTCCTCGCCCGCCGCCATCGCCGCCGCCAGCCCCGCGCACAGCGCTCCGATCCGCGCTCTCCTGCGCCCGAGATCGACTCCCTGACAGACATACCGTCTGCCCGCGTACTCGTACTGTCCCCGTTCATTTTTCCTGTAATCCTCCAGATACGCCCTGCGCCCCTTTTTCTTCTCCGCCATGCTCAGCAGATCCCTTTCAGGTCAAATGCCTCCAGCCACGCGTTTGCTTTCTCGCAGACCCCCTTCAGGCAGCGCTCATCAAACGGGCTGTCGAGCCCGGCATGCGCCAGAAGTTCCGTGAACACACGGCTCCCGCCCTGTCTTGTGTAAGCCATATAATGCTCCCACGCGTTCTTCGGATCGTCCTGGATCCTTGCCCAGAACTGCAGGGAGACCGTCTGCGCCAGGCAGTAATCAATATAGTAGAACGGCGAAGAGTAAATGTGGTGCTGCCGCTGCCATCCCTCGCCCTCGCTGTAGAACGGGATCTCGCCGTCCAGTTTCATCCACGGCATATACACGCCGAGCAGCTCCTTCCAGACGTTGTGGCGCTCCCGCGGCGTCATCTGCGATCTCTCATAGACAACATGCTGAAAATGGTCGACCATCGTTCCGTAGGGGATAAAGGTCAGCGCCCCCGCCAGGTGGCTGTAATAGAATTTGCGGGTATCCTTCCCGAAAAATCCCTCCGCCCAACGCCAGGCGAAAAATTCCATCGACATCGAGTGGACCTCACACGCCTCCAGCCCCGGCCAGACGTTCTCCAGCGGCACGCGGTCGCGATTCATCCACGCGGCGAACGCATGCCCCGCCTCGTGCGTGATGACCTCCACGTCGTGCTGCGTCCCGTTGAAATTGGCAAAGATGAACGGCACACGATAATCCGGAATGCTCGTGCAGTAGCCGCCGCCCGCCTTTCCGGTCGTCGAGAGCACGTCGAGCAGCTCACAGTCCAGCATCGTATTGAAAAATTCCTTCGTCTCCGGCGAGAGCTCGCTGTAGAAAGTCCGTCCCTGTTCCAGGATCTCCCGCGGCGTCCCCTGCGGTCTCGGATTGCCGGAGCGGAACTCCAGCGCATTGTCCGCAAAGCTCATCGGATAGCTTTTCCCGAGGCGTTTCGCCTGTTCCCGGCAGATCGCGTCCGCGACCGGCACCAGATATTTCACGACCGCCGCGCGGAACTTCTCGACGTCCTCCTTCGTATAGCAGTTGCGCTCCATACGGTAATAGCCGAGCTGTGTGTAGCCGTCGTAGCCCAGTTTTCGTCCCATCGCGTCGCGCAGCTTGACGAGCTGGTCGTACAGCTCGTCGAACTGTTCCTGATTGTCCTTGTACCACTGTCCCTCCGCCTTCCATGCGGCAAGACGGCGCGCGTCGTCCGGGTCGTTCTTAAACGGCGACATCTGCGAGAGCGTGAACGTCCCGCCCTCAAACGGGATCTGCGCCGACGCGAGCAGTTTCTCATAGCGCGTCTTCAACTCGTTCTCCTTCTGCAGCTCCGGAATGATCTCCGGTGAGAACGTCTTCAGCTCCATCTCCGCCTTCACGAACATCAGGTCGCCGTACTCCCCGGAAAAATCCTTCCGATACGGACTCTCCAGCATCGCCTTCGTCCAGCCCTGCCGGTATTCCTCGAGCTCCGGCATCGCGCCGTCCCAGAACTGCATCTCTTCCTCATAGAACGCGTCGCGCGTGTCGATGTCATGCCGGATATTCGCCAATGTGCTCAGTGTGCTGATGTGTTTCTCAAGCTCCTCCTTCGCCAGAAAAATCTCCTTCGCCTCCGCGTAATCTCCCGCCGCGCGCAGCTTTTCCGTTAATTCGGCGATCCGTTCCTTCAGCGCCTCGAGATTCGGGCGCTTGTAGACCATTTCTGAAAATTTCACCCCAGCTACCTCCTGTTCTTGTTTTATTCTTGTTTTATTCTTGTTTTATTCTTGTTTTATTCTTGTTTTATTCTTGTTTTGTTCTTATTCCTCTTTTATTCTGCTTTTATTTCGTCTCTGTTCCTGCTTTCTTTGCTTTTATTTTATCTCTGTTCCCGTTTTCTCTCTGCATTTTGCTTTACCCTAATGCTTTTATCTCGGCTCCTTCACAACTCCAGCCGCTTTTGTCGTGCCTTTTCACAGCTCCAGCCGCCTTGCCGTGCCTTTTCACAGCTCCAGCCGCCTTGCCGTGCCCTTTTCACAGCTCCAGTCGCTTTTGTCGTGTCCTTTCACAGCTCCAGCCGCTTTTGTCGTGTCCTTTCACAGCTCCAGCCGTCGTCTGCGCGCGGGACGCTCAGCCCGATCTGCATGCCCATATTCCATCAGAAAGCTCACCGCCTCCATATACTGCATGCGCGACGCCTCTTTCAGCAGCGTCTGAACCAGCGCGCCGGGTGTTCTCTGGTCCGTCTGCCCCGGCACGCCCGTCATTCTTCCATCCGTTTTCCCCAGTATGCCCGGCGTCTTCCCGTCTGTTCTCCCGACGACACCGTCTTTCCTCCCGCCGTTCCCGGCAGAATCCCCGTCGTTCCCATTCCGTTCGGCAAGCCTCAGCAGGAACCGTACGCCCTCCAAGTCCTTCTGCCCGAGCAGCCACCTTCCCGCCTCCGCCGCATGCTCCGTCAGATATTGTTCGTACTGCTCCTTTGCCTTTTGCGTCAGCCCCTTCCCGGCGCGCAGACGGGCGAGCGCCATGCGCAGCACCAGCTCCCCGCTTTCCCATGCCTTCGCGTGCGGGAACAGCGCGTCGTATTGCGCGAAATCAAGCGCGCGTCCCCGGAAACAATTGCGGTATAAAATCCCGCTCCCATGCACATGGTTCTCCAGGATCCGCGCCGGTGTATTCTCGACACCCTCCTCATAAAACTCCGGGAAGATCAAGCGAGCGAAACCCGACTCACTATGATTTCCGATCTGCTCCCATCCCTGACCATACAATACGGTTTCAACCGTCCGGTCTTCATTTCCGCTTTCTTTCCGGTGCTCCATCATCGTCTCTTCATCTGCAGTGCTTTCAGGCTGTCCTTCCAACCAACTTCTATCTGCAACCCCTGTGAAATACTCCACTTCCAGCTCTTCTCTCAACTCGTCCAGCACATCCTTCAAATGCGTGCGCCCATCCGCGTCCGTGTACACGCGCAAGCTCCGCACCCCGTGGCAGCCCGTGAACGCCCCGCTGCCCCAGTCTGACAGTTCCCCGTGAAATTCGATCCGCCGCAGGTTCCCGCAGTTGTAAAAGCAATAGCGCCCGACCCGCCGGATCGTCACCGGCAACACGATCTCCTCCAACCGATCCCCGCACAGAGCCGGCGGAAATGCAACCTTCCCGGAACTGTCCCCACGCAAAGCCGGCGGAAACGTAATCTGTCCGGAACGCTCCCCGCACAGAGCCGACGGAAATGCGGTCTTCCCAGAACGGTCCCCGTCTTGCCCCTGCGATGGCTTGTTCCTGTCCCTTTGCCCCGCCGCATCGCCTTCCAAAACGCTCACTTCTTTCCCGCATACAAAATCGGCGTTCAGCATTTCCGGCACGTACAGTTTCACACGACCCGCCAGAATCTCCTTCTCAAGTTTCTCCTCCTCAAAATGTGCCGAAAACGCGTAAGCGCCTATCTCCGTCACCGGGCAACCCTCGATCTGCTCCGGAATCTCTGCCTTCACGTCACGCGAAAAGCAGCGCAGAATCACCGCGCTGTCCCCTTTAACCTCATATGCAAATGACTGCGCCGTCCAGGCAGCCTCGTATCCAAACATATGCCGTTTCTTCTCCCTGTTGTACACCTGCATTTTCGTGTTTCCGAACACGCCCCGACATGTTCATTATGAGGCAGACGTCCGAAAAAAGCAAGGCAAACATCTCAATCTTTATAATACCACTTCTGTGCCTCTTCGCTGTCCGCCTCCACCTTCGGCATCAGCTTGCGCAGGATCCACTCCATCGGATAGGACAGCACATACAGATACAGTCCCGGGAGCACAAAGACCGCCCACGGCATCAGATAGACCGCCGCGACACACAGCGCCAGAAAGAGCAGGAGCCCCACCGTGACGGGCAGAAATTTGAACATTACCACAGCTGCCGTCTTAAGCAGCTCCAGGTTCTTCTTCTCAAAACGGGACAACAGCGGACAGGCGTACAGGGCAAGCCCAAGCAGCAGGAACGCCACGAAGAGCAGCAGCATAAAGAGCGCGCTGTTCTTCTTGCTGTCGTTCACCCACAGATAGGGCAAATCCACCGCGAGCACCGCAGCCGCACCGAGAAAGAGGAGTGAAAGCGGCAGCATCTGAAGGAAATTGCCCTTGAAGGAATGCCAGAATTCTCTTCCGATGTAGCCGGTCCGATGGCGCACGCACTTCGCCATCGCGTAATAGCCCGCGGTCGCCGCCGCCCCTGCCGTGACGAGAGGCAGTGAGGCGAGCAGCCACAGCAGACCTACATATAAAATATCCGCCAGCCGATTCATGAAACGGCTGAATTTTCCTTCCTCGCGCACAGCTGTTCTCCCTCCTTCTTTCAAAGCAGAAGGCAGGCTCCCAGCCTGCCTTCCGACTGCCTGCTGTCAGGCATATGCGCGCCGCGTGCGGCGGCATGGCAAATTTTTACTTATAGAAACTGTCCAGGGCATCCTGCACGTTCTGCTTGTAGGTCTCCTGGAACTGAGCGGCGGTCATCTCGCCGTTCAGCAGCTGCGACCAATCCCAGTCAAGACCGAGGTTGTTCCACAGATCGAACGCGCCTCTCGCGCCCATGTACTCCATAACCTCATAGTTCTCTTCCGTGATCGCGCAATCCTCCCACCATGTGAGGTCGTTGTCACGAAGTTCGACGTCGCCGTCATACCAGTTCTGCCAATCGTAGAATACGTTGTAGACGAATTCCGGGTCCTCAACACCCTGCGGGATCATGTACGCATTGCCGGAAGAAACGTTCTTGAACTTGTTGGTCTCCTGGTCGCCGCTCGGTCCGATCGGCCACGGACTCCAGATCACGTCAAAGCTAAGATCCACGTCCTTATTGGAATCGGAGATCCACGCCGCGCTGATCCAGTTCGCCACTCTGCCGTCCATGTAGCAGTTCTGGTTGTAATCGAAGTCGTCCGCATTCCACGGATTCGCAACATGGTCAACATTGTACATATTGTAGATGAAGTCGAGCACTTCCGTCACCTGCGGGCTGGAAAGCGTCTCGGTCGGGCTCATCGCGATGCCGGTGCCGTTGCTCATCAGAAGGTTGTAAACCAGGAAATCCCAGCGGGAGCCGTAACCGTACACATCGGTCACGCCGTCGCCGTCGGTATCCTGCGTGAGCGCCAGCAGGTACTCTCTCCACTTGTCCCAGGTCCACTCGCCTCTCTCATAGAGCGCGTTCGGATCCTCAAGACCTGCCTCGTCGAGCATCTGCTTATTCCACGCCATCATGTAGGTGTTCGCGAGCAGCTGCTCCGCGCTGTTTGCCTGGAACAGATAAACGCCGTCGTCCTTGCCGATGTCCACCTGGTTGAACACCATCTGATCGTTGAAGATGTCGCTGTCCGCCGGAAGAATGTCCTCCAGGTTCGTCACGAAACCGTTCAGCGCCGCCGGGATGCCGAAGGTCAGATCTGTCTCATAGATGTCGCAGTCCGGGGTACCGGCGAGGATCGAGGTGTTGATCGACTCCTGAATGCCGTCGTAGGTCAGGTTCACGAACTCGAGCCTTACGTTGTATTTCTCTTCCACCTTCTTTACGGAATCAAAATGTTTCTGCGCAAGCTCCTCGTCCGAAACGCTCGGATCGTCGTAGATGTCCGTGTTCGTGCTGTCATAGTAGTGGTCGTACCAGGTGCCGATCTTGATCGTCCTCGGCTCCTCCGCGTTCGCGGTCATCGCAAGACCTGCGGTCATCAAAAGACCAAGTCCAAGCGCAAATAATTTTTTCGTGTTCGTCATTCTCTTTCTTCCTCCTTTTTTCTGTTCTTATTTTAACTTACTCAGCTACTTCCGCCGCTGTCGTCTCGACCTCAGTCTCCAGCTCTGTCTCAGCCTCAGCCGGAGCTGCCGCCGGAGCCGCTGCCGCGTCCGCCGCCTGACCTACCGCCACGCTGTAGACTTCCCACGCGGTGGAGGACTCGCACTGCATCGTGCTGCCCCAGGTGCTCACGTCGTCGCCGCAGAGCGCCGCGATCTGCTCGTAAGTCACCTGGCAGGTGCTGCCGTTGTAAGCCGCCGGATCGCCGCCGCTGCCGTCCATGTTGCCGACGCCGACTCTCATCCAGCCCGCCTGCGCCTCGTTCATGACTACCCAGAGGTCGCCGCTCTCGCTCGTGTAGGAAATGCTCACCACGCTGCCCGGTACGAGCGCGTCGAGGATCTCCTGCGGCATCGTCGCGCCGTTCTGCGCCCAGCCGTCGCCCGTGCACGCAAAGTCGGTGAATTCCACCATATTCTTAAGCGGTTTCAGCTCGGTCTTCTTGCCGACCTTCACGCCGTAAACTTCCCACGCGCCCGAAGACTCGCACTGCATACGCGCGCCCCAGGTACTCACATCGTCGCCGCACACCGCCGCGATCTGCTCGTAGGTGATATACGCCTTGCTGCCGTCAAAGACCGCACTGTCGCTGCCGCTGCCGTCCGCGTTGCCCTGACCGACTCTCATCCAGCCCGCCGTCGCATCCGGCATGACCAGCCAGATATCTCCGGTGTCGCTTGCGTAGGTGATCTCTACCACGCTGCCCGGTACGAGAGCGTCAAGGATCTCCTGCGGCATGTCAAAGCCGTTCTGTGCCCAGCCGTCGCCCGTGCACGCGAAACCGGTGAACTCCACCGCGTCCGCGACCGCAAGCTGCGTCGCCGCCTGACCGACCTTCACAGACTGTACTTCCCACGCATCGGATGCCTCGCACTGCATGCGCGCACCCCAGGTGCTCACGTCGTCGCCGCATACCGCCGCGATCTGCTCGTAGGTGATCTGCGCGATGTTCTTGGAATTATTGACGAACGCGCTGTCGCTGCCGCTGCCGTCCGCGTTGCCCTGACCGACTCTCATCCAGCCCGCCGCTGCATCCGGCATCACCAGCCACATATCGCCCGCCTCGCTCGTGTAGGCGATCTCCACCACGCTGCCCGGCACGAGCGCGTCGAGGATCTCCTGCGGCATGTCAAAGCCGTTCTGCGCCCAGCCGTCGCCGGAGCACGCGAAGTCCGCGAACTCCACCGCATTCGTCAGCGCGTACAGGTTGGAGCGATCCGCGCCCGTAGCCGCCGCCACATACTCTGCGGAGGTGTCCACCGGGAGCACATTGCCGTCCGCATCCTTGAACGCGATGTCGTCGATGTACATATTCGCCGGGGTCGCGCCCTTATCCTTCTTGGTATCCGTCTCCAGAGAGACGACGATGTAGCTGCCCGGAACCATGGAGCTGCCCTCCGGCAGAGCGTAGCTCACAGGTTTCGGATTCGCAGTCTCCAGATAGACCGACCACGGATTGTTGATCTTCGCCAGATCCTCGCCCACAAAAGCGTAGATGTTGCCGGAAACCGCGCCGAACTCGCCGTCCGGGTTCTCACTTCCGATCGTCATGTCGATCGAGGCGACCTTCCCGATGTTGTCGCCCAGGAGCGCGTCCGCCTGGAAACCGACAAACATCGCCTTGCCGTTCGATGTCACCTTCAGCGCCTTGGACCCGTTGTAGTCCGTCACTTCCAGGGAACCGACGTCGCCCGCGGAATTCACGGTCTTGTCCACTCCCGCGAAACCGAACAGACCGTCCTCGAAGTCGATGCTCGCCGCAGCCGCACCGCCCTCATCCGCCATCGCATGGATTCCTCCGAACGCCGCCGTGCCAAGCACCGCAGCCGTCAGAGATAACGTGATGATTCTTCTTGCTTTCAATTTCTTGTCCTCCTTCTTCTTTTTTTGTCTCCTACCCGACGATACCGCTTCGCTCGACGCCCTCTATGAACTGTTTCTGCAGCGCGATGTAGATGATCACGATCGGGATCATGATCAGCACGATGCCCGCGTCCACAAAGAGCTCCAGGATATTGGGATCCAGGATCTTCTCCACATTGGAGATGGACGCCTCGATCGTCGCGATGCGCTTACTGATCACGATGTCGTTGCTGATCAGAAACAGGTTCGCGTAGAAGGTGTCGTTGTACTGCCACACCATAGAGAAGATCGCTACGGTGA
>CANQYP010000078.1 GCA_947628045.1 uncultured Lachnospiraceae bacterium | reverse complement strand
GACTCTGCCGCATCGGGAGACGCCTCTGCGCCGGGAACATCGACCACGCCGGGGACTTCTGTGACGCCGGATTCTTCCGCGGTGCCGGAGCTTGGCGGCAGTGCGGCGGGGGCGCCGGATGCCGTGACACAGGGCGCGGATCCGCAGACGGAAGGGAAGACCGCAAAGCCGAAGACGCCGAAACTCACCTCGGTGAAGAGGAAGGCGGGCACGAAAGCGGTGATCAAGTGGAAAAAGACAGCGGGCGCGGACGGCTATGAGATCCAGATGAGCACGTCCAAAAACAAAGGATTCAAAAAGATCAAAAAAGGTCTGGCGGGAAAGAACAGTTTTACGAAAAAAGGGCTTTCCAGAAATAAGAATTATTATTTCCGGATTCGCAGCTACAGGAAGGTGAACGGGAAATACAGCTACAGCGCCTGGTCGAAGGTGAAGAAAATATAACGGAGTTCCTCATAAAAAACTGTTGCGCGATGGGCGAAAAGCGATTATAATGTTAAAATGAATTTGCCACAGGGAGACCTGCGTGACGGACAAGCCGTGCGGTCTGCCTGTTTGCGCCGCATATGGAGATTGGAGGAAACTATGAAGAGAGAATGGAGAAGAGCGGCAGTGCTCGGGCTGTGCGCCGGACTTGTGCTGACGTCCCTGGCGGGCTGCTCTAAGAAGAACAAATTGAATCTGGAGGAGGCAGCCGTCACGGTGAATGACGACGAGCTCTCCCTGGGTGTGGTGAACTTTGCGGTGCGCTACGATCAGGCGGGGCTTGAGGGCGCATATATGTCGTTTGGCATAGAGGATCCGTTCAGCCAGGATCTGTTCGGGACAGGCGAGTCGCTGGGACAGATGGCGATCGAGCAGGACGTCGAGGCGCTGACGCACGCGGTTCTCGCGGAGCAGAAGATGGAAGAGTACGGAGTGTCGATCACGGACGACGACAAGGCGGCGATCACGGCTGCGGCGACGGCATTCATCGAGGCGAACGACGAAGAGACGCTTGAGGAGATCGGCGCGACGCAGGAGATCGTGGAGCGCTACCTGGAGCTGCAGATGATCCAGCACAGGATGGAGCCGGAGATGTCCAAGGACATTGATACGGAGGTGTCCGATGAAGAGGCGGCACAGCGCAGGATCGAGTACGTGCTGTTCACTCCGGTGACCGAGGAGGAGTCTGAGTCGGAGCTTGAGTCCGAAGAGATCACTCCGGCGGAGACAGAGCAGCAGACAGAGAGCGAATCTTCTCTGGAAGAGGCGTCTCTTGTGAAGGAGACCGCGACGATGACGGCATCCGCGGACGAGACGGAAGAGCTCGTGGCGGACGAGACGGAGACAGAGGTGGAGACGACTGCCGCGGAGAGCGAGACGGAGACTGAGACGGAAGACCCGGAGACAGCGGCGGCGATGGCGAAGGCGCTGGAGCAGGCGGAGGAATTCCTTGCAAAGGTAAAATCGGGCGAGGATTTCTCGACCGCGGCGGAGGAGCTTGGCAAGAACGCCAACGAGACGACGCTGGACGCGGATTACTATGTATCGGAAGTCGCGGAGGCGACGGAGGGACTGGCGGACGACACGCTGATTGAGACGCCGATCAAGACGGACAGCGGTTATTATGTCGTGCGCGTGATCTCCCAGCTTGACCGCGAGGCGACGGACGCGGAGAAGGAGAATATCATCGAGCAGCGCAAGACGGATCGTATTGCGGAGCTGTACGACGAGTGGGCAGAGGCGGGAGAAGTCACGCAGAATGAGGAGGCGATCGCGCAGATCGTGTTCGATTACGTCCTGATGACGCCGACGGAGGCGGAGACAGAGGCGCAGACCGACCTGACACCGGCTGAGACAGAGCTGACTCCTGCGGAGACGGAGCTGACACCGGCTGAGACGGAGACCTGATCGGATCGGAGAAACGGAAATGGAAGAATGGTCAGAGACCTGACCGGGCTGGCGAAACGGAAACGGAAGAATGGTCAAAGACCTAATAGAAGAATTCAGGACAGGAGGGTGTCCGCAGACATGCTGCGGAGCTCTCCTGTTTTTGGTGTGACATAAAGCTTTTTGGGTTGCCCCGTGACACAGGGAGTGATATACTGAGACCAAAGAGCGGGAATCTGAAATCTGGCTGTCCGCAGGGCGGTCAAACGGAGACGGGGAGACGAGATGCAGCAGGGAAAAAACATTTTTCTGATTGGGTTTATGGGCGCGGGCAAATCCACGATCGCGCGGGAGCTGGCGCAGTCGCATGGAATGCGGCTGATCGAGATGGACGAGCAGATCGAGGCGCAGGAGAGAATGCCGATCGCGAAGATTTTTGAGACACATGGAGAGCCTTATTTCCGGCAGCTTGAGACTGCGCTGCTGGAGCGGCTCCGCCCGGAGGACAATACCGTCGTCTCGTGCGGCGGCGGCGTCCCGATGCGCGCGTGCAACGTCGAGGCAATGCGAAAGAGCGGCAGGATCGTCTATCTGAGCGCGCAGCCGGAGACGATCTACGAGCGCGTGCGGCACACGCATACACGCCCCCTTCTGGAGGGAAACATGAATGTGGCGTACATCGCCGCGCTTTTGGAGGAACGTCTGCCGAAGTACAAGGCGGCGGCGGATCTGACGGTATGCACGGACGGGCGCAGCGCCGGGGAGATCTGTGAGGAGATCCTCGCCGCGGGGCGTCTGTAGACGCGGCGGCAGGACGAACGGGGTACAGAGATATTTGCAGGGGTTATTCGGGGAGAACGCAGATGAACAGGAAGAACGAGGTACCGCAGAGGAGGTACACGCCGGGGGAGAAAGCGGCGGAGTACGAGGCGGGGCACACGAAATACACGCCGGGCAGCAAGGTACAAGAGCGCGCGCAGACGCAGGAGACTGCGGCAGGGAATTCGGATCAGGCAGGAAGACAGACGTCCGGCGCAGACGAGCTGCTGCAGAAGATCCGTGCGCGCAGGAGAAAGAGGCTCCGGCGGATCCTGCTCGCGGCGGGGTCGGTATTTGCCGCTTTGTATCTCGGGGTGGCGCTCTATTACGGGTTTCATTTTTACGGGGGAACAGAGTTCTACGGCATAGACTGCGGCAACCGGACGGCGGCGCAGGTGAAGGCGGATGCCGCGGGAAAGCTGGACAAGTATGTGCTGGAGATCCGTGAGCGCGACGGGCAGACCGAGACGATCTCCGCGCAGCAGATCGGGCTGACGTTCGAGGACAGCGACAGCATCGACCGGATGATGAAGGCGCAGCGCTCTTACTTCTGGCCGGTGACGATGCTGCTGGACAGGGAGCAGATCGATTCGGTGGCGTTTTCCTATGACCGCGACAAGGCGCAGCAGGTCATGGACGCGCTCGGGTGCATGGACAGCGCGCGTTTCATCGCGCCCAGGGACGCATATGTGGGGATCACGGATTCCGGCTACGAGGTGATAAAGGAGGTCATGGGCACGACGGTCGATCCGGCGCGGACCTCGCAGGCGCTGTTTGCGGCGCTGGACGCCGGGGAGACGTCTCTGTCGCTGGACGACGCAGGCTGCTATGTCGATCCGCAGCTCTATTCGGACGACGAGGGGCTGAACCGCGACGCCGCGGCGATGAGCGAGCTTGCGCGCGCGAACATTACCTACGACTTCGCCGACCGGCAGGAGGTCGTGGACGTTTCTGTGATCGACGGCTGGATCATCCGGCTTGCGGACGGCACGTTTACGATCGACGATACCCGTGTGGCGCAGTACGTGGAGGACCTGGCGGCGAAGTATGACACATTCGGTCTGGAACGGCAGTTTTACACCTCGATCGGCACGACGGTCACGCTCACGGGCGGCGACTATGGCTGGTGCATTGACCAGGACGCGACCACGACCGCCCTGCTGAAGGCGCTGGACGAGGGCTATCAGGGGACGATGGAGCCGGTGTACCTGTATACGGCGATGAGCCGTGAGACGAACGATATCGGCTACACGTACGTTGAGGTGTGCATTTCACAGCAGCGGATGTGGTGTTATCAATATGGGAACCTGATCGTGGACACGCCGGTGGTGACCGGGAACCCGAACAAGGGCAACGGGACTCCGTCCGGCGGCGTCTGGGCGATCGACGCGAAGATGCGCGAGTACGTGCTGACGGGCGAGGGATACACGGCGCCGGTGGATTACTGGATGCCGTTTAACGGCAACGTCGGGATCCACGACATGCAGGCGCGCGCTCAGTTTGGCGGGACGATCTACCTGAGCAACGGGTCGCACGGCTGTGTCAATACGCCCTATGAGCAGGCGCAGACGATCTACAACACCGTGTCGATCGGGACGCCGGTGATCGTCTACGAGTAGGCGAACAGTGATGCGTGATTCTGCGGCGGCAGGGTATCGTATTCGACGGGGTGATTAGGGCGGACAGAGGCGCGTGATCTATCGTATTCGACACGGCAATTGTCTGCGGGCAAAAAGCGGACAGAAGGCGCGGCATAGCTGCCGGAGACAGGGGAAAGGGCAGAATGGTGAATGAGCTTGGCAGAATATAAGACACGATACATTGAGATTCCCGAGAAAGCGGAACAGATTCTCCATACGCTGCACAAGAACGGATATGAGGCGTACGTCGTGGGCGGCTGCGTGCGTGATTCGATCCTCGGGCGGGAGCCGGGCGATTGGGACATTACGACGTCCGCGTCGCCAGAGCAGGTGAAACGCCTGTTTCCCCGGACTGTGGACACCGGGATCGAACACGGCACGGTGACGGTCCTGGAGGACGGGGAGGCGTTTGAGGTGACGACCTACCGGATCGACGGGATCTATGAAGATTGCCGCCACCCGAAGGAGGTCGTCTTTACGTCGGATCTCCTCGAGGATCTGAAACGGCGGGATTTTACCATCAACGCGATGGCTTATTCGCGTGAGAGCGGGCTGGTGGACGCGTTCGGCGGTCTGGAGGACATGAAGAATCGCCGGATCCGCTGCGTCGGGGATCCCGCGGAGCGGTTTTCCGAGGACGCGCTGCGCATGATGCGGGCGGTCCGGTTCGCGGCGCAGCTCGGATTTTCCGTGGACGCCGGCACGGAGGAGGCGATTCGCGCTATGGCGCCGAACCTGGCGCGCATCAGCGCGGAGCGGATCCAGACGGAGCTGGTAAAGCTGCTGACCTCGCCGAATCCGCATTGGTTCCGCATGGCGTATGAGTGCGGGATCACGGCGGTCGTCATGCCGGAATTTGACCGGATCATGCTGCAGCGGCAGAACAATCCGCATCACGCCTACACGACGGGGGAGCATACGCTGCTCGCGCTGCGCAATGTCCCGCCGGACAAGGCGCTGCGGCTTGCGATGCTGTTCCATGACATGGGCAAGCCGGAGGTATTCTCTACGGACGAGAACGGCAAGGACCATTTTCACGGGCATGCCGCCTACAGCGAGAGGATCGCGCAGGGGATCATGCGCCGTCTCAAATTTGACAACGACACCATGCGCACGGTCGCCTGCCTGGTGCGCAACCACTCGCGTTACCCGCAGATGAACGCGCGGGACGTGCGCGTCTGCGCGTACGAGATCGGACCGGAGCTGTTTGACGCGTTTCTTCTGGTAAAACGCGCCGACATCACGGCGCACCACCCGGATATCATACCGGATGCGCTGAGCTACCTGAAAGAGGTGGAGCGCATCTGGAGGGACATCAGGGAGCGGGGGGACTGTCTGTCGCTGAAGACGCTTGCGCTGGGAGGCGACGACCTGATCGCCGACGGCGTGGCGCCCGGGCCGGCGCTCGGGGAGCTGCTGCAAAAGCTGCTGCTGGAGGTGCTGAAGGATCCGGCGCGCAACGAAAAGGACTATCTGTTGGAGAGGAGCCGGGAGATCCGATGAAATCACCACTCACGACATTATGCTATATCGAGAAGGACGGGCAGTATCTGATGCTGCACCGTGTCAGCAAGGAGAACGACGTCAACAAAGGCAAGTGGATTGGCATCGGCGGACATTTCGAGGAGGGGGAGAGCCCGGAGGAATGCCTGCTGCGCGAGGCGAAAGAGGAGACCGGGCTGACACTGAAGGCGTGGCGGTTCCGCGGGATCGTGACTTTTCTCGCGGAGGGTTTTCCGACCGAATATATGTGCCTGTACACGGCGGACGCGTTCGAAGGTGAGCTCAAAGACTGCGACGAGGGAAAGCTGGAGTGGGTTCCGAAGACGGAGCTCATGCGCCTGAATCTCTGGGAGGGCGACAAGCTGTTCCTGCGGCTGCTCGCGGAGGAGGCGCCCTTTTTTTCGATGAAACTGTGCTATCGCGGCGACGATCTGGTCTATGCGTCGCTCGACGGCAGAGCGCTTGCGCTATAGGAAACATGAGGAGGATATTATGAAAAAGACATCTTGGAGGAACCCGGCGCTGCTGTTTCTGACGGCGGTGATCTGGGGCGTTGCTTTTGTTGCGCAGAGCGTCGGCATGGAATATGTCGGGGCGTTCACCTTTAATTTTACGCGGTGCATACTCGGCGGCATTGTGCTGATCCCGTGCATTTATCTGCTGGACAAAAGAAAAGAGAAAGAAGAGCCTACTTCCGGGAACGGCAGAGGCTCCGACGCGCAGAACCGGCGCACGCTGCTCATCGGAGGCGTCTGCTGCGGCACGGCGCTGTGCATAGCGAGCAATCTGCAGCAGTTCGGAATCAAGTACACGACGGTCGGGAAGGCGGGGTTCATCACGGCGATGTACATCGTCCTGGTCCCGTTGTTCGGGATCTTCCTGAAGAAAAAGGTCGGTCTCAAGGTGTGGATCAGCGTGGCGCTCGCGGTCGCCGGGCTTTATCTGCTGTGTATCACAGAGGGCTTTTCGCTCGGCTGGGGAGATTTCCTTGTGCTCCTGTGCGCGGGGGTGTTTTCGGTTCATATTCTGGTGATCGACTATTTTTCGCCGAAGGTGGACGGCGTGAAAATGTCGTGTATACAGTTTTTTGTGTGCGGGCTGCTCTCGGGCGTGGGCATGCTGATCTGTGAGAAACCGGAGTTACACGCGATCCTTCGCGCCTGGCTGCCGATCCTGTACGCCGGCGTGATGTCCTGCGGCGTCGCCTACACGCTGCAGATCGTCGGGCAGAAGGGCATGAACCCGACGGTTGCCTCCCTGATCCTGAGCTTGGAGTCTGTGGTGTCGGTGCTTGCCGGGTGGATCCTGCTGGGACAGAGCCTGAGCGCGCGGGAGCTGGCGGGCTGTGTATTGATGTTTGCCGCGATCATACTCGCGCAGCTCCCGGCGAAGGAATGACGCCGGGGATCGGAATTGCCGGAAGACATATTGTGAAGGAACAATGTCGGGGATCGGAATTACCGGAAGACACATTGTGAAGGAATGACGCGGGCTGCCGGAGCCTATGCTGTGGAGGGGTTGAGGTGAAACAGAGCGGGGAAAATGGCTGCACCCTCTGCCCGAGGGCGTGCGGAGCGGATCGCGCGGGCGGAAAGCGCGGGCGCTGCGGGGTGGATCAGGAGTTAAAAGTCGCGCGGGCGGCGCTCCATATGTGGGAGGAGCCGTGCATTTCCGGGACAGAGGGTTCGGGAGCTGTCTTTTTTTCCGGCTGTCCGCTCGGCTGTATCTACTGCCAGAATCGGGAGATCGCGCGCGGGGAGCGCGGCGCCACGATCTCGGTGGAGCGTCTGGCGGAGATTTTTCTGGAGCTGCAGGGACAGGGGGCGAACAATATCAACCTGGTGACGGCGGGGCATTTTCTGCCGCAGGTGCGTGAGGCGCTTGTCCTGGCGCGTCGGCAGGGGCTGACGGTCCCGATCGTCTATAACAGCAGCGCCTACGAGAAAACGGAGGTTTTGCGCCAACTGGAGGGACTTGTGGACGTCTATCTGCCGGACCTCAAGTATATGAGCGCGGCGGTGGCGGAGCAGTATTCGCATGCCCCGGATTACCCGCAAGTCGCGATGGCGGCGATCCGCGAGATGGTGCGTCAGAGACCGCAGCCTCAGTTTGACGCGCGGGGGATCCTGACGAAGGGCGTGATCGTGCGGCATCTGCTGCTCCCGGGGCATGTGCGCGAGGCGAAACAGATCGTGCGGTATCTGCACGAGGAATATGGGAACCATATTTATATCAGCATGATGAACCAATATACCCCGATGCCGGCGGTGGCGGAGGATCCGCTGCTTTGCCGCCGTGTGACGAAACGCGAGTATGAGCGTCTGCTGGCTTACGCGGAGGAGATCGGCGTGACACAGGGATTCTACCAGGAGGGCGGGACGGCAAAGGAGAGCTTTATCCCAGAGTTTGACTGCCAGGGAGTGAGGGAGAGCTTTGTCCCGGGGTCTGACTGTCAGGAAGTGAGGGAGAGCTTTATCCCGGAGTCTGGCTGACGGGGAGTGAAGGAGAGCTTTATCCCGGAGTTTGACTGCCGGGGAGTAAAGGAGAGCCATGGAGCGAAAGAAAAGGATACTGATGATCGGGACCGGCGGCACGATCGCCTCTGAACTGACCGACTGCGGGCTGGCGCCCGGTCTGACGACGGAGCAGCTTTTGAGCTATATCCCGGATATCGAGCGGATCTGCCATGTGGACTGTATTCAGCTTTTGGCGCTGGACAGCAGCAACATCACGCCGCAGCACTGGCAGATGATCGTGCGCTGCATTCGGGAGCATTACGGAGCGTATGATGGGTTTGTCCTCACGCACGGCACGGACACGCTCGCCTACACGGCGGCGGCGCTGAGCTATATGATCCAGGGCAGTCCCAAGCCGATCGTCTTTACCGGCGCGCAGAAACCGATCGGGTTTGATACGACGGACTCAAAGGCGAACCTGCGGGACGCGTTTCGCTGCGCGGTGGAGGATCTTCCGGGCGTGTCGATCGTGTTCGACCACAAGGTGATTCTCGGCACGCGCGCCAAAAAAACGCGTTCCAAGAGTTTCAGCGCGTTCTCAAGCATCAATTACCCGGAGCTGGGCGTGCTGCAGGACGGCGTCCTGATGCGCTTTATCCGCCAGGAATGCGCGCAGGAGCCGACGTTTTATGAGGAGCTGGATACAGGCGTATCGCTGGTAAAACTGGTGCCCGGCATGGACCGCGGGATTTTGGATTTCCTGTTTGAGCGTAACGATGCGGTCGTGATCGAGAGCTTTGGCGTGGGCGGCGTCCCGGAGGCGGGCGGTTTTTACGAGTGCATCAAAAAGTGGAAGGGGCAGGGAAAGTTTGCGGTGCTCACGACCCAGGTGGAGAACGAGGGCAGCGATCTGGGCGTATACCATGAGGGGCACCGCCTGAAGAACGATCTGCGCGTCCTGGAGGCGTACGACATGACGACGGAGGCGGTGCTGGCGAAACTGATGTGGATCCTGGCGCAGACGAAAGACCCGGAACGTGTGATCCGCATGTTCTATACGCCGGTGGCGGTCGATATGTTTCCACAGGCGGAGGGGTTTGGCGACGGACGATATTGATGCGATCTATGTTTTTGTATCGGGAAGATCCGTAGGCAGCCTTGCATCAACGACATGGGACGAATGTGGGGCAGCGTCCGTTTTCAAGCGCCGGAGGAATACCAGATCGGCGCCTGCATAAATGAGGTATGAAAAGGATGATAAAAACAGAAAGAGACATGTTGCCTCAGATGATCGAAATTGACGATCTGGACGCGGAGGAACTGCGAATCTATGCGTGTACGTCGGAGGTACAGCTGCTGCGCTATTTTGAGCCAGCTCCCGGGTTGTTTATCGCGGAGAGTCCGAGGGTGGTCGAGCGGGCGCTGGACGCCGGATATGAGCCAATTTCCATATTGGCGGAGCGAAAGCTGGTGAGTGAGGCGGTCGGAGTGGAGCACGGACAAGAAAAGTTTCGGTTTCCCGCGCTGGCAGGAGGCGGCATTACAGGTGAGACTGCCGGAACGAAACAGGATCAATCGGATGTTGATGCGAATGCGGAGACGGAGCGAAAGCTGGTGAGCGAGGCAGCAGGAGCGGCGCATGAACAGGGAAAACATGCGGATTTCGTGCCGGTAAAGCATGAGCCGTGTGAAATCGTGCGCCAGATAAGCCGAATTTTAGAGCGCTGTGATGACATTCCGGTTTATGTGGCGGACACGGCTGTTCTTACCCGCATTACAGGATACCATCTGACGCAGGGTTTTCTGTGCGCGATGCGGCGTCGAGAGCTGCCGACCGCGGAGCAGGTCTGTTCCGGCGCAGCCCGGATCGCAGTGCTGAAGGACATCGTAAACCCGGCGCAGATTGCGGTGCTGGAGGACGTCGTAACCCCGACGCGGATCGCGGTGCTGGAGGATGTCGTAAATCCGACGAATGTCGGCGCGATCTTTCGTTCGGCTGCGGCGCTCGGCTTTGACGCGGTATTGCTGACGCGGGCGTGCTGTGATCCGCTTTACAGGCGTGCCATCCGTGTGAGCATGGGGACGGTTTTCCAGATGCCGTGGGCGTATCTGGACAGCCCGGCCCCGGGGTATGTGCAGACTCTGAAACGCATGGGCTTTGCCACCGCTGCGATGGCGCTCCGGGAGGATACGGTATCGATCGATGATCCTCGTTTTGCGGCAGAAGAACGCCTTGCGGTGATCCTCGGGACGGAGGGCGACGGGCTGCGCGCGGAGACGATCGAGGCTTGCAATTACACGGTGAAGATTCCGATGGCGCATGGAGTGGATTCCCTCAACGTGGCGGCGGCGAGCGCAATTGCGTTCTGGGAGCTGCGCAGGCACTAATATTCAAGGAGCTATGCAAGCACTGACATTCCGGGGTTGCGTAAACACTAATATTCTGGGAGTTGTACAAGCTAGCCTTTCGGAAATTGCGCAAACACTAATATTCAAGGAGCTATGCAAGCACCGACATTCCGGGGTTGCGTAAACACTAACACTCCGTGAGTCGTACAAACATTGGAAAAGTTGAAAGACACTGAAAAAGCTGGAAAATCAGGTTGAAAAGCGGTATTAATTAGACTATTATGAAAGTAACCAAAAGAACATTGAAATCACACAATTTGAAAGGAGAAAAACTATGAATTTAGCAGGCATGATAGACCACACGATGTTGAAGGCGGACGCGCCGCGCGACGTGATCGTGCGCTATTGCGAGGAGGCAAAACAGTATGGTTTTGCGTCTGTATGCGTCAACTCCTGCCGCGTTCCGCTGGTGGCGCAGCAGCTGCAGGGCAGCAATGTCAAGGTGTGCTGTGTGGTAGGCTTTCCGCTTGGCGCGATGCTGACGGAGGCGAAGGCGGCGGAGGCGAAATTTGCCGTCGCGGCAGGGGCGCAGGAAGTGGACATGGTGATCAACATCGGTTGGCTGAAGGACAAGGATTACGAGGCGGTGCAGAAGGACATCGAGGCGGTGCGCGAGGCGACTGGAAAGAACGCGATCCTGAAGGTGATCATCGAGACCTGCCTGCTGACAGACGAGGAGAAGATCAAGGCATGCGAGCTGTCCGTGGCGGCGGGCGCGGATTTCGTGAAGACCTCGACTGGTTTCAGCACAGGCGGGGCGACCGCAGAGGACGTGGCGCTGATGAAGAAGACCGTGGACGGAAAGGCGCTTGTGAAGGCGAGCGGCGGAATCCGCACGAACGCGGACGCGCTGCGCATGGTCGAGGCGGGCGCGGACCGGATCGGCGTGGGGAATGGCGTGCCGTTGCTGAATGCGTGACAGAGATAAAACAGATTTTCTGTTGATAAATCTCTCAAAGAGTAATGTACTGGTATGAAAGGATAAATATCAACGGGAAATCTGTTTTTAAATTTGGAGACCAGCTATGAAAAGTCAAGCCTAAATCAGAAAAAATTTTTTTACTGATATTGAGGTCAAAAAGGGTAACTTTAATAAAGCTCCCTAAGGGTGCATTTTTCAAAGATCTCGGTATTTAAGCAAAACTCTTAGTCGAGGTTGAAGTCTATGTCATCGGTCATCATTTTCCAGATGACACGGACAAGTTTGCCGGCACAGTGCCCGAGGGCATTATAGTGAGTCCGGCCTTCTGCCATCTTCTTATCGTAATACGCTTTAAAGGTGGCATTGTTCTTAACAACATTGTGAGCTGCGTTCATAAGAGCGTATCGAAGCACTTTGGATCCTCTCTTGGACATCCTGGTGTGGCGGGCATTAAAGTTTCCGGATTGCCTTACAGAGGGATCCAGGCCAGCATACGCCAGCAGCTGATGAGGCTTAGAGAAGCGGTGGATGTCACCGATCTCGCCA
>CANQYP010000077.1 GCA_947628045.1 uncultured Lachnospiraceae bacterium | reverse complement strand
CGTGAAGTCGTCCCCGATGCGGATGTCGACCGGCACGACCTTCTTCGGGTCGAGCAGCGGGTGCCGGCCCTTTTTGATGCGCACGCGGCCTTCCTCGTTGAACTCCGGTTCCGTTGCGTTGCAGGAGCGGGAGAGCTGCGCGCGTGCGAAGATGAAATCCAGCTCTGTGAGGAGCAGGACATTGTAATTCAGGGGCTCGCTCTGTTCGGCGACCTGGGCGCTCAGGGAGGCAAGGACGATCTCGATCTCCTTTTCCTCACGCGCCTCGAGCTCGCGCAGATCGTTGTTCAGCTTGACGACCGCCATCGGCTCGACAAAGAGGGTGGAGCCGCTCGACGACTGATCGTGGATCATGCCGGGCACCTGGGCGCGGTACTCCGCCTTGACCGGCAGGCAGAAACGCCCGTTCCGCTGCGTGATGACGGCGTCCTGCAGGTAGGTCCGCGCCGAACCGTTCACCATGGAGGCGAGCTGTGCGCGGATCTTCTCGTTCGCGAGCCGGATCGAGCGGCGCACCTGCCGCAGTCCGGGACTCGCGTCGTCGCTGATCTCATCCTCGGAGAGGATGCAGCGGCGGATCTCGGCGCACAGCGGGGTGAGCGGCTGCAGACCGGAGAACAGCTCCTCGAGCGAGTCCTGCGGCAGGTCGTCGCGATTCTCGCCGCGCGACCATGCCTTTACGCGCGAGGCAGTCTCCAGGAGCCGACAGACGCTTAAGAGCTCCTCGATGTTCAGCGAGCTGCCGATCTCCAGGCGTTTCAGCGAGCCGCGGATGTCGCTCAGCCCGGAGAACGATATGCTCCCGCGGCGGCAGAGCCGGCTGACGGCGTCGGTCGTCTCGCGCTGCATGCGCCGGATCCTGGAAAGGTCGGAGGAAGGCTCCAGGCGGCGGCACAGCTCCCTGCCGGGCTGCGAGCCGGCGTGCTGCGCCAGTTTTTCTATGATCTTCGGGTATTCCAGAACCCGCAGTGCTTTCTCGTTCATATAAATCTCCGATTCTGACAATTGTTTTGCGCTGTTTTCTCCATTTTACCTTATTTAGGGCATGCTTGACAAGGACATCTTTTCCGGCGGGAGCAGGACGTGAAAAAAGGCGCCCCGGAGCTGGAAACAAAGCTCCCGCGGGCGCCCGATATTCGATATTGTCGATCGGATCCGTCTTATGCCGCCGGTGTCGCGACCGTATCCGCGTTCGGTGCGGCAAGCACTTCGTCCGGGATAACGATCTCGTCTACCGTGTTGTAGCCGATCGTTACGTCGAAGGAAGTGTCGTTCAGGACGAGCTCTACCGTGGTAGACGCTGCGTTTTCTCCCAGCGCGCTGCCCATAAGCTGACCGATGAGCGTGTTGATCGCGCTGAGGTCGCTGTCGTTGAGATCAAGATGCATCTTGACCGGAAGGTAGGTGGAGGCGTCCACATAGTACTCCATGTTCAGCACAATGCCGTCGAGCATGGAGAGCACCAGACTGACGTTCTCGTCCGCCGTGAGATCCTGCCCCGTCATCTCAGAGGTCTTCTGCATGATCGTATCCAGCGTAGCGGAGTCGATCGCGCAGCTGAGCATGTAGCACTCGGTGCCGTTCACATCGGCAGCCTCCGGCGCAAGCTCGAAGTTCAGCCCCCACTCAGCCAGCTCGGAGAAGGACACAGACTGACCGGAAGCGGTGTCCATGAGACTCTTTATGTTGATGCCGCCGGGATCGGACTGCGCTGCCCAGGAACCGGAGACCGGATCCTTCACATACATTGTCATGGTGCCGTCCTCGTCGGTCACCATGTACGACTCGACCGGTGTCGTCTGTCCTTCCGACAGAGCGGCTACATCGATGGAGCCGTCCATCTTCATCGCGATCGGATCCAGCGTGTAATCGATCCCCAGGGAGCCCGCGGCGGTGACCGGCATGTTGGATGTGTTCGTGCCGTCGGACATGTTGAGCGCCGCGTCTATATTGATGTCCATGGTCATAGACATGCTCTGGAGATCCGCCTCCGCCGCCGACATCTTTTCCCCGAGAGAATCGATCGTCTCGGCGCTGTCGAATCCGCAGAGCATAGACGCTGCCGCCGCGACTGCGAGACCCATAAGAAACTGTTTTTTCATAAAATCAAATCCTTCCTTTCCTTATGTATTGTGATTGATCAGATGGCGTTATTATAACACCGATTAATTTTTGTGTCTATAGAACAAAGTTTGGAAGTGTGCAAAATTAAGAAAAAATATATTTTTTAGCGAATCGCGCGAAAAAAATTTCTTGAATAAAAGGGCAATTGTGGTATATTGATAGCGTATTTATCGGATAAAGCAGGGGACAAAGCCATGAACTATACAGAAGCAGTCGCGTACATAGAGAGCACGCCGAAATTTACGAAAAAGAACCGGCCGGAGAATACGGAAGAGCTGATCCGCAGGCTCGGGCATCCGGAGCGACGGATGAAGGTCATCCATGTGGCGGGGACGAACGGAAAGGGTTCCGTCTGCGCCTTCCTCGCGTCGATTCTGGAGAAGGCGGGGAAACGGACCGGCTTGTTTACCTCGCCGCATCTTGTCGAGATCACGGAGCGCTTTCAGGTGAATCAGGTCCCCGTGTCACAGGAGACGTTCACGGACGCGTTCGTGCGCGTGAAACGGGAGATCGACGCGATGGTCGCGGACGGCTTTGCGCACCCGGCTTATTTTGAGCTGCTCTTCGCGGCGGGACTTTTGATGTTTGAGCAGGCGGGGGTGGAATACCTTGTGCTGGAGACCGGGCTGGGCGGCAGACTCGACGCGACGAACCTGGTCGAGCGCCCGGTCGTCTGTGTGCTCACGAGCATCAGCCTCGACCACATGGAATATCTGGGCGACACGGTGGCGAAGATCGCGGCGGAGAAGGCAGGGATCATCAAGGAGGGCGTCCCGGTCGTCTATGACGGGCGGAACCCGGAGTCGGAGCAGGTGATCCTCGCTCAGGCGGAGAAAATGCACGCGCCTGTGTACCGCTATGACGTTTCCATGTGCGAAATACTGGCAAAAACAGATAAAAGCATTGATTTTATGCTCGATTGCAGTTATGATAAAACTGATACGGCGCGGAAACTGCGGATCACGGTGCCGTTTCTCGCCGAGTACCAGGTTGTGAACAGCTCGCTCGCCGCGATCGCGGCGCGGGTGGTCGGCATGCTGGAAATGCGCGAGACGGCGCGGCATGCTGGTCTGCACAGTGCGGGCGGACCGGAATCCGACGCTTTGCTGCATGGCGGCGGATGCGGGACCGGAACGGACAGCGGCGCGATCACGGACGAGGCGATCGTGGAGGGGATCCGCGCGGCGCGCTGGCAGGGCAGGATGGAGACGGTGCTGCCGGGCGTGGTGCTGGACGGCGCGCACAACGCGGACGGGATCCGGGAGTTTATCCGCACCGCCGCGGAGGTCCGGGCGCGTATGCCGGTGTCTCTGCTGTTTTCGGCGGTCGTCGAGAAGGAGTACGAGAAGATGATCCGGGAGATCTGCGAGGACATGCAGCCGGAGTCTGTCGTGGTGACGCAGGTGGGCGGCGCGCGCGTTGTGCCGGCTCAGACGCTTGCGGAGCTGTTCCGCAGATACACGGACGTCCCGGTCGTCGCAAAGGCGGATGTGGCGGAGGCATTCTCGGAGGCGCTTGCGCGCAGGGGGGACAGTATGCTGTTCTGTGTGGGTTCTCTGTATCTGGTGGGGGAGCTGAAGAAGATACTGCTGCGGGAGCATGCCAGTTGAAACGCTTAGGATTGAGGGGAGGAACCGATGATTAATTACGAAGAGGAACTGAAAAAATTTCATCCCAGTATGGACGTCAACGAGGCGGAGGACGCGATCTACAGCCGCGACCTGACCGACGTCACGGATATCCTGAAGGAGATGCTCAGGGACGAGAAAAAGAACAGAAAGCAGGGGAACTGATCCATGAGGTGTATCTACTGCAATACCCCTCTGGCGGCGATCGATTACTGTACGGGCTGCGGCGCGGACATCACGATCCAGAAACGCATTGTGCGGATCTCCAATCTTCTGTACAATGAGGGGCTTGAGAAGGCGCTGGTCAGGGACATGAAGGGAGCGATCACCTGTCTGCAGCGCAGCCTGAAATTTAATAAAGAAAACACAGACGCCAGGAATCTGCTGGGTCTTTGCTATTATGAGACGGGGGAGGCGGTCTCGGCGCTCTGCGAGTGGGTCGTCAGCAAGAATCTCCAGCCGTCGGACAACCTCGCGGATCACTATATTAACGAGCTCCAGACGAACAAGAACCGCCTGGACACGATCAACCAGACGATCCGCAAGTACAACCAGTGCATCACGTACTGCCGCGAGGACAACGAGGACATGGCGATCATCCAGCTCAAGAAGGTGCTCAGCCAGAATCCGAAACTGGTCAAGGCGTACCAGCTCCTGGCGCTCTTGTACATGAAACGGCAGGAGTATGAGCGCGCGCGGAAGCTGCTGCGCAAGGCGGCGCACATCGACGCGACGAACACGACGACGCTGCGCTATCTCCAGGAGATCGAGGACGCCACGGGACGCGGGACGAACCTGAACTGGAAACACAAGAAACAGGAGCGGGAGAGCGGGGAGCAGACGAACGGGACGCTGCGCTACATGAGCGGTACGGAGATGGTGATCCAGCCGACGACGTTTCGGGACAGCTCCGGGATCGCGACCTTCATCAATATCGCGCTCGGGATCCTGCTCGGCGGCGCGATCGTGTGGTTCCTGATCGTCCCGGCGAACCGCCAGTCGGTCAACGACGCGGCAAACCGCCAGATCACGGACGCGAACACGAAACTCGCCACGGAGTCGGTCAGGGTGCAGGAGCTCCAGGATGAGATCGACGGATATACGGCGCAGGTCGAGAATGCGCAGAAGGACCGCGACGACGCGCTCGCGAAGGCGGAGAGCTACGACGAGCTGCTCGGCGCCGCGCAGATGTATGTGAGCGGGGACACGACTTCCGCCGCCAACCGGATCATGAATCTCGACGCCGGGGCGTTTGACGGCAATGCGAAATCGCTCTACGAGGCGCTCACGGGAGCCGCGCAGGGCAGCCTGTTTACCCAGTATTACAGCGCGGGCACTTCGGCGTATGTGCTCCCGGACTACCAGACGGCGTCCCAGCAGCTCCAGAAGGCGGTGGATTCCGACCCGGACCGCAAGCAGACGAACCACGGGGACGCGCTGCTGTACCTCGGAATGTCCTACTACTATCTCGGCGATACGACGAAGGCGGACAGCGTGTTTGCCCAGCTCCAGCAGTATTATCCGAGTCTGGCGCAGCAGTACGGGATCGCGGGCTATATGTCGTCCGGCGGCTACACGGGGGCGCAGGATACGGGGGCGCAGGATCTCAGCGGTCTCGGGAGCGCCACGACGGGACAGAACGGCGGAGCGACGGCAGGGGACGGCAACATCACGGTGTACGGCGATCAGGCTGGGACGACGGGCGGCGATTCGGGCAACAGCGGTCAGAACTATGATTACGCAAGCGGCATCTACCCCGCGTGGACGGATCCGAATACCGGCATCCAGTACGACGTCTACGGCAATCCGCTGCCCGGACAGGGCTTATAGGCAAATTCAGAAAATCGCAAAAGAGACTGTTACGGAAGAGAAAATACTTCGGCGGCAGTCTCTTTTTTTGCGCTGTGACGCAAAGACGGCGCGGGCACGCCCCGGCTTTGGCATACGGCGCGCAGAGAAAGGCGAATGCCGGGCATGCGGCGTACCGCACGGAAGAGGGAACCAGAATTGGATTGGATAAGGAGGAAAGCATATGAACCAGATTTTTACGATCGCAGGGACAGTGATGACGATCCATTTGCCTGCCGAGCTGGACCATCACAGCTCGGAGCAGATCCGGACGGAGGCGGATCGGCTGATCCGCACGCGGAATATCCGCAGCCTGATGTTTGATTTCGGCGGGACAAGCTTTATGGACAGCTCGGGGATCGGCATGATCCTGGGGCGGTACAAGATGATGCGTTTCATGGGCGGCAACGTCCTGGCGATCCGGGTCGGGGAGCAGATGCGCAGGCTGCTGACGCTGTCCGGGATCTACAAGGTGATCGACATCTACGAGGGGCTGCCGCAGCAGTCGGGACTGTATTGAACAGACGGCTCGGGCGCATCGCCTGTGCCGTAAATCGCATTGAACGAAGGGAGAGCATACGATGCAGCAGAATGAGATGAAACTGGAATTTGACAGCCGTTCCTGCAACGAGAGCTTTGCGCGTGTGACGGTGGCGGCGTTTCTGACGCAGCTCGATCCGACGCTGGAGGAGGTGGCGGACGTCAAGACCGCGGTGTCCGAGGCGGTCACGAACGCGATCATACACGGTTACGAGGGAAGAATCGGAAAGGTCGTGATCCTGTGCCGGCTCGAGGACCGGGAGCTGTATGTGGAGGTGCGGGACAGCGGGAAGGGGATCGAGGATGTGGCGCGCGCGATGGAGCCGCTCTATACCACGAAGGAGGAGTGCGACCGTGCCGGGATGGGCTTTGCGTTCATGGAGGCGTTTATGGATTCGCTTGAGGTGGAGTCGGAATTGGGGCGGGGCACCTGCGTGAAGATGCGCAAGCGGATCGCGCGCGAAAACAGACAGGAAAGGTCGTGATCTGGCAGATGGAACACACCCTTGCGCTGATCAAACGGGTTCACGAGGGGGATAAAGATGCCAGAGAACAGTTGGTAGAAGAGAACATGGGGCTGGTGTTCACCGTGGTGCACCGCTTTCAGGGACGCGGCTGCGAGCAGGAGGATCTGGTGCAGATCGGCTGCATCGGGCTGCTCAAGGCGATTGACCATTTCGACAGTTCCTTTGAGGTGCGTTTTTCGACGTACGCGGTGCCGATGATCACCGGGGAGATCAAGCGTTTCCTGCGCGACGACGGAATGATCAAGGTGAGCCGGATCCTGAAGGAGGCGGCGGCAAAGGCGTTTCGCGCGCGCGACATGCTGGAGAAACGCGGCGGGAGAGAGCCGACGATGGAGGAGATCGCGCAGGAGACCGGGATCAGCGCGGAGGATCTCGTGCTCGCGATGGAGGCGATGTCCGAGGTGGAGTCCTTAAGCCAGACGATCTACAGCGGGGACGGCACGCCGGTGCTCTTAAGCGACCGCCTGCCCGACCGCAAGGATCGAAACGAGGAGCTGCTGAACCGCATGCTGCTGCTGGAGCTCTTGCAACTTCTGTCCGAGGAGGAGCAGGAGATCATCCGGCTGCGGTATTTCGAGGACTGCACGCAGGTGCAGGTCGCCGAGCGGCTCGGAATGACGCAGGTGCAGGTATCGCGCGCCGAGAAGAGGATCCTGAAGAGACTGCGGGGCTATTGCGCGGAGTAAAGACAAGTATCGCGCGTTAAAACTTTGGAGGCCGGTTTTTGCAATTAGCACTTGCGGGAGTCCCGGGGACTTGGTATGATAAGGTGCATCACAGAAAAGAGGGCAGATCAAAGCCCATGCAGGGGCTGCGATTTTGAGACAGCTGCAAAAGAGGAGGAGTGACGGTGAGAGAGATTCAGGCGGAGACGATCACGGATGTGGTGGCACGGCTGTGTATCGAGGCGAACGAGCGCCTGCCGCAGGACGTAAAGCATGCGATCGAGCGCTGCCGCGCGTGCGAGGACTGGGCGATCGCGCAGGAGGTTCTGGACAGGATCGTCGAAAACTATGAGATTGCCGAACAGCAGGAGGTGCCGATCTGCCAGGACACCGGTATGGCGTGCGTGTTTCTGGAGATCGGGCAGGACGTGCACATCGCGGGCGGCGGTCTGCGCGAGGCGGTGGACGAGGGTGTGCGGCGCGGCTACGGGGAGGGCTATCTGCGCAAGTCGGTCGTGCGGGATTCGCTGCGCCGTGAGAATACCGGGGACAATACGCCGGCGATGCTCTACACGGAGATCGTGCCGGGAGAGCAGATCAAAGTGACGGTCGCACCGAAAGGCTTTGGCAGTGAGAACATGAGCGCGATCCGCATGTTCAAGCCGTCCGCCGGGCTGCAGGGGATCAAGGACTTTATCCTCGAGACGGTGGAGACGGCGGGACCGAACCCGTGTCCGCCGATGGTGATCGGCGTCGGCATCGGAGGGACGTTCGACAAGGCGGCGCTGCTGGCGAAGAAGGCGCTGATGCGCCCGATTGACGAGCGGCACCCGGATCCGTTTTATGCGGCGCTCGAGGAGGAGATGCTGGAGAAGGTCAATGCGCTCGGCATCGGTCCGCAGGGTTTCGGCGGAAGGACGACGGCGCTCGGGCTCAACATTGAGACGATGCCGACGCACATCGCGGGCATGCCCTGCGCGATCAACATCAGCTGCCATGTGACGCGGCACAGGACGGAGGTGATCTGAGATGGAGAGGCACATTACGCTGCCGCTTACCGAAGAGTTGGCGCGGACGCTGCGCGCGGGCGACACGGTGTATCTGACCGGGACGGTCTATACCTCCAGGGACGCCGGGCACAAGCGCATGTGCGAGGCGCTCGCGCGCGGAGAAACGCTCCCGTTCGACCCGAAGGACGCGACGATCTACTACGTCGGTCCGTCCCCCGCGAAACCGGGGCAGGTGATCGGTTCCGCGGGACCGACGACGAGCGGGCGCATGGACGCCTACGCGCCGACGATGCTGTCTGCAGGCGCACGCGGAATGATCGGCAAGGGCGCCAGGCTGCCGGAAGTGGTTGAGGCGATGAAAAAATACAGCGGCGTGTATTTCGGCGCGATCGGGGGCGCGGGCGCGCTGCTTGCAAAGTGCATCAAAAAGGCGGAGCTGATCGCGTACGAGGATCTCGGCGCGGAGGCGCTGCGCAGGCTGTATGTGGAGGAGATGCCGCTCGTCGTCGTCATCGACTGCGAAGGCAACAATCTGTACGAGAGCGGGCGCGCGGCGTATCTGGCGCAGCGCGGGGCAAAAGAAAACTAGAAGAGCGTTTTGCGCAGAAACAGCGGGACGGTCGGGAAGTTCACGGATAATTTCGCGCGATCCGGCAATACTATCCTCAAACACAAAGAGCGAGAGGTGGATTGCATGGAGCGAAAATTTCTGACACGTTATCTGATCCTGATCACGGCGCTGATGATCTTCGCCGGCGCGGCGTGGTACTTTACAAAGGATTCCGGCGCGCCGCAGGCGGGCGCGGTGCTCGCGGGAGTGGAGACGCAGCGGTCGGACTTTGATGGGGTGCGCGGACGTTCCCGGCAGCCGGGCGCAGTGTCTGCGGTTTCCGAGCCGACGTTCCCGCTCGGGGTGGAGGTCTCTCATGAGCTCTGACACGCTGTACCTGAAGATCGACAAGAATGTGCGGGCGGAGCATGAGCGGATCATGCTGAAGGACATCGCCGCGCTTAGCTGCAGCGACAAGGCGACGGAGAACAAGGTCAGGACCCTGCGCTTTCCGACGGAACGCATCAAAGGACCGGGGCGGTATGTGTTCTCGGCGCTCGATGTGATCGAGGTCATCGAGAAGGAGTTCCCGAACCTGGAGATCAACAATCTGGGCGAGGCGGATTTTATCATAACGGTGGAAAAAACGGACAAGCTGTCCGATGCGCTCAGCTGGGGAAAGACGGCGTTCGTGTGCGTGCTGGCGTTTTTCGGGGCGGCGTTTTCCATCATGGCGTTCAACAACGACGTCGGGATCACGACGCTGTTCGGGCAGCTCTACGAGACGTTCACCGGCGAGGCGTCGGACGGTTTCACGCTGCTCGAACTGTCCTATTCGGTCGGGGTGGGGCTGGGCATCCTCATCTTTTTCCACCATTTCGCGCGCAAAAAGAACCTCTCGGATCCGACGCCGCTGGAGGTCGAGATGCGCACTTACGAGGACGACGTCGACACGACGCTGATCGAGTCCAGCGACCGGAAGGAATCAAAACCGTAGGAGGAAAGAGCTATGGGACATGCATGGATGGCGCAGGCGCTGCTTGCGCTGATCGGATTTTCTTCCGGCTTTATCATCGCGGGCGGCGTCGTGGCGCTGATGGTCGGACTCGGGATCATCACGCGGTACATCGGGCTTTCGCACACGGCGGACAGGATCTTCTGGTATGAGGACGCGATCCTTCTGGGCGCGGTGGCGGGCACGCTGCTGACCGTCTACGATCTGAGCCTTCCGGTCGGCGCGTGGATCCTGGGGGCAGGGGGACTGTTCATCGGGATCTTCGTGGGGAGCTGGATCCTGGCGCTCGCGGAGGTCGTCAGCGTGTTTCCGGTCTACTGCAGGCGGCTTGGCATCACGAAGGGCTTGAGCTGGATCGTGATCGCGATGGCGGCGGGAAAGGTGAGCGGGAGCCTGCTGGGTTTTTATATGCGGTGGGGCAAAGCTTAAAATACAAAGGGTGAGGGATAAGTATGCGCGAAGGTGCGAAGGATATGACGAAGGGCAGCCCGTATCGTCTGATACTCGGGTTTGCCCTGCCGGTGTTTTTGAGTCAGGTATTTCAGCAATTTTATAATACGGCGGATACGCTGATCGTCGGGAAGTTCCTCGGGACGGAGGCGCTTGCTGCGGTCAGCTCCTCGGGCAACCTGATCTTTCTGATGATCAGCTTTTTCGAGGGGCTTGCGCTCGGCGCGGGCGTCGTGATCTCGCGCTATTTCGGGGCGCGGGAGTACAGCCTGGTCTCGCGCGCCATACATACGACCGTCCTGCTGAGCTTTCTGTGCGGCGCGTTTCTGACCGTGGCGGGCGTGTTCCTCACGCCGACGCTGCTGCGCCTGATGAACACAGACCCCGAGGTGATGCCGCAGGCGGTCGAGTATTTCCGCTATTATTTCCTGGGCGTGCTGGCGGTCGTGTGCTACAACAACCTGAAGGGGATCATGAACGCGCTCGGCGACAGCAAACGCCCGCTCTACTATCTGATCTTTTCTTCTCTTTTGAACATCGTGCTTGACCTGCTGTTCATTGCCGGATTCGGCTGGGGCGTATGGTCGGCGGCGGTGGCGACGGTGATCTCCCAGGCGGCGAGCATGGCGCTGTGTTTCGCGCACCTTTGCAAGCCGGGAACCATCTGGCAGATCCAGTGGAAAAAATTGAAACTGGACGGGCGCATCATGCGTGAGATCGTCCGTTTCGGTTTTCCGTCCGGGGTGCAGAATTCCGTGATCGGGCTCGCCAATGTGATCGTGCAGACCAACATCAACTCGTTCGGCAAGCTGGCGACGGCGGCGTACGGCAGCTATGCGAAGATCGAGGGATTCGCGTTCCTTCCGGTCACGAGTTTCACGATGGCGCTTACCACGTACACGGGGCAGAACCTGGGCGCGCAGGAATATGAGCGCGCGCGGAAGGGATCGCGTTTCGGCATTCTGGCGTCGGTGCTTTTGGCGGAGCTGATCGGCGTCGTGATCTTTCTGATCTTCCCCACGCTGATCGGATTCTTCACGAACGACGCGCAGGTGATCGCGATCGGCACGCGGCAGGCGCGCATCGAGGCGCTGTTCTACTGCCTGATGGCGTTCTCCCACGCGGTGGCGGCGGTGTGCCGCGGGGCGGGGAAGGCGTTCGTGCCGATGTTCGTCATGCTGTCCGTCTGGTGCGTGCTGCGGATCACCTACATAACGGTCACGATGCATTTCGTGCATGAGCTCTCGTACATCTACTGGGCGTACCCCCTGACCTGGGGGATCAGTTCGGTGATCTTCCTGCTCTATTATCATTTCTCGGACTGGATCCACGGGTTTGAGAAGGCGGGCGCTCTTTGACAGGAAAACACGGCTGTGCTAAGATGGAAAAAACAGGAACAAAAGACGGGGAGGCGTAAGGATGTCTGAATTTTCCGGGAAACGAATGTCGGATCTGCTGACACAGCTCTGGGAGGATTCCGGGAGCGCGCAGATCAGCCGCTACCCGACCGGGCTGGAAGGACTGGATCGCTATCTGGGCGGAGGGCTCCAGCCGGGGCTTACGGTGCTGGGCGCGGTTCCGAACATCGGCAAGACGACGCTCGCGCTCCAGATCGCGGAGAACATCGCGAAAAGCGGGACGCCGGTCCTCTATTATTCGCTGGAGGTTTCCGACAAGTGGATCTGCATGAAGGCGGTCAGCCGACTGCTCTTTCTGGAGAGCGGGCTGAACGAGCAGAGCTGCCTGTCGGCGAACGAGCTGCGGCGGGCGCAGCCTGAGGTACGGGAGAAGTTTTTCGATGCGCTTGAGAAACTCCGGGAAAGCGCGGAAAATTTTTATGTGATCACGAGCAACCGGAAGAAGGCGCTGACGGCGCAGTTTATCGCGGACAACGCGGAAGAGTTTATCCGGGAAAACGAGAAAAAG
>CANQYP010000076.1 GCA_947628045.1 uncultured Lachnospiraceae bacterium | reverse complement strand
GGTATCAGACAAATTCCAATGAGTGAAAAAGTGTATGAAGCGTTGGGGCGCGTGTTGGAGAACCGCAAGGGAGCGAAGCAGATCACCATTGACGGTTACAGCCATTTCCTTTTCCTCAACCGGGACGGCTGCCCGAAAACAAATGTGAACTACGCGACCATGTTCCGGGGGCTTGCGAAGAAGTACAACAAGTGCCATGAGGAAGCCTTACCCAAAGTAATGACACCCCACACCCTGCGCCATACGTTCTGCACCAACTTAGCCAATGCGGGCATGAACCCGAAAGCGTTACAGTATATCATGGGACATTCCAACATTACCATGACGCTGAACTATTACGCACACGCAACTTTCGCTTCCGCAAAGGCTGAAATGGAAAGGCTGATTGCAGCATAGCCACAGACGGATTTACTACTTCTTTTACTACCATTGAGAGGGAAAACCTAAGAAGTTATAAAGGTATATGTGAACTTCTCCCCATATCTAAAATGCCGGGAAAGCCCGGAAATACGGGCTATACCGACATATAAGAACTTCTAAAGAGATAATCTAAATTCACCATAAATTTTTTTAGAAAACTTGAGGAAACGTGCAACCAAAAGGGAAAATTTACGAATTTATTATTGAGAGCCAAAAGGACGGTACCGTCTGAACGGCGCTTTGCTTTACCGGATACGAACACGCAAGGAGACAGAAGATGGAGGATGCGAGGATCATTGAGCTGTTCTGGGACAGAGACGAGACGGCTCTGCGGGAAACGGCGGGAAAGTACAGCCATTTCTGCTTTGGCATAGCCTGGAAGATACTGGCGAGCAGGGAGGATTCGGAGGAATGCGTCAACGATACCTGGCTGAGCGCGTGGGAGAGCATCCCGCCGGCGAGACCTTCGATCCTGTCCGCCTTTCTCGGAAGAATCACCCGAAACCATGCCATAGACCGGCTGCGGAAAAAATATGCCGCGAAACGGATGGATCTGCACCTGACCTCTCTGTCGGACATCACGGACGAGGTCGAGGCGCTCAACCGACAGCTTTGTGTTTCTCTGGAGCGCCAGGTCGAGGCGAAGGAGCTGATCCGCTTGATCGACACCTTCCTGGAGGGCTTAAGCGAGCGGGACCGGGATCTTTTCATGCGCAGGTACTGGCACATGGATTCGATCGCGGAATTGGCGAAACGGCACGGGATATCCGAGAGCTCCGTAAAATCGAACCTGTTTCGCACAAGGAAGAAACTGAGGAAGGCGCTGCTGAAAGAGAGGTATGTCATATGAAAAGGGAGGCATTTCACATGGAACAGGATCCGCTCATATTTCTGGAGCTGTTCGGGGAGGTTCGGGAAGAATACATTTCGCAGAGCGCGCAGCCGTGGGAGAGGCGCAGGGGAGTCCACAGTTATCATCTGGGGCGGAAGGTCGCCTGTCTGGCGCTCTTCGTGATGCTCGGATTCTGCTTTGCCTTCCACGATCAGGTGTATGCCGCGATTCTGCGGTTTACGACGATGATCGGCGAAACGCTCTCCCTGACGAAGGATCTGACGCCGTACACCGAGATCATCGGTCAGACACAGACCCAGGGCGATCTGTCTCTCACGCTGAATGAAGTGATCCTCGACGAGCGCCACATGTTCGCCTCCTTCGACGCGGACTACGGCGACCGGAAAATCGTGCCTCGGTTCTGGATCGACGATCGGCGGACGCAGATCAACCGAATCAGCTATCCATGCACGGTCGCCACGTTCTCTCCCGGCGGAGATCCGGAACTGATCGAGGAGTACGGAATGGACAACATCGTGCTCGGATTGTCTTTTGCGGATCTGGAGCTGCCAGAGGGCAAGGTCAATGTCCATCTGGTGGTGAAAGCCGGAGAATATCTGATGACGGACACAGAAAACTGGAGCGCGCAGTTCAGGGATAAGGCGGAGAAGGAGTTTATCTTTGACTTTGTCTTTTCCGACGAGGAACTTCGCGCGCAGACGATACGAAAGGAGCTCGACCTCACGGTTTCCGACGAGGACGGCGTAAAACTGAAATTCACCGAGTTGACCATGAACGATCTCTACTGCATGCTTGGAGGGAAGAAATATTTCTCCTGGGACGATCCGTGGGTGCAGGAGCATGAGCTGCGGCTGATAGGCGAAGACAGTTTCGGCAACCCGGTGTCGCTCTCGATCTGCGACTTTATCGAGGATGAGATCTATTTTGAGACGAACTACGACGGAGGCGGGGAGGCAGGTCTGCTTGCGGACGGGGAGGAGCCCGGTCAGCCGCTGATCCCGGACAAGGACTGTGCCTACCTGGATCTGCAGCTGTACCGGAGGCAGGTCATCGAACCGGAATGGGATCCGACGGAAGAGGAAGTCTACGTGGAGTACGAAAATCGGTACACGGGGTTGGAGAACGACGGCTGGGAGCCGGTCGGAGAAAAATTCCGCGTCATGGTGAATGGGTGAAGGAGGAAACAATCATGAAAAAAAAGATTATAGGAAGATTTATGGGCGCGGCGATCCTGAGCACGATGCTCGCCGTGTCGGTATCTGCGGCGGAGACAAAAACGAACGCAATTTTGGATACGGACGCCAGAAATTATGATGCCATGGCGGAGACGAAAGAGGAGTCGGAATCCGATCTGCCGGAGAATGATGTGTCGACGATCACGGCTGACTACAGCGCGACAAAGCTCGCGGGTCGGGAGTTTCCCTTTCCCTCTATCAAAGCCTTTTCCGACGTCTCCTGCGAGAACGAGCTGCCTCTGGAATTTGTCGATAGCGGAGAGGATCAGGTGATCTACCAGTTTCACCGGGACGATGCGCCCGAGACGATCTACCTGATCCCGCCCATCGTTCCCGTTACACGAAAAGTCGAAAAGACGGAGCTTGTCGCGCCGGACGGGACAGCAGAACCTGCCAACGGCTGTTACATCAAGGACGTGTTCGTCCGAAAAGAACGCGGATTTCTTGAAAAAGAACCGACCTGGTACGAGGTGTATGTCATCATCGACTCCGAGACCGGGGAATATCCCGACAACCTGATTATGAAGAGCGATGGGAAGATCTACCAGGGCGCACAGTCCGTGCGTTTCTCCAGCCCGGATCCCGCGACGCAGACAATCGATGAGCTCAGCTATCACTTTAAGGTTTCCGACGATGCGGACGCGGCGCTGGAGGCGTTCGACCACGCATCGTTTACCTACACCAGACTCGTCCATTATGAGGCGGCGAACGACTGGGACTTTTCCTGTGAGGATGCAAAGCTGGAGATCGTGGAGGCAAGCGTCGGTTGATGAAATCTGGTTGACAATTCTTCTCTATTTGTTAAAATTGAAAAGAGATTCTGTTAAAATTTCTGTCACAGCGAAAAAAGATTCCGCGCACAGGAGAATACACCGCTTTATTTGTGTGTGAAATCAATCGAAATAAGTGAGTGGAGTACAATGATCCGAAAAGCAGTCAGCAGCGATCTTGATTCGATTTCTGAGATCTACGAGAGAATTCATACGGAGGAAGAGGCTGGGCGGACGACCACCGGCTGGAAACGCGGCATCTATCCGACCAGGCAGACAGCGCTGGACGCGTTTGCCAGGGGAACGCTCTATGTCCTGGAAGAGGACGGAGCCGTTCTGGCTGCTGGGAAGATCGATCAGGAACAGCTCCCGGCATACGCCGAAGTAAACTGGCTGTATCCTGCCGTGGAAGATGAGGTCCTTGTGCTCCACACGCTTGTGGTCGATCCCCGGGCGAAAGGACAGGGGAGAGGGCGCGCGTTCCTGCGCTTTTACGAGGAGACCGCGAAGGCATCCGGCTGCAAGTGCCTTCGCATCGACACAAATGAACGAAATCAGCGGGCACGGCATCTCTATCATATGCTGGGCTACCGGGAGGCAGGGACCATTCCATGCACCTTTCACGGGCTGGAGGGCGTACAGCTCGTCTGTCTCGAGAAACCTCTTGGAGTATAGCCTGTTACACTGTGAAAAAGCTATAGAAGAATCAAAGAAAACTGTAAAACAATCAGAGAAAACTTTAGAAGAATTGAGGGGAGCGATTCCATGAAACTGGTGATTCAGCGTGTGACGGAGGCATCTGTCGAGGTGGAAGGCAGGATCATCGGCGCGATCGGCAAGGGATTTCTTGTCCTGATCGGCGTCGGCGCGGAGGACACCGAGGAGACCGCGGATTTTTATATCCGCAAGCTGCTCGGGCTGCGCATCTTTGAGGACGAGAACGGAAAGACGAACCTGTCCCTGAAGGACGTAGACGGACAGCTCCTTCTGGTGTCGCAGTTCACCCTGTACGCAAACTGCAAAAAAGGAAACCGCCCGAGCTTTATCGAGGCGGGCGCTCCGGCGCATGCCAAGGCATTGTATGAATATATGATCGACGCGTGCCGGGAGCAGGTGCCGATCGTGCAGACCGGCGAATTCGGGGCGGAGATGAAGGTTCGGCTCTGCAACGACGGACCGTTCACGATTCTTCTGGACGAGAATTTATATCATTCTGCTTAATATTACCCCTCGCGCAGCTTTACGGCGGAGGCGGCGCGTCTGCGACGATCCTCGTCCATCGCGGCATAGTGTTTCCGCGTGGTGTTGACGTCCTTGTGTCCGAGCACGTCCGCGACCAGATAGATATCGCCGGTTTCCTTATAGAGCGTTGTGCCGTAGGTACTCCGCAGCTTATGCGGCGTGATCTTCTTGGTGGTCGTGATCTCGCGGGCATATTTTTTGACCATATTCTCGACCGCCTGCACGCCGATCCGTTTGCGCTGGGTAGAGTAGAAGAGGGCGTTCTCATGTCCGGCGACCGGGGTGATGGATTCCCGCATTTCCAGATAATCCAGCAGAGCTTTCTCGACCTCCTCGCCAAAATAAACGATCATTTCCGATCCGCCTTTTCGCACGACGCGGATCCCGCCGTTTTTGAAATCAAGATCCGAGACGTCGAGACCCACACATTCGGACACACGGATCCCGGTGCCAAGCAACAAGGTGATGATCGCCAGATCCCGATACTTTGTTTTCTCATAGTAGACTTTTTTCTGACCGGTCAGATGATCCCCGCAATGCTCAACATAATCCAGCAACTCCGCCGTTTCGTCCGGGTCAAGCCGGATAATTTCTTTCTCATGCAGTTTCGGCATGTCGACAAGCAGCGTCGGATTCGTCTTGATCATTTCACGTTTGTAATAATAGGCATAAAAGCTGCGCAGGGCGGACATCTTGCGTTTCAGCCCGCGTTCGCCGTTTGTTAAAAGTTTGTCATCATTGGAATAGACCTTCAGATATTCCTGATATTCCTCGATATCGACCGCCTGGAGCTTGTCCAGCACGTCCACGGTGATGTCCGCCGCGGATTTTCCCTTGAAAGTTGGATTCTCGGTCAGGAGAAACTGAAAAAAGACCCGGATATCATAGGCATAGGAAATGCGCGTGCGCGTGCTGGTCGTAGGCTCAATGGCGCGAAAATAATCCTTTGCAAACGGAGGCAGCGTCCGCAGCACCTCGCGAAGTTTCAGGACATTGTCAATGTTGACCTGTTCATGATAGGTAATCGTTTTTTCCATGTTGTAAAATCCTTTCTATATAAAAATAATTCCGTCTGATCGTTAATCCATACATACGATTCAGTTTGATCTGATCGTTAGCTCCATGTTTTTCAGATCAATTAAGCAAACCCAGTACAAATCGTTAGTTTCATGTTTTTCAAATAGATTGGGCGTTCCAGTACATTATCTGAAATCGGTACAAAAATCAGCCTGATCTATTTGAAAAACATGTGTTTGTCGTATAGATGTGTTATGGAAAGCTTACCATCTTCCCCGCGGATTGTCAAGCAAAATCGCTGAATTCCATGCAATTTCTATACATATTCCATACAAACATCCCGCAGGATCCGACAATGATCTCTCCACAAAAAAAGGACTGCCGGATGTCCCGGCAATCCCTTTTGAATCCATCGTTCCCGATTTACTTGTCATTTGCATTTTTCATTTGCATTTTTCATTTGCGCTTTTCATCGTTCCCGATTGATTTTTAATATTTGATGATTCGTTTTTTATACTTTGCCTTTTATTCGCTTTCTATTTGCCTTTATTTGATTTCCAGCTCATAGCTGATCGTGTTGAGCAAGGTGCCCGCCGCATCGTAGAACGATACCTGGAAACCGGTCTTTCCTGCCGCGTTGAGCGTGACGGAGAAAGCGCCGGATGCGGTAAACTCGCCAATATCAAACGTCAGCATCGTGGGATCTGCGTTCTCGATATATGCCGCTGCAGCGGTCGCGTTGTCCATCATGATCTGTCCGGACACCGTACTGCCTACGGTAAGGTTCTTTTTGTCGATGCAGAACCCATATTCCGAGGTCTGGATCGCCCAGGTCTGGGCATCCTCGATCGCCGGCGTCATTGCAGTGCCGTCCGCGGAGGTAAATGCGTTCTCCGTCATGGTCACATAGCAGAACGCCATCTGCCCGATCGGATCCTTCAGAAGGATCGAGGCTTTGCAGCCGGTGCTCCAGCCAAGGGCTGCAAGCTCTTCCGCGCTCAGCGGAGTGATGCTGACCTTCTCTGTGTCATTCGCCTGAATCGTCTCAATGTTGGAGTTGTCAAACCCGTTTATCAGGCTGATCGCGCCTGTACCGGCAAGGATATCGTCTCTCTGGAAACAGATCGTCAACTCGTTGACGCCCGCCGGAAGGAGCGGCTGGTCTGCCTCATACTTCGGCGCAAACTCCATCTCCTCGGGCGCGATCATCGTAAGGACAGGCGCTGCCGGTTCGTCCGGCACCTCAAACATCGGATCCCCAAGCTCCGGCATCATCGTATCGATCTCGCTGTTCTCCCCTTCCGGAGCCGTCGCCGACGGATCATCGACAGGCTGCTCGACCTGCTCAGGAACAGTCTCCGGCTGCTGGGTGTCCGGCTGAATTTCTACGGTACTGTCCGCGGGAGGCAGCTCAGTCTCGATCTCTCCTGTGCTGTCCGCCGGAATCGACTCCGTCTCTTCTGTGCTGTCCGCCGGGATCGGTTCTGTCTCTGCAGGAGCCGATTCGGTCTGCTCCGGCTGCTCCGTGTACTCGTCGGAGCTGGTGATCTCGATCGGGGCAGGCTCCGTCGTCTCCGGCTGAACCGCCGGCGCCTCTGTCTCAACAGCCTCCGGCGTCGTCGCATCCATGACAACATTTGCGCCGAGCGCGGAATCGTCCGTACCACTCAGAATGCTGTCCGCCGGAAGTGTCTCAGGCGTCTCAGTCTCAGTCTCCGTCTGCTGCGGTGCCGGAGCGTTCGGCGTTGTCGTCGCCGACGCGACCGCGGAAGAACTGTCGTCCGCAGGAGCCGTCTGCTGCTGTGTCTGCTGGTTCATGAGCGTATCCATATTCTGCTCTACGCGCTCCAGCGTCTCCTTCATGTCGTCATAATCGTAATTCTGCTGTGCGATCCGGTGCATGAGGTCCCGCAGCATGCCGCGGTCCTCCTCGGAAAGCGTGACGTTCTCCTCTTCTGCCACGTTGGTGATGATGACGTCGATGTCGTTCTCGTTGACGACACTGCCCTGTACGACCTGCATCTTCGCCTCATTGACGATATCGGTAGCCTCCACCTGACCGATGTTGTTCGCGATCGAGGTCGTGGTGATCAGCTCCTGCGTGGCGACTTCCTTCTTCGTGGTGTCAAGCTCCGTGCCGACGGCGGACTCGTATGCCATCAGGATGCCGGTCAGCGCGCCCGTGCCGGAAACCTCGAACGGGGCTGCCGCAAGCACCTCACAGTTCACGACACCGGAGGTGGAAAGCGTCGTCGCGATCATATTGCTCGTAACCCAGGTAAGATTCGCCGTCTTGACCTGAATGCCGCCGGAAAGCGTTGGATTGACCAGCGCGCAGCTGTAGGTATGCGTGCCGATCTGCTCCAACGGCACATAGGAGCCGAGGTGGTCCCTCTCGTCCTGGTTCGTGATGGTGAGCGTCTGGATATTCTGTCCCGCGATGCCAAAATACCGCAGGATCGCCTGCCTCTGATCCTCGGACAGGTCCGCGCCGAGCGTGACGACCTTCTGTCCGTCGGCAAACGCCGGCGCGGTCGGGATCGCCGCTGCGATGCACAGCGCGCTCAAAATAACAGCAAGTAATTTTCTTTTTCTCATAGAATAGGTTCCTCGCTTTCTAGGGTTATATGGTGATCTTAAACTCTGCTGAAATTATAGCACTCAAGCGTTGTCAAGACAAGTTAAGCTTTTCTTAAAGAAAACATTTGTTTGCTTTTTCAGAACATATGTGCTATACTGGAAAAAACAAAGGCACGGGAGGGATGCATTATGCCGGGAAGGATCACACACAAGCAGGAGGAGATCCTCAACTACATCAAGGACGAGATTTTGAAACGCGGATTCCCGCCCACGGTACGTGAGATCTGCCAGACGGTCGGGCTGAAGTCTACCTCTTCCGTCCACTCTCACCTCGAATCCCTTGAGAAGAACGGCTATATCCGCCGCGATCCGACGAAACCGCGCGCGATCGAGATCCTCGACGATTCATTCCAGATGCTGCGCAAGGAAATGGTTAACGTCCCGGTCGTCGGCACCGTCGCCGCCGGGCAGCCGATCCTCGCCGAGCAGAACATTGACGGGTACTTCCCGATCCCCGCGGAGTACATGCCGAACGACCCGTCCTTCATTCTGCATGTGAAGGGCGAGAGCATGGTGAACGCCGGGATCATGGACGGCGACCAGGTGATCGTGCGGCAGCAGTCCACCGCGCGCAACGGAGACATCGTCGTCGCCCTGCTGGACGATTCCGCCACCGTGAAGACCTTTTACAAGGAGGACGGGCATTACCGCCTCCAGCCGGAGAACGATTCGATGGACCCGATCCTCGTGGACGACGTCCAGATCCTCGGCAAGGTATTCGGCGTGTTCCGTTTCTTCTGATTTCCTTTTGATAAGACAAAGGGCTGCCGCAAACGATACAGGAAGTCTGTCACGCATCGATGACAGACCGCCCACGTACGTTGCGGCAGCCCTTTTTGCTATTTCCTTTTTTACTTACTCTTGCCCTGCCCCGAAACGCTTTGTAAGCCCGTTTATGAGCTCTACGGGCATCGCGATATGAAATCCAGCGGGATTGAGCACAAAGCCCTTGCTGTCCTTCACAAGGATCCGTAAGAGGTGCCCGAACGGGATCACGAGCGCCTTAAACTGATTCGCTTTGTTGAATTTGGCAAGCTCCGCCATATCGGTGAACAGCGGCTGTAAAATGTCGTTGTTTTTGTTTTTCAGGATCGGTATGCGGTATTTGCGGTTCTTAAGCTTGTCTTCGTCGCTCTCCGATCCGGGGAGCAGCTCGATCGGAAGGATATATCTGCCCTTGAACAAGTTGGCGGCAAGCTCCTCCTCCAGCTCCTTCAGCCCGGTCTTCTCCTCGATCGGCACAGGGCGCGATACCTCCTGCATGAAGTAGATGCCGGTGAGCTGCAGCTCCGGATTCACGACCGGACGTTTCTCGAGCGGGAGCGCGGAGTGATCCGGCTTGCGCACGAGCGCCTCGAGCTCCAGTTTCTGCGTGCCAGCCTGCCCGACAAACACCAGCTCATTCACGCCAAGCGTGTACAGCAGGGAGAAAAAGCCGAGAAAGTCCTTATTCAGGTATTTGATTCCTTTCAGCAGAAGTTTCTTTTCCGTAAACGGCTTTGCAAATTCCTGCAGCAGTTCCTCGCTGTCAAAGATCCAGACCTGGTCGTTGAACGAATCCGGGTCGCACTGAATAAACGGCATATTGGTGTATCCGCAATATGCCACGATAATTTCTTTTTTTCTCTGTATGCTTTTCGCCAGAAACGATCTGTCCACTGTCATTCTCGCGTTACCTCAATCCTGTAATAATTCTTCTTTTGTGATCGTCTTTCCGTCGCGCCAGATGCGCTCCAGATCGTAAAACAGGCGATTCTCCGAGTCAAACACATGGACGATGAGATCGCCGTAATCCATAAGGATCCAGTTTGCCGTGCGGTAGCCCTCCGCCTGCCGCATGGGGTATCCCGCCTTGCCGAGCTGCTCTTCTACGTTGTCGGCAAGCGCCTGCACCTGGTTGTGGTTCGTGCCGGAGGCGATGATAAAATAATCCGCCATCACAGAGATCGCGCTGATGTCAATGATCGTGATGTCAACCGCCTTCTTATCCTCAAGCGCCTCGTATGCGATCTTCGTCATCGCCTTTGCCGTGTTGTCCGCCATTATGATTCCTCCCTGTTCTTCATAATTTCTTCGTAATACTGATACGCAACGACCGTCTGGCTGTCCAGGTCTGCGCGCGCATTCTCCAGATAACGCAGGGTGTCCCGCATCGTGACGTAGACCGCCTGATCCAGGTCACAAAACGCAAGCTTGCGGATCTCTCCCAGATTCGCCGCCTTCGAGCGCATAGGCTCAATATAGTCCGCGAGAAAAATGATCTTCTCGAGAAGTGTCATCGCCGGTTTTCCGGTCGTATGGCATTCGATCGCGCTCAAGATCTCCGGATCCTGAATATGATACTTCTCCCGCGCGAGATAAGCGCCAAGCTTTGCGTGGAGCAGGTACGGCGCCTTCTGCTCCGCCTCAGAGACCGGGATATTGTGCTGGCGGCAGAGTTTCAGTTTCTTCGGATTCGGAATGCACTTTGCGCTGTCGTGCAAAAGTCCCGCCACCTGCGCCCGCTCAAGGTCCGCCCCGTGGCACATGGCAAGAGCCGCCGCCGTGTACATGACGCCCAGCGTATGCGCATAGCGCTCCTCGTCAATATATTTTTTCAGCTTTTTCTGCATTTTATGAATGTTATAGCCGCCCATTTCCGCCCTCTTATCTGCTCACAGCACCGCATCGCGATAGATGCCCCTCTGCTCCATGTACTCCAACACGGCGTCCGGCACATAGTAGCGCAGCGAACGCCCTTCCTGTCGCCAAAAGCGAAGGTCCGTCGAAGAGACGGCAAGATTCGGCATCTCAAGGAGATGGATCCTCGCCCCATAACGCGCGCGAAGTTCTTCGATCTTCTCTTCCATCGCGGAGACGGAACGCCCGTCCCGTACAGCCGTAAGCAGCACACAGTTTCGGCTGATGACCTCTGGCTCATGCCAGGCGTCAAAGGAAAACAGAGAATCCGCGCCGATGATAAAATAGTAATCGACGTCGGGATTCTGTCTTTTGAGCGCGGCGAGCGTATCGCTGGTATAAGAAAATCCGATCCGCCGCATTTCCTCCGCATCGAGTGAAAAATGCGGGTTGTCACGGATCGCGAGCCGCACCATCTCCAGCCGTTCCTCGTCGGTCGCCCCGCCCGCGCGATCCATCTTGTGAGGCGGATTGCCGGAGGGCATGAACCGGACCGTATCCAGTTGGAACTGCCCGTACGCGCACTCGGCAAGGATCAGGTGCCCGATGTGGATCGGGTCAAACGTCCCGCCCATAATGCCGACGCGGCGCGCCGCCGTATCGCTCATGCCTGTCCCTTTCCGGACGCCTTCGGAAGAACGATCTTCTTTTTGTCGTCTTTCCCCTCCTTGTAGAGGACGATCTTCTTGCCGATCACCTGTACCACCTGGGAGCGCGTGCGCTCCGCGACGATCTGCGCCAGCTCGCGCGGGTCGTCCATGCAGTTCTGCAGTACGCTGATCTTGATCAGTTCGCGTTTCTCCAGAGCCTCCGCGACCGCCGCGGTGAACTCAGGCGTCAGGCTGCCCTTGCCGATCTGGAAGATCGGATCCATCGTCATGGCAAGTCCCTTCAAATAAGCACGCTGTTTGCTTGTCATAAAATCTCCTTTTATCTGTAATAATCAAACTGCAGTCCGTAGATCCGCACCGTGTCCCCGTCCTGAATGCCGAGCGCCTCGAGCTCGTCCAGAATGCCGTTATCCTTAAGGAAATTCTGGAAGAACTGAAAGCCCTTCTCGGATTCCAGGTTGGTATAGCCCAGCATCTTCTCGATGCGCGGTCCCTCGACCAGATAGGTGTTCTCCTCTTCGTCCGATCTTGTCACCGTGAACGGGAGCGGTTTCCCCGCGAGGTGCATCTGCGGGTCGTACTCCTGTTCAAAGACGACCGCCTCCTGCGGAAGTTCCCGGAGCATGCCCTGTACGTGATACAACAGCTCCTGCACGCCCTGCCCGCTGACGGCTGAGATTGCAAACACGCGGATTCCCTGCGGCTCAAAGACCTCTCTCAGGCGCCGCACCGGATCCTCACCTTCCGCAAAGATAGCGTCGATCTTGTTCGCGGCGATCACCTGCGGGCGCCTGGCAAGCTCCTCGTTGTACGCCGCCAGCTCCGCGTTGATCTTCTGAATATCGTCGACCGGGTCGCGCC
>CANQYP010000075.1 GCA_947628045.1 uncultured Lachnospiraceae bacterium | reverse complement strand
GCATTCCAGCGCCATCCACTGCGCCGCCCCGTCGATCCCGTACGCCGCCCCGCTGATCACCTGTCCGCCACAAAGCGCGACCCGCTGCGCAAGCCGCTCCGCCATTTCCTTCCCGGCGCGGGTGCACTTCCGCGCGCCCACGATGGCGACGCTCTTTTTCCCCTCTTCCGGGAGTCTCCCGCGGTAAAACAGACCATACGGTCTCCCCGGGATCGTCCGCAGCCGCTCTGGATATACAGTATGCTCATGGCTGGTAAATTGTATTCCCTGCTCCCTGTGCATATGCGCCGTTTTTTCCGGCGACGACGCGCGCCGGTACGCCCTCAGCTTGTCGACCCAGCCACAGCCCCGCTCCTCCAGATACGCAAGCTCCCGCTCCTGCGCCTCCCAGACCGCGCGCGGCGTCCCGAAACAGCGCAAAAGGGTCTCTCTGTGCGCCTGATAGAGTCCCGGAATGCTGCACAGCCACTCCCAGTATTCCTCCATTGCCTCAGCTCCTTCCGCCTACATCAGCAGCTCCGCCGGACGGTACAGCACCGCCTCGTCCAGATGCCTCTGCCCGATCGTCCCGCTCCCTTCCAGATCCGCGATCGTTCGCGCCACCTTCAGCAGCCGGTGGTAGGTCCGCGCCGTCAGGTGTTTCTGCTCATAGATCTGTTTCATCTTGCGTTCCTGCGCCGCCCCGAGCGGACAGTACCGCTCCAGGTCCGCCGCCGTGAGATCCGCGTTGAACCGGAGCCTGCTCCCCTGATACCGGTTCCTCTGCATCTCCCTTGCCCGGAGCACACGCGCGCGGATCTGCTCCGTGCACATCTCCTCTCCGCCCTGCACAAGATCCTCATAGGGAACCTGCTGCACCTCGACGTACAGGTCGATTCGATCCAAAAGCGGTCTGCTGATCCTGTGCAGATACTTCCTGATCTCCGGCTCGCTGCAGCGGCAGCGCCTCCGATCCGGGTAATAGCCGCACCGACAGGGATTGCGCGACGCCACGAGCATGAACCGCGCCGGGAACACATACTGTCCGCTGCTGCGGGAGATTCGGATCTCCCCCGCCTCCAGCGGCTGGCGCAGCACCTCGAGCGTATCCTTCTGGAACTCCGGCAGCTCGTCGAGGTACAATACCCCGCGGTGCGCAAGGCTGATCTCTCCGGGGCGCGGGACCGCCCCTCCCCCGGCAAGCGCGACCGGGGAGATCGTGTGGTGCGGCATCCGAAACGGACGCCTCGTCAGGATCCCCTCCTCCGGCAACACGCCGGCTACGCTGTGGATCTGGGATACCTCGAGCGCCTCGTCCGCCGTCAGCGGCGGGAGGATCCCCGGAATCCGGCTGGCGATCATGGTCTTGCCCGCCCCCGGCGGTCCGCTTAACAGCAGGTTGTGCATGCCCGCCGCCGCGATCTCCGCCGCTCGCTTTGCCATGTGCTGCCCGCGGATGTCCGCGAAATCCAAAGCGTTGCCAGACTCGCCCGGCGGTTCCGCCATCGCCGCACGCGCAGACCCGACCGGCAATTTCTCTCCGACTGTGAAATGCGCCACGATCTCGCTCAGGTGTCCGGCGCCGTACACCGTGATCCCCTGAATCACAGCGCCTTCCCGCAGATTCGCAAGCGGGACAATGCATGTGGCGCAGCCCGCGCGTTTCGCCTCCATCACCATGCCGAGCACGCCGTGGATCCCGTGAATGCTACCGTCCAGCCCCAGCTCCCCGGCGAGAAACACATCCCGGAGCGCCTCCCCCGGAATGTGTCCGTAGGCTGCCATCACGGCAATCGCGATCGGCAGGTCAAAGCCGGGACCTGACTTCCGGATATCCGCCGGCGCAAGGTTGACGGTGATCTTCTTGGGCGGGAGCCGGTAGCCCGAATTCTTCAGCGCCGTCCTGACGCGGTCCTGCGCCTCCCGCACCTCCGAAGACAGATACCCGACCATGGAAAACGCCGGGAGCCCGTCGCTCGCGTCCGCCTCCACCGTGATCATTTTACAGGCAACGCCGTACAGGACGGCTGATCTCACCAAACTATACACTGTTTTCCCTTTCCTCTCCCACCTCGTTTCTGTTGCTCCATGATAACACATTTTGTTATATATTGCAACTAATTATTTTATTTTAATCACAAAAATATAAATGGCTCATGCTAAAGCGCATAATTATCCGGTAATCCGGCATACTACCTTTCAGGGAAACACATTGAACATGCAGAAAAGAGGAAGAAACCATGTCAGAAAAGAGCAAGACCGAACAGGTTGCAAAAAAAGGAGAGTCCGCCAGAACCGAAGAGGTCGATCTGACTGACTCCTGTTTTTCCAAAAGCGTCTGTTCTTCCACGGATTGCACCGGGCTGATCCCCGCGCTGCCCTCCACGGAAGAAGAGCTGGAATCGTACGAAGAAATGTATCAGTTCTGCAAAGAAAACGCCGCGCGGAAATCCCCGCCGGCAGACAGCGCGCCCCGCGGTTGATCCGTCATTCAAGGGCACCGGCAGCGGGCAGCTCCAAGTCCTCTCGTCAACCGACAGCGCGCCCCGGGGGTGAGAACGCCACGCGAACACGCCGCCCTGTCACGAGACGCCGGCTTTTTTGCAGATGTCAGCGAGCGTGCAGCGGTCGCAGTGCGGCTTTGTGCGCGCCGTGCAGACCTCGCGCCCATGCTGCACCAGGCGGTGGCAGAAATCGTTGCCTTCCTCGGGCGGAATCAGCTCCCAGAGCGCCATCTCCACCTTCTTCGGCTCCGTGACACCGTCGACCAGCCCCATGCGGTTGACAAGACGGATGCAATGCGTGTCCGTGACGATCGCCGGTTTCCCGAACACATCGCCCATGATCAGGTTCGCGCTCTTGCGCCCGACGCCCGGGAGTTTCAGGAGCGTGTCGAAGTCGTCCGGCACCTTCCCGTCGTACTGCTCCTGCAGGATCCGCATGCAGGCGCTGATATCCCGCGCCTTGCTCCTGCCCAGCCCGCAGGGCTTTACGATCTCCTCGATCTCCTCCGGCTGTGCCGCGGCAAGCGCCGCCACGTCCGGAAATTTCTCGTACAATTTCTCCACGACCACGTTGACCCGCGCGTCCGTGCACTGCGCCGCCAGCCGAACGCTCACGAGCAGTTTCCACGCCTGATCGTAATCCAGCGTGCAGTCCGCGACCGGATACTGTTCCTTCAGGCGCGCGATGATCTCCAGCGCCAGTTTCTTTTTCGTCATCTTTTGTCCTCTCCATTCCCGCTCTCCGCGAGCAGACGTTCAACCTCCCAGATGCTGCGGATCTCATAGTCCACCCGCACGTCGGAGGTGTTCTCCTTCCCCCGTGGGTTGTACCAACAACAGAGCAGCCCGGCGTTGTTCCCGCCTCTCATATCGCTCGTCAGGGAATCGCCGACGATCATACATGTGCCCGGCTCCGGCGTCCCGATCTGCTCGAAGACATGTGCAAAAAACGCCTTCATCGGTTTCTCCGCGCCGACCTCGTCCGAGATGAACGCCCCGTCCATGCAGTCCCCGAGCCCGGAGTACTTCAGCTTGTTCCTCTGTACCTGCAGCGCCCCGTTCGTCACGACGTACTGACGCACTCTGCCCTTCAATCTCCGGCACAGCTCCAGCGAGCGCTCGTTCTCAAAAAAATTTTCTCCGAGCTTTTTCTCATAAGAGCCGTTGAACGCCTCCACGTCCGGGCACGCGATCCCCTCCGTCTCAAAGAAACAGCGGAACCGCCCCACGAGCACCTCCGGTTTCGTCAGCTCCCCGCGCTCCAACGCCTCCCAGTGACGCCGGTTGATCGCGGAATAGCGCGCGATCATCGCCTCATCGCAGCCCTGAAACCCGATCTCCGCCAGGCAGGCGCGAATCCCGCAAGCCTCGGATCTCCCGAAGTCGAGCAGCGTGTCGTCGATATCCCACAGTATCGTATCGATCATATCGGTTTTTCCTTATCTGTCTGTCCTGCTATGTATTTCTTTCTCTGCCTTCCTCGCCCACTGCTTTTTTATTCTTTGCCGTTGAAACAGCAGATACAAAAATGCATTCCAATGCCCCTGCCGGAGCAGACTCCGCTTTTTTATTCTTTTCCATTGAAACAATAGGTACACAGCTTGCACGGCGGGATGCCGATCGACTCTTCCATGTCGTCCAGCCGATGGTAGCGCAGCGTCGTGAAATTCTGCTGCTTGCGGATCGCCTCGAGCAGCTCCGCGTAGCGCTTGCTCGTCGGGTCCGCGTAATCGTCGAGCACCTCCTGCGGGACATTGTCGCCCTCCCGCTCCTTGATGATCCTGCGCGTGATCAGATCCATCTCGGACTTTGAGCGCGAGAAATTGAGGTATTTGCAGCCGTACAAAAGCGGCGGGCATGCCGGGCGCACGTGCACCTCTTTCGCCCCGCTCTGGTACAGGAATTCGGTCGTCTCTCTCAGCTGCGTGCCGCGCACGATCGAGTCGTCGATCAGCAAAAGCTTTTTCTCTTTGATCAATGCCTTGACCGGGATCAGTTTCATGCGCGCGATCAGGTTGCGCTGGCTCTGTTTCGTCGGCATGAACGACCGCGGCCAAGTCGGCGTGTATTTGATGAACGGACGCGCGTACGGAAAGCCCGATTCGTTCGCATAGCCGATCGCGTGCGCGGTGCCGGAATCCGGCACGCCCGCCACGATATCCGGGGCGACGTTCCCCTTGTCGCGTTTCGCAAGCATGCTCCCGCAATGGTAGCGCATCTCCTCGACGTTTACGCCTTCATAAGAAGAGGTCGGATATCCGTAATACACCCAGAGGAACGAACAGATCCGCATCTTCTTACCCGGTCCGGCAAGCGTCTGCACCCCGTCCGGCGTCACAAACGCGATCTCCGCCGGACCGAGCTCCTTGTAATCCGCATAGCCCAGATTGAGGTACGCAAAGCTCTCAAATGATACACAGTAGGAACCCTCTTTATGCCCGATCACGAGCGGCGTCCTGCCCAGGCGGTCCCTCGCCGCGTACAGCCCGTCCTTCGTCATCAGCAGCAGCGTCATGGAACCGTCCACGATCTCCTGCACAAACTGGATCCCCTCGACAATGCTGTCCTTCTTGCAGATCAGAGAGGCGACCAGCTCCGTCGCGTTCACCTGACCGCTGCTCATCTCCTGGAAATGCGCGTTTCCGTTCTCATAGACGTACCGTAACAGCTCGTCCATGTTGTTGATCTTGCCGACCGTCGTGATCGCAAAACTCCCGAGGTGCGACTGGATCAGAAGGGGCTGCGGCTCGTAATCAGAGATACAGCCGATCCCGAGATTGCCCTCCATCTCCTCCACATCGCGCTCCAGTTTCGTGCGGAACGGGGAATTCTCGATGTTGTGGATCGCCCGCTGGAACCCGCGCTCCCCGTACACCGCCATGCCGCCGCGGCGCGTCCCCAGATGGGAGTGATAGTCCACCCCGTAAAACAATTCCAAAGTACAGCTCGTTTTTGACGCAACTCCAAAAATACCGCCCATAGAAAGCCTCTCCTTTGCAATTTCAGAATGATTGTAGCCCTCTTTACTTTACCATGAACCTGTCAGACAGGTAAAGTGTTTTTTACCTCGTTTTACAATTTCTGCCGCGGTCTCAAAAACGCCTCCAGGGCGTCTCCCGCCTCCTGTTTTGAAAAACCGTAAAGTTTTACATATCCTTTTCTCCCATCTTTCGTCGTGAAGGTAAAAACGTCTTCGTCTCTCTCGCTTTCCACGATCATATGACGGGATATGATGAGATCCCTTTCTCCTTTTCCTTCCATCAAAGCCCCGATTATGCCTAGCAGCTTGAGTGTCGAATTGTTCTTCTTATAGAATACCAGACGCTCCCTGTAGATCTCGATGGCTCCCCGCGGCGTGCCTCCAAAATACACTTTGTCAAAACTCATTTTGCCGAATCTGTCTTCCGGCGCGATTTCATATAAACATTTTGAACCGATCAACCCAGAGCCTCCTTTATACAAAAACGAACCGCACACCACATGGCGCGCGGTCCCTCATAGCGTGCGCAAGAGGATTCGAACCCCCGACCTTTTGGTCCGTAGCCAAACGCTCTATCCAGCTGAGCTATGCGCACATCTTTTCAGCGGAACTTATTATATACCAGCCGTTTTCGTTTGTCAACCAGCTATTTTGCGTTCTCGAAAAATCTTAAAAGCAATCCGTCTGCAAAGCCCGATTCCACCCGCAGACAGCATCCTGGCGAGTGGAATCCCATTCACGGAGCGGCATCATTTGTACAGGAAGATCGGGAAACGCTCCGGCATATTCTCGTAAATCTGCCGCGCCGCGTCATACGGAAGGTTCACGCAGCCGTGCGAGCCGTTCGTCTGGTAAATGCTCCCGCCGAACGAATTTCTCCACGGGGCGTCGTGCAATCCCTGCCCGTCGTAGAACGGCATCCAGTATGTGACCTTCTCCTCCCAGGTATCACCCTTCAAGGTCTCCGGGCTCTTCTTATAAGGAATACAGAACACGCCGGTCATCGTCTCGCGCTCGTCTTTCGGCAGACCGGAAACGATATCCGATTCGACGATCAGATTCCCGTCCAGATAGAACCATAGATGCTGCGCGGACAGATTGACCTCCACATAATTGCCGCAGATGTCGTCCCTGCCGTTGCGCTTGTAGCCCTTGACCGCATACACCGGCTCCCGCTCGACCTCTGTGTTGGCGTAGATATCATTGATCAGCTGCGCCGCCTCGCCGTCCCTGTCCATCTGGTAGCCATAATCACCGGACTCAAAGGAGATCGTGCGCCCGTCATGCGTGACAAACTCCCGCCCGTAATACAACGTATCGTAGCGCGCCGCAAGATCGTACACATAATTATAAATGTCCTCCTCGCGCAGCGTCCCCTCGCCGTTCTCGTCGACGTCCAGCCAATTCTGGATCACGGACCAGTCCACGACCTCCTTCTGCTCGCCGAACAACAGGGATATCTTCGCCTTGCAGAAGGCATTGTAGGTGTTCATCAGCGCGTTCATCTTCGCGTCGTCCTGCGTCACCGCCGGAACGAAATAGAAGGAATCCGGGATATCAATGGACGCATCCGGCTGCGGACGGTTGTTCGACGTCAGCTTGTCGACAAAATCCTTCACAAGCACGCGCAGGTCCGCGTCGTCCATCTCATTGCCGTACACCTCCGGCTCGATAAAATACTCCGTGCCGTTGAACTGCAGGGAGGCGTCCACGCTTGATACGCGCGGTTTCGCGAGTTTCGCGGAAGTGATCGCGCCCTGGAAGACCGCCTCATCATAGTGGAACGGAATCTCCACCTCGAATTCATTGCCGTCCATCAGGCTGAAGAGCAGCCGGACATTCTGCTCGCGCATGCACTCCTGCAGTCTGCTCAAAAGCTCCATCTGATCGATCGTGTAGCCCATCTCGTCGAGCGTCAGCGTCAGCGCGCTCTCCCCGCCCTCCTTAAGCTCCACCTTCGGGGCGCTGTAGTCGCGCTCCAGCATCATCAGGACCTCCTTGCAGGTCTTCTCAGAAACATCGTAACCGTTGATCCTCGTATCCTCAAAAAAAAGACCGCTGTTCGCCTGCTTGTACAGATAAAATCCGAGCACGCCAAGTCCCGCCGCTAACAGGCAGACAATGAGAATGACAGCAATCTTTAAGCCTTTTCTTTTCTTCTTCACTTTCGTCCCTTACCCTTCATCAATTATTTCGCAGAAGTCACTCCCCCAAGTTTCTTCTGTAAATAATATTGCACCTTTCGTGAAAAATAGTCAAGTATATGAATCTTAATTTTCACGAAAGCAGCACTTTTTCGGGCTTGTGCACGGCTCTTCCATTTGCTCACAAGTTCCGCGCGGTTCCTGTTGCATCTTCCAATCTCTCATGTTAGAATTGTAGCAACGTCAAATTTTATCCGTGTTCAAATAAAATCAGGGGCAAACGTGATCGGCGCCCCTTGTCTTGACTGATTTTGCAAAAACCGGCCAGTGGAGGGGAACCATGAAGACAAACTTTCGTACAAACGCCAAAAGGGAAAACAAAAAAATCATCTGGGATCTTTTGTTTCTCGGCGTACTGCTCGTTTTTATCATCTTTTCTTTTTATACCTTCGCGAAAGAAAATCGTCAGCGCATCATCGAACAGAACGACAATTTCATCGAGGCGGCGACCAAGCAGACTGCCGAGCGCGTCAACGACCTGATCCGCTCCTCTCAGCAGAATGTGCAGATGATGGCTCGGCTCTACAGCGCAACGATCCCGGCGCCGGAGATTGACGCGCCGCTTCTGCAGGACATGACGGAGCATTCCACCTTCGACTATGTGGAATTCATCTCGGCAGACGGAATGGATCTGACGGCGGACGGGCGGACGGCAGATCTCTCGGACCGCGATTATTTCCGTCAGGGAATGCAGGGCAACAGCGGCAAATGCGTGATCTACAATTCCCGGATCACCAACGAGACGCTGATGATCTTTTATACCCCGTTTTATTATGAAGATCAGATCATCGGCGTGCTGAGCGGCATCATGCGCGGCGATACCATGACGGAAATGCTCACCACCGACTATTTCGGTCTGAACGGCAGCACCTATCTTCTGGATCATGACGGGACCGTCATTCTCGCCGTAGGCGACAGCTCCCAGCCGGAGAATCTCCTGTCCTCTCTCAGGGAAAAGAACCGTCTGTCTGGGGACAATTACACAAAGCTGGAGCAGGCTCTTGCCAACGACAGCTCCACGAGTCTCAATTATAATGGTTCAAACGGCGCTGGCAGCGCTTACGTTATGCCCCTTCCGGGGGACGACTGGATGCTGATGCAAAGTTTCCCATCCGCCCTGACCTTCAGCATGGCGCGGGGAGCCGATTCCGCGGGGATTCGGCTGGAGATCAAGCTCATAGCCGTCTTCGTCCTTTACCTGCTGTATCTGGTCGTGAAGAACGCAATGCAGCGCCGTCGTCTGGTCTCTGAAAAGCAGGAAATGTCCCGGATCGTGGACGCTGTTCCCACGCTTTTTACGCGTTTCGCGCTGGTGGACTATGAAACGGACACTTACGAATATCTGAAAGGACAGGAAAGCAGCATATCGAGAACCGGCACATACTCTGAGCTGGTACGCCGTCTCGATCAGAAGTACATTGCGGAGACCGACAGCAGCCAGAAGATGGGCACCGTGATCTCGCAAGCCTATGTGCAGGAGCATCTGAAAGAGGATGTGCCTTATCTCCAGTTTGAATATCAGATCGATTTAGGCGGAAAACGCTGGGAGAATATGTCGATCCTCTGTCTGGAGCGAAAAGACGGTCTGCCTTCCCGGGTCCTGTATGCGATCCAGGACGTCACGAGCCTGAAGGAGCGCGAGCTCGAGATCCGTCTCGCACTCAAAAATGCGTCCGAGGCAGCAGAGGCAGCCAACCAGGCAAAATCTGATTTCCTCGCGCGCATGTCACACGATATCCGCACGCCGATGAACGCGATCATGGGCATGACCGCCGTGGCGGCGATGCACATGGATGACAAGGACCGTCTGACCGATTGCCTGAGCAAGATCACGGTCTCCAGCCGACACCTGCTCGCGTTGATCAACGACGTTTTGGATATGTCCAAGATCGAGAGCGGCAAGATCACGCTGTCCGAGGAGCCGTTCAACATGGCGGATATGGTGGACAGCATCGTCACCATCATCCGCAGCCAGACGAACAGTAAGCAACAGGATCTGAAGGTACACATCGCGGACATCGGACATGAGGACGTGATCGGAGACGAGCTGCGGCTGCGCCAGATCTTCCTGAATATTCTCGGAAACGCCGTGAAATTTACCCCGGAGCGCGGGACGATCACATTCTCCATCCGGGAGCGCGACTCGCGGATCCACGGGATGGGCTGCTACGAGTTTAGCTGCGAGGACACCGGCGTCGGCATGGACAGTGAATTTCTCAAGACGATCTTCGAGCCGTTCAGCCGCTCGAAGGATTCGATCAGCAACAACATCGAGGGCACCGGACTCGGCATGTCCATCACCCGCAACATCGTCCGCATGATGGAAGGCGATATCCATGTGGAGAGCACGCCGGGAGTCGGTTCCGTGTTTACCGTCCGGATCCATCTGAAACTGCAGGAGCTCGAATCAGACGACGTGCAGGAGCTGGCGAATCTGCATGTTCTCGTGGCGGACGACGACCAGGATTCCTGCGTCAGCACCTGCGACATTCTGGAAAATATCGGCATGACGTCCGAGTGGGTGCTGAGCGGGCAGGATGCCGTCGACCGGATCGTCGCGGCGCACAGATCCGAAAATGACTTTGCCGCCGTGATCCTGGACTGGAAAATGCCGGGCATGGACGGCGTGGAGACTGCGCGGGAGATCCGCGCGAGGGTCGGGGACGATATCCCGATCATCATCCTCTCCGCCTTCGACTGGTCCGACATCGAGACGGAGGCAAGGGAGGCAGGGATCCAGGCGTTTATTGAGAAACCGCTCTTCCGCTCCCGCCTCGTCTACGCGCTCAAGTCGGTGCTCGCGCAGGGTGAGAAAGGAAAAAAGCTGGAGGCTGCTGAGCTCAAGGAGGCGAATTACAGCGGGAAACGGATCCTGCTGGTCGAGGACAATGAGCTCAACCGTGAAATCGCGAAGGAGTTGCTCGGGTTTATCGACGTCACGGTAGAAGAGGCTGAGGACGGGCAGACCGCTGTAGACATGGTTGTGAAGAATCCGCCGGATTATTACGATCTCGTGTTCATGGATATCCAGATGCCGGTCATGAACGGCTATGAGGCGACGCGGCGCATCCGCGATCTTGACCGCGAAGACACAAAGCGTCTCCCGATCATCGCCATGACTGCCAACGCCTTTGCGGACGATATCCGCGACGCCCTGGAGTCCGGCATGAACGACCACATCGCAAAGCCGATCGAGGTGCCGAAACTGCTCGAGGCGCTCGACAAGTGGGTTGGGCGGAGCTGAAATTCTCTAGTAAACTGGACGAAATGCGCCCGGTAGGATATGCATGGGCAGCAATATCCCACCGGGCACTCTTGTTCTTCATTCTTTACCCAGTTTATAAAGATTTTTCCTAAAAAAGCCAGCTCCCCCACAACAAACTGCAAAGGAACTGGCTCTACCCTCACTTCATTCAGTATCAGTTTATACACTAGAGCTTTGTTTCATTTCCTGTTTACTGGAAATCGATGATGTCCGCCCAATGGAGCAGAAATTCGCGCTCTTCCGGAATGCCCTTCGTCAGCTGTGCCGCCGCCGCGATTGGCATCCACTTCTGCACGTACTGTTTCGCGGTGTCGCTCTTGCGGCAGAACAGGTCGAGGTAGAGATCCGCCATCTTCTTGTCCTTCAGCGCAAACTCAAGGTAGGTGATTGCCGTATCGCCGCTCGCGTTGCCCTGCGTTGCATGCGCCCAGTCTACCACCCACTTCTTTCCGTCCGCGGAGACGATCACATTGCTCGGGTTGAAGTCGCCGTGGCAGAGCTTTGTATGATTCGGCATAGAGTCGAGCCTGGTGCAGAGCTCATAGCGTGCCGTCGCGTCGAGCACATCCTTCAGGCTGTTGATCTTGCGCGCGAATTTGTCCTTCTGCAGCGTCAGGCGCGGAGCCTTCTTCGCGTGCATGGCGAGCTGCACATCGACAAACTCCTCCATGTGCTGCTCCAGATGCGTCGGGTCCTCCTGCATGATCTGCTCCATCGTCTTGCCCTCTACGTACTCGACCGCGATCGCCCAGCCGCCGTCCATCTGCGTGACATCGAGCACCTTCGGGATCTCAAAACCGCTCTCCTCCACGCGCGCCTGGCAGAGCGCCTCGTTGAAGACATTCGCCTTGCCGTGCTCCGGCGTGAACACTTTCACGATACGATCGCCGTCGCGATAAACCTTTTTATAAGAACGTGTCACGATCAACTCTTTTTTACTCATAAGATTCCCTCCTTCTTAAATCTATAATCTCCCGGAACCTTTGGTTTTTTATTCAATCCTTGAATTTTCGCCAACTTCTTCCAAATTTTTAGCAAAAATCTACTTCTGTATAAGAATCTTTTTGCATCAGATTCCGAGAATCTATGAATTTACTTCTTCTCTTTTCCGTAATATGCCTTCAGATAGATTTCCTTCAGCTCCGACATCAGCGGATATCTTGGGTTTGCGCCGGTGCACTGGTCGTTGAACGCCTGCTCCGTCATCTCGTCGAGCGTCTCGAGGAAGTAATCCTCCTTCACTCCGTAGTCCTTGATGGTCGGCTTGATCTCGATCGTGCGCATCAGCTCCTCGAGCTTGTCGAGCAGTTTCTCGAAGACCTCCTGATCGTCCTTGCCGCTTAAGCCCACATAGCGGCCGATCTCCGCGTAACGCGCCAGCGCGTGCGGGTACTGGTACTGCGAGAACGTGCCCATCTTCGTC
>CANQYP010000074.1 GCA_947628045.1 uncultured Lachnospiraceae bacterium | reverse complement strand
CCTCTCCGACCGCCTCCAGGACAGCCGGGTACAGGATCATCGCCGCGCCGAAACATCTCTCCCGGTTCGTCAGGACATACATCGGGATCGGCTCCCCGCAGAGCTCCTCCATCTGCGCCCCGGTCAGGTCCCGTATCATATCGGCGATGCAGATACATTCGTAGGGCATCAGCCTGGCTGTGTTGCTCATTGCCGCGTCGTCGATCTCTTCCCGGTCGGCGTCCCACATCTGCGCGTGCTCGTTCTTCACGAGAATGCTCGCGTCCCCGAACGTGTCGTCCTCCATCTTGTAATAATAGACCACGGCGAGATCCAGGAACCTCCGGTGCGGAACCCGGCAGAGCAGCTCCCGGTTCTTCCCGTAATTCACAAGCCTGCACACGATCCGCCCGCGCACCTGCTCGTAATCCGTATAGTAGGACAGGTCGTAGTTCGCCTCCTTCGCATTCCTCCTATGGAATTCCTCGATCTGCTCCGCGATCATCTCCACCGAGTCCCCGTCCAGATAATTCTGGTAGTACGTGTCCATATAGATCGCCGGCGATACATTGCTTTCTCCCTTCAGTATCGTCATCGTATCAATGCTGTTCCGGTTGTTCCTCGGCACAGCGTCGATCCTTACCCTCCCGTTCTCTCCTACTCTCTTTTGTACCAAGTCTCTGACATTCCCTAGAAATTCCTGATACTCCAAATACCTGTCTCCTTTCTTTTTTGTTCAAGTGCTGAATTCTTGTGCGATCGCACAGGGAAACGCTTTCGCGCTCAGACTTTACATCTCAAACTATATCACATTCAATCACATATTGCAAGTTAAATTCACAAATTTTAAGAACTTTTTCTGTGCAAAAAAGGAGCGCCACAGCCGATCTCCCGGCTGCGCCGCTCCCGCAAATGCGCATAAGGAATTTATACTCTGGACAGATACTCGCCCGTCCTGGTGTCGATCTTCAGCTTGTCCCCGGTCTCCACAAACAGCGGAACATACACGGTCGCGCCCGTCTCCACCGTCGCAGGTTTCGTCGCACCCGTCGCCGTGTCGCCCTTGAACCCGGGCTCGGTGTCCGTCACCTCGAGCTCCACGAAAAGCGGCGGCTCTACCGCGAACACATTGCCGTTGTGGGAACAGATCTTCACCATCTCGTTCTCCTTGACGAACTTCAGCGCATCGCCAATCTGCTCCTGGTTCAGCGCGATCTGGTCGTACGTCTCCGTGTTCATGAAATGGAACAGATCGCCGTCCGAGTAGAGATACTGCATCTCCACGCGGTCGATACGCGCCGGCGGAAACTTCTCAGTCGGGCGGAACGTCTTCTCCACCACACCGCCGCTGATGATATTTTTTAATTTCGTTCTGACAAAGGCAGCGCCCTTGCCCGGCTTGACGTGCTGAAACTCGAGGATCTGATAAACGCTCCCCTCCATCTCCAGGGTCATACCGTTTCTAAACTCACCTGCTGCAACCATAATCTGTCTTCCTCCTTATACTTTTACGCCCCGCAGAGACATGAACCGCTAACCGCCCCGTGGGCATCCATATCCAAACAGGTTCTCATCGAATCACATGATCTGTATTATTCTACCGTATCTGTGCATATTTTTCAACTGTTTTTTTGGAACAGAAAAGCGGCGCGCGAAAATCACGGCATCCTCTCCCGGAACACAGCGCTCACTGACGCTTGACAGCGGCGTGTTCTCACCATAAAATAAATCTCAGAAATACGCTTTAAGAAAGGAAACAAGGTTCGATATGCTGATCAGAAACGGAACGGTTCTTTCCCCGGGCACCGGCGAACAGTACCCGGCAGACATTCGCACAGAAGGCGGGATCATCGCCGAGATCTGCCCGCCGGGTTCCATCGACGATAAGGAAGAGGTCATCGACGCCTCCGGCTGCATCGTCGCGCCGGGGCTCGTCGACGTGCATGTGCATTTCCGCGATCCCGGACAGACCTGGAAAGAGGATCTTCACACCGGCGCGCTTGCCGCGGCGGCGGGCGGTTTCACGACCGTCGTCTGCATGGCGAACACCCGCCCGGCTGTGGACAGCGCCGCCGTGCTGAGCGACCTCATCGCGCGGGCAAAGAAAGAGCAGATCCGCGTGCGTTTCGCCGCGGCAATCACCAAGGGACTGCAGGGGCATGAGCTGACCGACTTCTCCGCGCTCGCTGACGCGGGGGCGTTTGGGTTCACCGACGACGGCGTCCCTCTGCTCGACGAAAAGCTGACCGAACGCGCCATGCTGGAGGCGCACGCGCTCGGGCTGCCGCTCTCCTTCCACGAGGAGCATCCGTCCTTTATCGAGAAGGCTGGCGCGAACCGCACGGCGCCCGCGATCGCCGAGGATATCCTGGTCGCCCGTGACTGTATGCTCGCCCTGCACACGGGCGCTCCGGTCAACATCCAGCACATCAGCTCGGCGCATTCCGTCGCCCTCGTGCGCAGCGCAAAGGCGCTCGGGGCGCGGATCTTCGCCGAGGCGACCCCGCACCACTTCTCCCTCACAGAGGACGCGGTCGCGAAATACGGCACGTATGCCAAGATGAATCCGCCCCTGCGCACCGAGGATGACCGCCTGGCGATCATCGAGGGGCTACGCGACGGCACGATTGAACTGATCGCGACCGACCACGCCCCGCACAGCACAGAGGAAAAGCAAAAGGAAGACTTCTTCTCCGCGCCGAGCGGGATCATCGGGCTCGAGACTTCGCTCGCCCTCGGCGTCACGAATCTGGTGCGCCCCGGTCATCTGACGCTTATGCAGCTGCTGGAGCGCATGACCGCGGGACCCGCAAGGCTGTACCGTCTGAACGCGCTGGCTCAGCAAAGCCGCGGCGGACAGCTGTCCTGTCCGCTTTCCTGCAACGACGTGCCGCTGTCTTTCTCAGCGGCGGGGCAGACGCTCTACAGCAGCGCAAAGCAGCCGTCCGGCAATATTCCGACAGAGCGGCTGCTCTACGGCTCCGTCGTTCCCGGCTGCGCCGCCGACCTCGTGGTCTTCAACCCGGACGAGGCCTTCATCGCCGGGAACTACCACTCAAAGTCCGAGAACAGCCCGTTCACGGGAATGGAGCTGTATGGGAAGGTGCACGCCACGATCTGCGGCGGGGAGGTCGCATACCGCTGCCTGTAACCCAAACCTTAATGCCCACTCTTCAGGTCTCCGCCTCGCGCAGCCGTTCCACAATGCTCGCGCGCGCAAGCCTTCTGCACGCGAGCGACGGCAGGAGCATTGACAGCGCCAGGAACACCGGCAGCAGGATCAGATAGGGCAGCGCCGTATACCGATAGCGGAAGAACAGGATCATCCGCTCCAGGCTGCCGACCGCGAAATATCCGATCACGCTCCCGAGCGCGATCCCAAGCACCCCGGAGATCAGCGCGTAACAGACGCCCTCGTATATCAGGAGCCGCCGGAGCTGTTTTCCGCTCATGCCGATGCTCTGCAGCATCGCGAATTCGCGGCGGCGCGCCTGGATCCCGGTCAACACGGAATTCAGGAAATTGAGGATGCCGACGAGCGCGACGACCGCCGCAAGAAGAACGCCGATCAGCCCAACGGAACGGATCATGCGGGAGAATTCCGTCCTCAGCGAATCCGCCGAGAGATATCCCATCTGCGGGTTGACATTCTGCGTGTACTGCTTTGCAAAATGTTCAAACGATTCCCGGAATTCCGGCTCCACCTCGTACGCGACCGCCAGCAGCTGCCCCGCGCTCATCTCACTCTGTTGTTTCACATCTGCGAGCGGCAGCACAAGGTCGAAGGAGTTCGGAGAGATTCCTCCGTCCCGCATGCTCGTCGGCAGATCAACCACCGCCATCACCTCGTACTCCTTTTCCTGTGTATTTGTCAGATCAACATACTGCGTATTGCCGTCGTCATCCAGTTCCTCCTCATACTCAGAGTCCGCCGTCGCCATTCCCACAGTGATCGTTTCGCCTACATGGTACAAAGGCTCGTCCGTCTGCGTATTTCCGTAAAAATTCCCGACCAGCACATAGTTCCCGCTCTGAAATTTCTCCGCGTCAAACGTTCCCTCCAGCACCGGGATCCGTTCCAGCAGCTCCGGTGTGTACGCATATTCGTTCGTGTAAATCCCGTATTCTCCGGTCTTGACCTTCTCGATCGTCTCTCTGGACAGATCCCCGTACCTGTCATTAAAGAAGACCAGTCCCTGCTCGTCGAGAACGGCAAACTTCTTCCTCGCCGCCTCGCTCAGATGCAGTTTCGGTCCGCCGTACCGCGCCCAGATCTCGTCTCGCGCTGTGATCCCCTGCTGCTTGTCCGCCTCCGCGATGTATGCCTCGTCGAGCGTCATATCCATGCTGATACGGGTTCCGGTCAGATTCGTATTCGCGAGCAGAAAATCTCCGGTCATCCGCGCCTCAATATAAGAGTCGAGCCGAAAGCTGTTCATCACAGTGAGGACGAGCGCGAGCAGAACGATCGAGAAAGTCATCGACAGCACGACCGCGCAGGTCTTCCCCTTGTTCCGCCCGAGATTCGCGAGCGCCATGCGCGGGATTCGTCCGCCGGGTCCCGCTGAGCGCATGTCCTTCTCCTTTGCCTTATATTTTCTTTCTCCGCCTGACTTCTTCTCTGTCCTGCGTCCTCTTTTCCGTCTCTTCTCCTCTCCGTGTCCCCCGCCCTCCGTGTAGCGCACCGCCTCTATCGGAGAGACCTTCGCGGCGACGCGCGCCGGCTTGCGGCAGCTGAAATACACGGTCACCAGAGAAAACAGCGCCCCGAACAACGCGATCCACGGACGAAACACGACGCTTTTCTCCATGCCGCGCAGATCCAGGAAACCGGTGGCAAACGGAAATACATGTTTACATAATATGAATCCCAGACACAGACCCAAAGGGATCCCGACCGCGGAGAGGATCCACGCCTGGCGGCGCACCAATTTCCGAATCTGTTTTCCGGTCGTTCCGACCGTTTTCAGCAGTCCATAGAAACGGATGTCCCCGCGGATCGAGATCTGAAAGATATTGTGAATGATCAGATATCCGGTGAGAATCACGGCAAACAATGCGCCGGCAAGCAGCACGATCTGCACTGTGTCCAGACTGTCCGCGCGGCTGCTCATATAAGCCCAGTTCACGCCGTAATCAAGCTCCGTCCCCGGTTCGTAACCTGCCTCCTCGATGATCCTGCGCACGCGTTCCTCGATCCCGTGCGCGTTCCTGAACCAAAGGTTCACGCTGTAAAGCCCCATGCCCCTGTATTTCGGATCAGCCTCACCGATCGCGGTAAACTCCCCGTCCGTGCGCCCGGCGCGCAGCTCCTCCCAGTACGTTTCCGACAGATAAAGCTCGCTCGCATGGCTGATGTAGCTGCCTCTGTACCAGCCGCAGAGCGTAAAGGTCTCTCTGTGCGGCTCACCCAGAAACTCGAACGAGACCGGCACCTGTGCGCCGAGCTTTGGTTCAACGCCAAGCGCCTCAAGCACGATCGTATCCGCGATCAGGTCGAGCCGTTCCCGCGGCATCGTCCCTTCCTCCAGCTCAACGAACGAATTCTCCAGCTCGTCCCTGCCCGACGCATAGCGCAGCTCACTCTGTCTCGTCGGGATATTGTCCGCGATGCCGATGAAAATGTTCCAGGAATAAGCTTTCACCTCGGGATTCTGTACGATCCGCTCCATTTGCTCCCAAGTCGCGTCCTTCAGCCCCGCGTGCGTGCGCGTGCCAAGCTCGCGCATCGTCTCTTCCTCCGTGATCTGGATGCTCCCTTCCAGAAAAGTGAAAATTCCCGTGAACAACAGACTCGTGAGCGCGATCGCCAGCACCGCGATCCGGTTGCGCACCCGGCTGTTCGCCAGACTGCGCGCGGACAGGCGTCGGATGACCTTCTGATTATTGTTCCTCATTCCTGTCCCCTCCCCTGCCGTCCCGGCTGCATTTCCGGCAATATTCCCGTTGGCGCTAAGGTCCCTGCCGCCATCCGCCGCACGGACTTCTCCGCATTTGTTTTGTCTTTCCAGATCCGCCCGTCCTCGATACGGATCACACGGCTGCAGAGCTGCGCAAGCGCCTCGTTGTGCGTGATCATCACGATCGTCTGCCCAAACTGCTCCCCCGTCACCTTCAAAAGCCCGACGACCTCCTTGGAATTGCGCGAATCCAGGTTCCCGGTCGGCTCGTCCGCGAGGACAATCGCGGGCTTGCTCGCCAGAGCCCGCGCGATCGCCACGCGCTGCTGCTGCCCGCCCGAGAGCTGGTTCGGCATGCTCGCCCTGCGCTCATAGACGCCGAGGATCTCCATCACCTCGCGCACGAACTTCTGATCCGGTTTTTCTCCGTCCAGCTCCAGCGGCAGCACCACATTCTCGTAGACATTCAGCACCGGCACCAGATTGTAATTCTGGAAAATAAACCCGATATTCCTCCTCCGGAAAATCGTCAGCTCCGTGTCCTTCAGCGCCGAGATGTCCTTCCCGTCCACGATCACCTTGCCCTCCGTCGGGTCGTCCAGCCCGCCGAGCATGTGTAAAAGCGTCGACTTCCCGCTCCCGGAGCTGCCGACCACAGCAGCAAACTCTCCTTCTTCTATGCTCAGGTCAACACCGTCGAGCGCCTTCACGAGACTTGTCCCGCTCCCGTAATACTTTTTCAGTCCGACTGTCTTCAAAATCTCCAATGCCCTGTCCTCCTTCGCCAATTCTCCGGCAGGATCTGCCCCACCTGCCTCTTACTATACCGGGCAGCGCTGACAGCGCGCTGACAATCCCGCAAAAAAATACTGACAGTTTTGTCAGTATTCTTTGCCGCGCATACGTTCAACCTGATAAAAGACCTTTTCTGAAAAGACGGAACCTTATTACGCCGACTCATTCAGCAGAAAGACGGAGAAACAGCTCCCGCCCTCCGGGTTGTCCGAGACTGTGACATAACCCTTTTCCTGCGCAAGAATCACCTGTGCCAGATACAGCCCCAGCCCGGTTCCCTCACGCTCCTCCGTCTGTTTCCCACGGTAAAACCGCCGGAAGATCTGATTGTATTCCTCCCTCGGCACACCCGGTCCCTGATCGAGAATATTGATCTTGGTGTAAATGGAAAGCGATTCCAGAACGATCTGAATCTTTGAGCCGCGCGGGCTGTACTTGACCGCATTCTCCAGAATGTTCGTGATCGCCTCCGCCGTCCACCTGCGGTTGTGGTACAGCAGACGCTCGCAGGGGCGCCCGCTTTGATCCGCCTCAGCCGAACGGCCTGCGTTGTCCGCGCCGTCAGATCCCTCTGTGTCTTTCTCCTCTGCCACTTCGATTGAAATGCCTTTCTCCTGCGCCTGCCGGTACACCGCGCTCACGCTCTGCGCGAGGGTCGGCAGAATGTCCTGCCGTGTCGCCTCAAAATGCACGATACCGCGCTCCAGCCGCGACGCCTTCACAAGCGCCGACAAAAGCCACTGCATCTTCTCTGCCTGTTCTTTGATATGCAGCTCGAAGTTCCTGCGCTCCTCCGGCGTAAGCCCGTCCTCCTGCAAAAGCTCCGTGTCCATTACGACATTCGCAAGCGGCGTCTTGAGCTGATGCGACAGATCCGACAGCAGTCCGGCGAGGCTTTCCCGGTCTCTCTTCGCCTGTTCCCGCAAGTTTTCAGACTGACGCAGAAGTTTTCGCAGCTGCGCCTCCAGCTTTGACTCCCGCGTATCGGCGATCTGCTCTTCTGCGTTTCTGTCCGCCTGCTGTTCCGGCACGGCGGCGGTCCCCGCCTTCTCCCGCGCAGACGCATGCCTCTGATACGCGCGCAGCATCCGCGTCAACCGCCCGATCAGCCACCGATAGTAGAAAAAGCTGCAGACGCCCGCAAACAGGCCGACGAACGCCAACACGCCAAACACGAGAACCCAGATCCCGTTTCTGCCCATCCTGCCCTCCCTGCTCCGTAGAAGAGATATTCCCCGTCCGCCGACCGTCGCCTAGCGGTCGAAGGTGAACCAGTCAAACTCCGCCTCGCCGTCCCCACAGAACTCGAAATATACCGCGCGTCTGCCGATGAGCCCGCAGCTAAGCGGCGCGCAGTACTCTGTCCTGCCCGGCTGCGCGTCAAACTCCGCGACTACCCTGCCGCGCCACGCGTCGACCCGGACCTTCACATGCATTTCCGCGCTGCAATTCATCGAGACGGTGCAGCTCTCCGGGGCATTCAGCCCAAACTGCAGGTAACGGAACCCGGCGGTCGTGCCGTCCGTGATATGCACGATCGGCGCGGAGACGCCGTCCGTCTGCTCATACACCGGCTTGATGTACGCCCCTCCGAGCGGCGAAAGATGACAGGCATAACCCGCGGAGATGAGCTTATACGCGTCAATACCGTTCACCGACGCGCCCGAGGAGGTCTCCTCCACCGGCCGCGCGCCCACCAGCTCGCCGTTTACATAAGTAATATCCCCGATGTAGATCTTTCCGTCCTTTCCGACCGCGACGTCGACCGGCTCGATCATGCCCTGTCTGGAAAATTCATCTGTTCCGGTCTGGCGGTGATAGAAGATGTACCACTGCCCGCCGATCTCCACGAGACCGCCGTGGTTGTTGCCCCAGCGGTAGGTCTGCTGCCCGCTGCCGTCCGAAAGCCGCAGGATCTCGCCGCCGTTGAACGAGATGTCGCCGCCGTCCTGATAACCGTCGAGCGGACGGTCCGACCATTTGTAGCTGAGGAAACCGTTGCACGGCTCGTACACGCCCAGCTCCGGCACAGGCGTCACGTAGCGTTTTGAGTAGACATAGACATATTTCCCGTTGATCTTCCGCGGGGACGACGCCTCAAAAAAGGCATCCCGCAGGTCGACACCTGTCTCGTTGTTCTTCTCGTTCCACGGATCCGGCGTGTGCCCGATGGGATCGCAGCGAAGGGTGCCCTCCCTGATCGTACACATGTCGTCCTCCAGCTCCGCGCAGAATGCCCGGCAGAATCCCCAGAACGCGTACACTCTGCCGTCGTCGTCCACCAGAATGCCGGGGTCAAAGCCGAGCTGCGTGAGTCTCGGGTTCTCAAACGGTCCCGCCGGATTCTTCGAGCTGGCGACCATGATCCGCGAGCCGTGATCCTCGGCGGCATAGAGATAGAAAGTGTCGCCCTTTTGCACCACGTCCGGCGCGAAGAGTATGGAATCGTCCGTCGCTCGGTAGCAGACCCCGTGACAGGTCCAGTCCGTCAGGTCGTCCACGGGCGCGCTCCACACGACCTGGTCCCTGCCGCAGTATTCGCTGCGCTCGGTGTCATGCGAACCATAGACATAGACGCGCGTCTCGCCGTTGTACGTGAACACGCGCGGCTCGCCGTCCGGGACATGCTCCCAGAGCGGCAGATATGGGTTTGCGGATTTTAATCGTTCTTTCATGGCAATCCTCCTTGTCTCTTCTGCCTGTCGTTTCAAAAATCTACTGTGCAAATATATACCCCAGCCCGTGAACGGTCCGGATATAAGCCGGATTGGAAGGATCCTCCTCGAGTTTCCTCCGCAGCCTGCCGACCGTCACCTGCAGAGTGTTCTCGTCGACAAAATTCCCGGAGCTGTCCCAGACGCGCCCCAAAATCTGTTCCTTGAGCAGCACCTGCCCGCGGTTCTCCATCAGATAGTGCAGGAGGCGGAATTCCGTCGCGCTGCACTCGACCTCACGCTCCCCGCGCCAGACCTTCATATTTCCGGGCAGCAGCCGTATCTCCCCGCACACCAGCATGCGTTCCCCATCTGAATCGCGCATTCCGGCGCCTTGTTTCCCGTCTGTTCCGCGCGTTCCGGCACCCTGCTCCCCGCCCATGCGGTCTATCGTATCGCCATAAAAGGCGCCTCTGCCCGTTTGCCCTGTCGCTGGTCTTTTGCTCCGCCGCAGCACCGTGTCCAGCCTCGCCTTGAGCACCGCGAGAGAAAACGGCTTTGTCAGGTAATCGTCCGCCCCGCTCAAAAGCCCCCGCACCTCGTCCGTCTCCAGATCACGGGCTGTCAGCATCAGGATCGGAACCTGAGACGTCTCCCGTATCTCCCGGCAGAACGCGATTCCGTCGCCGTCCGGGAGATTGAGGTCGAGCAGCACCGCATCAGGGCTTTCCGTCTCCAGCAGCTTTCGCGCAGCCGCGAGCGTCCCGGCATGGCTGAGCTCATATCCGTCGCGTCCCATCGAGAAAGCGATGCCCTCCGCCAGCCCGTGGTCGTCTTCGACAATCAACAATTTCATAAAAATATCCCGCCTTTCCCCGCGACACATCTAAAGTCTGACTTTATTATAGTCGCTATACAGGCGGGATATCAAGATACTTTTTTTATTTGAAAAGATTTCTACTCCTCCGCGCACAGCGCGTGATTGTTCACGCCGTCCACCCAAAGTTTCAGGCGCTCGACCTCGTAGACGCGCAGGATGCCGGACAGCTCCGCCTCCTCCGGGCAGATCTCCGGGAAGAGATTTGTCCGTCCCTCAAAATAGTCCCGCTGGTAGCATTTTGTCCGGTGATCCCCGAAGATCGCGCCGTAGAAGATCTCCGACTCGACCAGATCCTGGAACATGTGGCTGCCGTAGCTGAGCTCCGGCATGTATCCGGCGCGGTTGTCCGTGACCTCGCAGATCGCGCAGAACCCGGAGATGTCGACGAACTTCACCGGCACGCCGAGCTCCGGCGACGAGGTGCCGATGCGTCCCGGCGCCGTGAGCAGAATGTTTTTGTTCCTGCCCTTGTAATACCGGTTCACCGCCCCGATCGCGTCCGCCACGCGCGGTTTCTGCGCGTACGGGAATTCATAGTATTCCTTCGGCTCCACCTGGACCACCACGTCGATCTTCTTCGCCGCCGACTGCCCCATCGAGGACTGCGTGATCTCAAAGAAGATCTTCTCCGCGCTGACCTCCGGCAGCTGCGTGCTGACCTCGTCCTTCCCGACGTAGAGCGGACGGCACTGCAAAAGGTTGACGACAAAATCGCCGCCCTGACTCAAGTTCACCGTGTACTCGATGTCCACCGGGTTGTCGTAGGCTTTCTGCAGCTCGTGGAGCATCTTCTTCATCATCGAGGTAAATTTCCGATTCGCCAGCAGGCGCTGACAGCTCACGAAATAGATGTCCCGCGGCCGCCCCATCTCGCGCAGGCGATCCTCCGCCTCGTAATCGTGCTCCAATACCACATTCTTGTACCACTGCGGCAGATGCGGCAAAAGCTCGGACAGCGCCACCTCCTGCGTGCGGTTCTCCGCCATGTTGATCACGTCGATCTTGTGCTGGGAGAAACGGTGCTTATCCGCGATCTTCACGAGCATCGTCACCTCCGGTCGGTCCAGGTTCACGAGGCGCGGATAATCGTTCTCCGTGCGGTCCACCGCCTTCGTCCCAAGCCCCATCACGATGCGCAGCATCCCCGCCGCCGGATCCATGTCCGGCATCCACTTGTAGGCGCTGTAGCTGTAGCCGACGCCCGCCGTGCACGGCATGAAATACGGCCCGTAATACGAGCCCGACACACGCTGCACCAGCACCGCCATCTGCTCGTCGCTGTCGGCAAGCCCGCGTTTCTGGCGGTACTCAAGCGCCGACGGGTCCATCGTGCTCGCGTAGACCGTGCGCACCGCGTCCTCGAACGCCTGCATCCGCTCCTCGAGCTCGCCGCGATTCGGGCAGAACACCGACTCGTACTTCCCGGCGAACGCGTTCCCGAATCCGTCCTCCAGAAGGCTCGACGAGCGCACGATGATCGGGTTCTGACCGAAATACTCCAGCATGTTGCGGAACTGCTCCCGGATATTGCTCGGGAACTGCCCGGAGAGCAGCGCCTCTTTGAGCTCCTGCGCGGCGCTTAAGTATCCTTCCTCCGTCTTCTGCCGGATGCGCGTCTCCCAGCAGCCGTTCGACACGATGTAGGTGTAGAACACATCGGAGCCGATGTAGAAGGAATCGTGCTGCTCCGAGTGTTTGTGGTAGCCCTCCAGCGCCTTGTCCACGATCTTCCGCGCCGTCAGCATGCCGCACGCCTTGCCGCCGATCGCGCCGCTGCCGATCATGCGGTCGCGCACCTCGAAATAGTCCGCCGGCTCAAAATACTGCTTGAGCAGCGCGTGCATCTTCGGGTCGCGCGTCATCGTGCTCTCGATGATCATATCCTCCGTCTCGTCCGTGAACTGCCCGCTCAGATAATCCGCCTTTGCCTTGATGAAAAAACGGTCGTGGCTGTCGCTCGTCTGGTCCTGCCCGTAGCCCGACCCCGACTGGATCAGGCTGTAATAACGGCTCGTCGCCACGCCGTCCGTCAGAGGCTCGAAAACGCCGCTTTCGTCCCTGCAGCAGTGCGGCAGGAACATCGTCGTCGAATAACGGTTCCAGACCTTTAAGGGGTGCAGGTAACGCACGTCCCCATCCGAGTAGACGTCCAGAAGGAGCTGCGTCGTCTCGCGGATGCGCGCGACCGCCTCGAACGAATGTCTGCCGCGGATCAGCGGAAAGAAGGCGACCGTATCCAGGATAAAAAGGTACGGGCAGGTCACACAGAAAAAGTTCCCCATCATCAGGTCCGTGTACCACGCCGACTGCAGCTCCGAG
>CANQYP010000073.1 GCA_947628045.1 uncultured Lachnospiraceae bacterium | reverse complement strand
AAACACAAACGCGCCCATGACCCCCATCAACGGAACCTTCTTCGTGTCCGTATCCAGGCGCACCTTCTTTATCGAGTAGGCTGCCGCCGCCGCAGAACAGACATACATCGTGCCCGCCACCGCCGGCGCAACCAAAGCATCCGCCATATGCATAATATGTTCCTCCTGTTAATCTTTCATTTCAGCTGCGCAGCTGTAAGCAGAAATCGAATCGTTTTTTATTTTCTGCTTTATACAGGCATTATACAGGAGGAAAAAATGCTCCGCAAGCCTCCCCGGGGGATATTTTTCGCGAAAGCAACGAGCCATGCAAAGGTGTCGGTTGGCAAAACGGCTGCTTGCAGACGGCTTTGTCAGACGACAACTTTGTAGGGCGACTGCCCGCGACCGAGGAAAGCCAAAGGCTTTTCGAGGCTTGCAGGGCTCGTTGTTGTTTGTGAACTAGACCTAAAACCTTTCGCCAACCAGCGGCTCCGGGCGCTCGCAGGTCGTCTCCAGCTGCACGAACGCCCCGCTCTTCCCGCCCTCCAGCATGGCGTGCAGCACGTCCAGCACATGCACAGCAAGCTCCTTCGAGGCGCGTGGTCTCCGCCCGTTCACGATGGCGTCCACAAGGTCTGCCGCGCCAAGCCCGCGGTTCTCGTCCCCGTAAGGATTCACCGGCGGCAGAATCTCCGGCTCGGACGGCGTCCGGAAATTCTCCGGCTCGCGCAGGATCTTCACGTCCCCTCCGAACTGGTTCGGGTCGGTCAGGTAGAGGATCCCCTTCGTCCCGTAGATCGCGAAATACGCCTGATCCGCCATCACGTTGTCCGCATTCACCATGAAGGTTCCCGCGACTCCGCTCTTCAGCTGCAGCACCGCCGAGACCTCGCTCTCGTTCGGCGTATCCATGACCTGCCCATACTCCGGGCTCTGCGGATTGACGTTCACATGCGTCGGGTAAGGCGCGCGCACCACCGCGGCGACACGCTCCACCGGTCCCAGCAGGCTCACGAGGGCGGTGATATAATAGCCCGCGTAATCATAGCAGATCCCGGCTCCCGGTATGCGAAGAAAAGAAAACATGCTCAGCAGCGCGTTGTTGTTGCGGTTCGCCGCGAGCGCAAACGATGTGACCTCGCCGATCTCGCCCGCGTCGAGCGCCTGTCTTGCGGTCTGCACCGCGGCTCCCAGAAACGTGTCCGGCGCGCTGCCGAGATACAAATTTTTCTTCTCTGCCAGCGCCGCCAGCTCCTTCGCCTTCTCCGGGTCGTCCGTCATCGTCTTCTCCGTGTAGACGTGTTTCCCCGCCAGCAACGCCTTTCGTATGATCTCATAGTGCGCCCCCACCGGGGTCAGGTTCAGGATCATGTCAATAGAAGGATCCCCCAGCATCTCGTCCAGCGTGCACGCCGCAAGCCCGAACTCCTCCGCCCTGCGTCTCGCGCTCTCCATGCGGGTCGCGCAGACCGCAACGATCTCCATCATCGGAAACTTCTTCTGGATCGTACCAATGTACCGCCCGCTGATCGCGCCCGCGCCGACCACTCCGACTCGAAATTTTTTGCTCATCACAACGCCCTCCTTTTCTGTTTTCTTTTGCATTCTTCTGTTTTCTTTTTTATTCTTCAATCTTTTTCATTCTTTCGCATTCTTCTGCTCTCTTTTTTCATTCTCCCATCTTTCGCGTTCTTCTGCTCTCTTTTTCATTCTCCATTCTTTTGCATTTTTCTGTATTCTTTCTCCTGATTTTACCATAAAACCGCGTCGCCTGTCACCCGGATTTTATCCCAAATACCGGCGCAAATTTTGAGGGATGTCCAAAAATATATTTTAGCCTTACTCAACAGAAAAAAAGCCGCCTTTCTGATCTTGCTATACCAGAAAGGCGGCTGAACGTGCAGAAAAACCAGCAAGGCAATTATGCCTTCATTTCACCGCGGAACCTCCGCTGTACCTCTTGTCCGTCTTGTGCGCGATCCATGTCCCGATCTCCTGAATGACCTGAACGATGATCACCGTAAGGATGACGCAGCACCAGGTGACGTCGGGATTGAAACGCTGATGACCATAGCTGATGGCGATCTGCCCCAGCCCGGTGCCGCCTATGGTCGATGCCATCGCGGAGTATCCCAGGATCGTCACCATCGAAATCACCGACCCGACGATCAGCGAGGGCTTTGCCTCCGGGAGAAGTACCTTCCACACAAGCTGAAAGTTGTTCGCTCCCATCGACTGCGCCGCCTCGATCACGCCCGCGTTTACTTCCTTCAGAGAGCTTTCCACCATCCGCGCCACATAAGGGGAGGCGGCGATCACGAGCATCACGATCATCGCCCTGTTCCCCAGGCTGACCCCGACGATCAGTTTCGCGACCGGCAGCATGGCGACCATCAATATGATAAACGGTATGCTGCGGAAGAAATTGACAAACAGACCGAGGATACGGTTTACCCAGCGCAGCGGGTAGATTCCCTCCGCATCTGTGATATGCAGGATCACGCCCAGCGGAAGTCCGATCACATAGGCGATCAGGGAGGAAAGTACCGTCATATAAATGGTCTCCCAGATCCCCATCTGAATGATCCCGTTTTTCCATAGTTTTATGAGCATTTCAGAAAACATCCGCTACACCTCCTGCCGTATGGCGGAACTGTCCTTCTGCCAGGAAATTCCGATTCGCTCGGGCAGTATCAGCTTCCTCGCTATCTCCGAACGCGGATTGGTGAAGACCTCGCTGACCCTGCCTTCCTCCGCGATCCTGCTCTGATCCAGCACCGCGACCCTGTCGCAGATCTGGTAGATGACCTTCATCTCATGCGTGATCACGATAATCGTCACGCCCAGCGTCTGGTTGATTTTTTTCAGCAGCTCCAGGATCGATCTGGTCGTGTTTGGATCCAGAGCGGAGGTCGCCTCATCACAGAGCAGATACTTGGGATTTGTCGCCAGAGCGCGGGCGATGGCTACGCGCTGTTTCTGTCCGCCGGAGAGCTGGGATGGAAAGGATTCCGCCCGGTCCGAAAGACCTACGAGTTTCAAAAGCTCCGTCGCCCTCTCCCGCGCCGCCGCGCGTTTCACCCCGGACACCTCCAGAGGGAAGGTGACGTTGCGGAGGACGGACCGCTGCTCCAGCAAATTAAAGCCCTGAAAGATCATGCCGATCGATCGGCGCAGACGCAAGAGGCTTTTCCGATCAAATTCGGTGATATCCTCCCCGTCTATGAAGACATGCCCCGACGACGGTTTTTCCAGAAGATTGACGCAGCGCACCAGAGTGCTTTTCCCTGCCCCGGACAATCCGATGATCCCGAATATCTCGCCGTCCTGTATGGACAGGTTGATATCCTCCAGGGCGACGATCTCTCTGTCCGCGGTCTTGTATGTTTTTCCGAGATGCCGAAGTTCGATCATACGTCCTTTTCCTTTCAACTCCGGGAGGCAAAAGCCTCCCGAAGATCCACGTTTTACTGAATCGCCACGATCCCGGCGCCGGTCTGTTCGTTGTACTCCTCTACCACGCCGTCCTGGAGCGCTTTCACCAGAGCCTGAATGGAAGGATCGTTCTCATCCCCGTTGCGGACCGCAACGATATTGGCATAGGTCTGCGCGGCGTCGCCGGATGCGTCCTCGATCGCCAGGGCGTCCGAAGTCTTGAATCCAGCCCCGAGCGCGTAATTGTAGTTGATCACAGCGATCGTGCCGTCGTCGCTGTTCTGCAGCAGGGACGGGATCGCATCTGCCTGCGCCGCCAGAATCTCGTATCCGTTGTCATTCACGATATCCAGGATCGTGACGCCGGACTCCACGGACGCGTCCTCCGGCAGCTCCACCAGTCCCTCCTGCGCGAGCAGGAGCAGGGCTCTGGTCTGATTGGAATCGTCATCCGGGACAATGATCGTCGCGCCGTCCGCCAGATCGCTCAGATCGGTCACGCTGGAGCTGTAGATTCCGAAAGGCTCATAGTGGATCAGCCCGGCAGAGACCAGATCCGTTCCGTTCGATTCATTAAAGCTGTTCAGATACGGTGTGTGCTGGAAATAGTTCGCGTCCAGGGTGCCATCCTGCAGCGCGGTGTTGGGGAGCACATAGTCGTCGTAGATCACGATTTCAAGATCGATCCCCTGCTCTGCGAGCACCGGTTTCACCAGCTCGAGAAGTTCCGCATGCGGCGTCGAGCTTGCGCCCACGGTAAGCGTAACGCGCTCCGACACGTCGGCGCTGTCCGCCGCCTCACTGCTGTCTTCCGCCTCGGCGCTCTCCGTCGCCTCTTCGCCCTCAGAAGGCTCTCCGCCCTCCACTACAAGGCTTTCCTCATAATCAAGACCGTATGTATCCGCAAGCGTTTCCTCATAATCCTTATGGAAAAAGTTCTCCGACGCGAGCGCCTTGATCTCATCGTTGATCCAGTTCAGGAGCGTTTCATTTCCCTTTGACACTGCCGGGGCAATGGTGTCCTGGCTGCCCAGAGACGGAATGCCCACCGTATAACCCGGATTCTGGAGCGCGTAAGCAATTACCTCAGTGTTGTCGTTCGCCCACGCGGCGGCGTTCCCGTTCTCGAGCGCGTTTTTCGCGTTTGCGTAGGTGTCATATTTCTGAAGTTTGATTTCCGGATTGTTCTCGATCAGATAGGTCTCCGCGGTCGTCCCAGAGATCACAATGACTTCATCGTCGTCGCCGAGCTGAGAAAGGTCCGTGATCACCCGGCTGTCCGGAGATACCACGCCAAGCGCGACATTCATATACGGCAGAGCGAAGTCCACCTTCTCGGCGCGCTCGTCGGTCACGGTAAAGTTCGCGAGGATGATGTCCACCTTGCCGGTCTCCAGATACTCCACCCGGTTCGCCGCCTCTGTGGACACATAGTTGATCTCCACGCCGAGGTCTTCCCCGATGCGCTCCGCGAAGTACACGTCGTAGCCCTGATATTCTCCGTTTTCATCTACATATCCGAACGGATTTTTGTCGGAGAAGACGCCGATGTTGATCGTTCCGCTCTCCTTGATCTCATCGAGCGTGCGGTAGACGGCGTCAGAATCGTCCGCGAACGCCGTCAGTGAAAATGCCAGTACAAATGTGAATAATAACGCAAAAACATATTTTAACTTTTTCATAATAATCCTCCCTGGGATCTATCCCATTCCATTGTTTTTGGTTGACGAGCTTTACGCTCAAAGGTAAATGTGTTCAAAAATTTTTTTGCGCGCTCTGTTTGGGGGTGGTCAAAAAATCCTTCCGGCGTCCCCTCCTCACAGATCTTTCCATCGTCCAGAAAGACCACCCAATCCGCGATCGCTCTCGCGAACTGCATTTCATGGGTCACGACAAGCATTGTCTTTCCCTGGTTTGCCAGATCGAGGATCACCTCCAGGACTTCCCGGACCATCTCCGGGTCGAGCGCGGCTGTCACCTCATCGAACAGAAGAAGTTCGGGGTGCATGCACAACGCACGGACGATCGCCACGCGCTGTTTCTGTCCGCCGGAGAGCTGCCTCGGAAAGCTGTCAGCCTTCGTTTCCAATCCCACCCTTCTCAGCAGGGACAGCGCCTCCTCCCGGACTTCGCTCTTCTTTCGCCTCTGCGCCTTCACAGGCGCCAGCATGATATTGTCGAGCACAGTCATATGCGGAAAAAGTTCATAATTCTGAAAGACCATCCCGATCTTCTGCCGTATCTCCGGCAGATTTTTGCTCCCCTTCAGGACGGGATCTCCATGCAGCCTCACTTCTCCTCCCTGAATGCCCTCCAGGGCGTTGATACATCGCAGCAGCGTGCTCTTCCCGCATCCGCTCGGTCCCACGATCACGATGACTTCGCCCTCCCGTACAGTGAGGCTCAGGTCTTCGATCACTGTGTTTTGCCCGTAAGCCTTATGCAGATGTGAGATTTCCAAAACAATCCCCGGCACGAATCTCACCCCCATCTCTTTTCCAGTCTTCCCGCCAGCATACTGATCGGCCAACACATGAGGAAGTACAGAACAAACACGGTCAGATATACCCCGAACGCCGCGTTCGGACTGCTCATGCGGTTCGCCTCGATGATCTGCTGCGCGACCTTCAGGACCTCGACCACGCCGATCATCAGCACCAGACTGGTCGTCTTGATCATCCTTGTGATGAGGTTGATCGACAGCGGGATCAGCCTCCGCACCGCCTGCGGCAGCACCACATAGCGATACACCTGCGCCTTTTGCATTCCCAGCGCCAGAGCGCTTTCCTGCTGGTGGAGCGGAATACTGCTCAGCGCGCCCCGCACAAGGTCGCTCATCTCCGCCGTGCCCCACAGGGAGAACACGATCACGGACGCCGTCTCTCCCGACAGATCCCAGCCGAAGGATCTGGCTGTGCCGAAATAGACGAGGAACAGAAGGACCATCTGAGGCATGATGCGTATGATTTCCAGATACAGCCTCATGACAGCTTTCAGCAGCAGATTCTCCCTCTGCCTCAGCACCCCGAGAACCGTACCGAGTACGATGCTGACAAGGATCGAGATCACGCTGATCTTCAGGGCGATCCCCAGCCCGCCCAGGAGTCTTGCGAAATTTCTGCCCTTAAACAGAACGTCAAGTCCCAAATCCGGCATAGCGCAGCCTCCTTTCCAGCACGCTGCCCAGCAGGGAGACCGGCAGCAGGATCAGGAGATAGAAAACGACCAGCAGGGCAAGACTCTCCGTCGTGTTGTAATACAAGCCGATCAGGTCCTTCGCGGTAAACATCAGATCCATCAGGCTGACCGCCGAAAAAACGCTGGTCTCCTTCAGCAGAAAGATCACATTCGCGATGAAAGCGGGCGCGCTGATCGCAAAAGCCTGCGGAAGGATCACGTAGCAGACGGTCTGTAGTTTACTGAGTCCGAGGCTGTACGCGCTCTCTTCCTGAGCCGCATCGATCGCCTCCACTCCGCTCCGGAACGCCTCCGCCATGTAACTTCCGCCGAGGAACGCTAACCCCGCCACGCCGCACGCCTGCGCGTCCGTACGGATCCCGATCTTAGGGAGCCCGTAATAGATGAAAAAAAGCTGTATCAGCAGCGGTGTGTTCCGGCTCAGCTCGATGTATGCCGCGACTATCCTTCGCAAAACAGGAATCCTGCAGTACACGATAAACTCACAGAGCAAGCCCAAAAGTATGGCGATGAAAATTCCCGCAAAACCGGTTTTCACAGTGAGCACTGCCGCCTCCCGGTACAAAGGGATATATGTGCTGATAAATTCCCAATCCATGCCGGCGCCCCTTCCGTCTGGTTTCATATTGATGCCCGATTTTTGCATGAAAAAACCGGGGGCTTACTTTTCGCTCCCGGACAAATGGCAAAATCGACGCATTGCAGCACACTGCTATGGTCTCATTCGATTGAGGCGCAGAAACGGATCACGGAACGCCCCAGCCACATGATATGTCCGGGAGTACAGCATTCGACAGCACATGATGGTATTCTGCATGCAAATCTCAAAACGTTTCATCATTTCCGCCTCCTTCCTTCAAACTGCTATGATTATAATGCGGCTCCCCGCATTTGTAAATTCGTTCCATTTTATCGTTGGTGATAAGCTCTGCTTATCACTGATCGTCGTTTCCAATCCTTTGCTCTCCCACTGTTTTCACTCTCAGAGCTCCTTGTATTTCAGGAGCTCCTCAATGTATGCGCTCCCGTATGCCGATCGCTTGCTGCCCTTCCGCGTGAGATATCCGATCGTGAGCGGGTCCTCCTCTTTCAGCTTTATGGCTGTCAGTCCCTGAAGGATAGCGTCCTCCCCGGACAGCATTCCGGAGCCTATGGCATAGCCCCCAAGCTCCGCTATGATCTCCATAGACGTCGCCCTGTCGTCGGATTTGATCATTTTGTCGAAGGAGTAATCCGCCATCGCCTCCTCTGTCAGGTAAAACCTGCCGTCATTGCTCTGGTCGAACGATATGCACGGGTACTTGCGCATCTCTTCTATGGAAATCTCCTCCCGCCCCGCAAATTCATGGTCCTTCCAGACATATACATAGGTCTCCTTCCTCATAAGCGGAGTAAACTCCAGCTCATACTCCCGAAACAGTTTCCTGATCACAGCCTCATTGGAGCCGGAGAAGGATACGACGCCAACCTCGCTTTTCAGGCTCCTGACGTCGTCGAGGACTTCCTTGGTTTTCGTCTCATGTATGGAGAATGTGTATTTTTTCGGCTGCATGCCCCGGATCACGGCAGTAAACGCCTTGATGGCGAAATTGTAGTGCTGCGTGGAGACAGAGAAACGCTCCCTGCCGCTGTCCCTTGCCAGATACCGGTCTTCGAGTATTTCATACTGCCCCACCGCCTGTTTCGCATAGCTGACGAAATCCCTGCCCTCATCGGTCAGGGAGATCCCCTTGTTCGTTCTCTCGAAGATCAGTATCCCCAGCTCTTCCTCCAGCTCACGGATGCTCTCGGACAGCGCCGGCTGCGATATATACAGCCTGGTGGACGCCTCCCGCATGGAAGACGAGCCCGCAACCTCAAGCACGTATTTCAGTTGATTTATGTTCATGCCTGCTCCCTTCTCTCCCTTTTTTGCCGCTCTGACCCTTCTGTCAGTCGATCCCCTGTCATAAAACCATCTATCAAGGTCCTGATTCCTTTAACATCCTCATGAATAAAATTATGTCCCTGCTTTTCTAAACAACGCAGGATATTACCTTATATTAAACTATTATACAGAAATCCGGATTTTCTACAAGTATCTTCCTGTTTATCATATGACTGCCTTTTGTGATTAAACGTTTTCCGTTGATTTTTACGCGATCTTACACTATGATAAATATCAGAAATCAAACGTCATAGGTCCGGAACAATCCGCATGGTATTTTCCGGTCTCAGCATTATATACCTTGTGAAACAGGGAAACGGTCTCTCCTCTCAAATGAACTTGGACTGTGTGTGGGGAGCCAGAGAAAGGATTCAGCAATGAAAATCGTAATCGCGATCGATTCGTTTAAGGGGAGCCTGACTTCCCTTGAGGCGGGCGAGGCAGCCCGACAGGGGATTCTCCGGGTCTTCCCGGACGCCCGGGTGTGCGTACGCCCGCTCGCGGACGGCGGCGAGGGAACCGTCGAGGCTCTCGCGCGCGGAATGGGCGGGCATATAGAAAAAGTGACGGTCACAGGTCCGCTCGGCAGACCGGTGGAATGCGCCTATGGAATCCTGGATGACGGCAGGACGGCTGTTCTGGAAATGTCCGGCGCGGCGGGGATCACGCTTGTCCCTGTGAGCGAGCGCAACCCCATGAACACCACCACCTACGGAGTCGGCGAACTGATCCGCACTGCCGTCGCAAAGGGCTGCCGCCGTTTCATCGTGGGGATCGGCGGGAGCGCCACCAACGACGGCGGGATCGGAATGCTCCAGGCGCTGGGCTACGGCTTGCATAATGAAAAGGGTGAGCAGGTCTCTCTCGGCGCAAAGGGACTCGGGGAGCTGCAGACGATCACCGATGATTCCGTGCTCCCCCAGCTGCGCGGGTGCAGTTTCCGCGTCGCCTGTGACGTGACGAATCCTCTGTGCGGGGAGCGCGGGGCGAGCGCGGTCTACGGACCGCAGAAGGGCGCGACCCCTGCTATGGTCCTCCAGATGGATCGGTGGCTCGACGCGTATGCTGACCTGACAGTTTCAAAAAAATATCCCCGCGCTGACAAAAATCAGGCGGGGACAGGCGCCGCGGGCGGGCTCGGATTCGCGTTTCTCGCCTTCACAAACGCGGTGCTGGAGTCCGGCGTCCGGATCGTGCTGGAAGAAACACATTTAGAAGACTATGTGAAAGACGCCGATCTCGTAGTCACAGGGGAAGGCAGACTGGACGCCCAGACCGTGATGGGCAAAGCCCCGGTCGGCGTCGCACAGATCGCCAGGAAATACAGCAAGCCGGTGATCGCTTTCTCCGGCAGCGCCGCCGCGGGCGCAAACGCCTGCAACGCCGCGGGCATCGACGCGTTCTTCCCCATTCTCCGGGACGTCGTCACGCTTGAGAAAGCGATGGATCGCGAGAACGCCGCACGCAATCTGGCGGACACCGCGGAGCAGGTCTTCCGGCTTGTGAAAAGTCTGCGTTCCTAAAGCTCTGCCCGGAACATGCTCCCGGCGCCTTTTTTATAGCTTAATCTTTTTTCATATAAACCGCATCATTACGGGAAAGCAGGTACACGCAATAACCCTTTTAATTGGCAGCCAAATTTTTCCCAGGCTCGCCCCATTTCCCAAGGTATCGCCCATCGATGGAGGAATAGGTATCCTCGCCCGGAGCCAGCACCGGAGCCGCCTGCATCAGCCGTTCATGGAAGGGAATCGTCTTATCCAGCAGTTTTTCCTCGATCGTCACGTTGCGGATCAGGCAGAGGAATATGTCCGAGCCGTCTCCCATCGGCAAGGTCTTCTTCACCTCCAGCTCAAAGCTGACAGGACTTTCCGCGATGGTCGGCACGTCCAGCACCTCTCCCCACGTCACGGTCGGCAGCCGCCTCATCTTATCGGGCGCGGTCCTCCCGTAGGTGCAGCCGTAATAATCCGCCAGCGGCAGCAACTGTTCCGATACAAGGTTTGCCGAGAACATGCCGTTTTTGCGTATCAGATCCTTGGTCTGCTTTTCCTCTCCTATGCATGCCATCACCCCAAGCCCTTCGTCAGAATGGAAATATCCAAACCAACAGAACAACCCGAAATGGGGCTGCCCGTCCTCCTGTTTCGTCCCATAGAGAAACAGCGTCTGCGGACAAAAATCATTGCCGATCCTGGTCTTTACTTTTGCCATATCGCACATCCTTTCTTTAATGCCTGTTCAGTCTGTCCCAGATTTGAGACAATACGATCCAGATACCGCTCCAGCTCTTCGATCTCCCGTTCCTCAAAACCCTGGAAAAAGCAGTCATTCATCTGCCGGGAAACCTGGTCGTAGCGCTGTTCCAGGGCACGCGCTTTCGGCGTCAGGTGAATCAGGCTCTGTCTCCTGTCCGAAGGGGAAACCTCCCTGCGGATCAGACCGCCCGTCTCCATCCGGCAAAGCATTGCGGTAAGCGTGTTTTTCGCCAGTCCCGTCTTCTGCGCAAGCTCCACGATCGGAATCCCGTCGCTCTGCCACAGCACATACAGAATGTGCCCCTGCGGTCCGTTAAACTCCTCCACCCCGCACGCCTGCAGAAGTCGGTCAAATACCCTGCCCTGAATCTGCTTGATCTGAGAAATCAAAAAACCGGTTCGCGTTTCCATCTTCTTTTCCATCTCCCTGCTCTGCCGTCCCGCAAGGAAAGAAACGGCAGTTTTGCTGCACAGCACAAAAAAGGACGTCTCCCTTTTCAAAATAAATGGTACTATATAGAACTTATTTTGTCAAGATATCTTTTCCTCTATCGTCATGCCTGCGTTCCAAACCTAATTTTTCAACGCTGTAATCGGTACAACAAATACTCCGTCTGGTCGCATATAAGCAGCGTTCGACATGCCGCAGATCACACAGAGAACCGCTGGCGGTACACCGCCGCCGGCAGCGAGGCTGTTTTTCAATGAGAGCAGGTCGGACGCGGCTTTCTCAATCTGATTTGCACCAAGCTTGATCTCAAACGCACACCAGGTCCCGTCCTTAAGCTCTATCACGGCATCAACTTCCCTGCCGTTGTAATCCTGATAGTGAAATACATTTGCCCCGAACGACTCGGCATATATTTTCAGATCCCGCTCTACAAGCGCCTCAAACAGGAATCCAAAGGTCTCAAGGTCTCCAATCAGACGATCCGGCGTCGCTTTCAGCAGCGCGCATGCAAGAGCCGGATCGCAGAAATGGCGTTTTTCCGCTTGTTTTACGCGAACAGAGGACCGGATGTTGGCAGAAAAAGGCGGCTGATTGTCGAGAAGAAATAAGCGTTCAAACACATCGAGATACGTCGCTACAGTATCTCCATCCAACGTTTCGTCGTCAGCTTCCCGGATATCATTCAGCAGCTTTTTATTTGTTGCCGTAGTGCTTTCATTTCTGGCAAGAGAGCGCAGTAATAGGCGCATTTTGGAGACATCATATCTTTTACCGTCGATGCGCTGCATGTCGTCGTCAAGAATTGCGTCGAGATAAGACTGCGGCAAAAGCGACGCGTTATCCGCAGAAGTATCCAGATTTCCGGGCCAGCCTCCTCGAACCACATAATACGCAAGGTCTCTCAAGTCCACCTCTCCCGTCAGCGCAGGAACCATTTCCCCGCCGCACAGATCCTTCAGCGAGACTGCTCCACTGGATTCACCGGATTCGTAAAGGGACATTGTCCTCATGCGGATCTTTCCTATCCTGCCTGCTCCGCTGTGCAGGATTCCCTTTCTTTTCGGCGTGGAAGAACCGGTCAGGATAAACTGTCCTTTTTTCGCCCTCTGGTCAACAGTGTAACGCACGGCGTCCCAGAGCGGCGGAACCTCCTGCCATTCGTCAATCAGCCTCGGCGTCGCTCCTTCGAGGACAATCGAAGGCGATATCTCCGCCAGAGTCCTGTTTTGAAAGTTATTTGTGGGATCACCTATCAGAAATTCGCTGTTGCTGTGATAGGAAGAAGTCCAGGTTTTCCCACACCATTTTGGTCCTTCTATGCAGATTGCACCGAAAACCTCAAGATATTTTTCTACCGTCCCGTCTATGACCCGTGACCTGTATACAGATTTGTCTGCCGTTTTCCCCACCGTTGGCACCTCCGATTACCGTCTTTAAGAACAATGTATCACAT
>CANQYP010000072.1 GCA_947628045.1 uncultured Lachnospiraceae bacterium | reverse complement strand
CCGGTGACCGTCCAGGTAGCTGAAAGGGGACGCTGGTTTCCGTATCCCAGGGGAAACCGAAACTCCTTCTCGGCGCTGCCGAAATGGCTGGAGGTGACCGTCGCCGCATGCTCCGCGTACCCGCCCGCGACCGCCATCGCCGCCAACGTGAGCGACTCTCCGCAGGTCGAACAAGCGCCGTACACTCCAAACAGCGGAATGCCCGCGTCTCCGTTTCCGAACGCGGTCGCGGTCAGCTGCGCCAGCAGGTCGCCGCCGAACAGGTAACGGATCTGCCCGCTCGTCAACTCCGCCTTCCCGATTGCAGTCTGCAAAGCCTCTCTTTGCAATTCACTCTCCGCCTCTTCCCAGGTCTCTTCCCCGAGCCCCGCATCCGGCGCCACGAGATCGAACGACTCCCCGAGCGGTCCCTCGCCCTCCTTCGGACCGACCGCCGACGCGCCGCTCAGGATATACGGCGCCTCCCGAAACTCGATGCTCTGTTCGCCCTTCCTTTGATTCTCAGCCATATCTGTCTCCGTTCCGCCGCCACAGGCGGCAGTTTCATTTTCCGGAATATTGTATCCCAGACATACAAAATCTATACACATAAATCTAGTTGTAGAATTTTCATTTCTGTGATACAGTATGAACAGAAACAATCAAACTACATATATCATTATAAGGGGTGATTATATGGAACTGACAAAACATGAATCGCTGGATAATTTTGCAAAAAAGCAAACACTTCTCCACTTGCTGGATAAGGGCATCGATGACATGGAATCTGGAAGAGAGTTATCTTTAGAAGATGCCTTTGCAAAAATAAACGAATTGAGAGATACAAGAAAGAATGCAAAATTATAACGTTATATTAACATGGGAAGCAATCTATGATGTAGCTGACATCGCGGACTACATTGAAAGCGAATTTGGGCAAACACGAGCCAAGCGTTTTCAAGATGACATAAAAAATGAAATGAGTCGATTAGGTTACATAGGTAGCACATTTCCTAAAACACGAATCATATATCGGAATTATTCTATTTACAAAAAGCCATTTCCGCCTTCTATCATTTTCTATATTCTTATTGAATCCCGAAAGGAAATTCACATTCTCAGAGTATTACGAGAAGAACGCGATTGGCAAAATATATTGAGCAATACACACAATTATACATACCCTTCATAAGCTTGCGCAAAAAGGCAATAGCGCTCAGTCAAGAGACGCCCCTTCCGTTTCCGCGATCTTCATCTCGATCCGGCTCTTCACGAGCGCGGCGAGCTCCACGGTCTTCATTCCCTCGTATTCTTCGGGCAGGATCGGCGGCAGGAAATGCACCTGCACCTTCTGGCGGGCGATCGAGCCTGTGTCGAACGCCTTGTAGGAATCCAGCAGCGCCACCGGGACGACCGGGCATTTCGCTTTCATCGCGCTCTTGAAACTGCCGCCCTTGAACTCCAGCAGCTGATTGCCGTTTCTGCTGCGCGTGCCCTCCGCGAAAATGATATAGTTGCGCCCCTTGCCAACCTCCTCGGCGACCTTCAGGATCACCTTCATGCCCTGCCTCGGATCCTGCCGGTCGAGCGCGATCGCGTCGAGACAGGCGAATACCTGTTTCAGAAACGGAATGTTGGCGAGCTCCTTCTTCAGCACCACCGAGACCGGGCGCGGCATCACATGCAGGATCGCCAGCACGTCGAACATGCCCTGATGGTTCGGATAGAGGATATAGCCGTCCTTGTCCGGCAGATTCTCCAGCCCGTGGCAGTCGATATCCACCCTGCCGCCCTTGATCGCGCGCTTGTCGATCAGCTTGATCAAGGCAAAGCGCTCCTCCTGCGTGTAGTTTTCCGGGTGCCGCGCCATGCGGATCAGCCGTGCAAGTCCGTACGGGACAAACCACAGGTTCACCAGCACCATCCAGAGAATTCGTTTCATCGCTCGTCTTCCTCCTGTCCCCGGGCGTTCCCGGGAACACCCTCTTTCCTCCATTCTATTTGCTCCCGACCAGACCGAACGTCTCGAGCTTTGCGCGTACAGGAACCGTTCCTCGCATCCCGGTCAGACGGGCAACTCTGCAAATGCCCTGAGCTCCGCACATGCGGAGTGCTCAGCACTCCCCAATCAGACCGGCAAGCTCCGCGAACGTCTCGAGCTTTGCGTCCATGCGGTCGACCCGCCCGAACCCGTACGCCGCGTACACGAACGGCACGCCCGCCTCCGCCGCAGCGTCGCAGTCTCCCTGCGTATCCCCGACGTAGATCGGCGCGCGGAGCCGATTGCGTTCCATGACCAGCCGGATATTGTCCGCCTTGCCCCTGCCGGTATTCCCATAGCACTCGATGTCCGTGATATAGGGACCGAGCCCTGTCTTTTCCAGGAACAATTCGATGTAGCCGGACTGGCAATTGCTGACGATAAACAGCCGCAGCATCTCTGACAGCGTCTTGATCGTGGAACCTACGCCCGGATAACAGATCCTGCACTCATCCTCCTCGAGCGCCTGCTGCTCATAGACGCAGCACAGATCCATCACCCGATCCTGCTCTTCCCGTGAGACCTGCGGCAGCAGCCGCGCGGCGATCGCCTCCATCGTCAAGCCGAACAGCCCCTTCAGCCTGTCCGCGGTCACCAGGACCTCATGTCCCCGCTCCCGGACGGCGCGCGTCCACGCGCCCGCCACGATGCCGGTCGAGTCCCACAGTGTGCCGTCGACGTCGAGTATAACGCCGTCCGGTCTTTCCTTCCATCCGCCCATGTGCCTTCCCCCCCCATCTCGTCAGCCGCGCAGATATTCCCCGCAAAACGCCGCGCGGGAACCCTACGCATAAAAACTGCAGAGCCGCTCAATCCAGCCCTGCAGCATCTTCCGTTCTGAATCCTGTCGCTTAATACCCGCTCACGCTCGTCGCGTAGAGGTCGCCGTTCGCGAGCGTGTTGGAATAGTCGATCATCGCCGAGATATACAGCCCGCTCTGCAGTCCGCTGCTCGTGCTCACCGACGCGTCGGTGTAGTTGATCGAATAGATATTCCCGTCGTCGCCCTGGATCGTGATCGTATTGTTCCCGACGCTCATGACCGTGCCGCTGACCGGACCTACGTTGGTGTTCGTGTCGCCGCTTGACGTCTCGCCCTGGTTCGCATCGGTATTCGTGTAGGTGTTCGTATTGCTCAGGTAGGACTTCGAGATGTATCCGGTCGCCCCGTTCACCGATACGGCGAACCAGTTCGGCGTTTCGCCGATCACCGTGACGGCGGCGCCACCGCCCAGGCTGCTCACGACCCCGCTCTCCGTCCCCGGCTGGGTGCGGAGATTGACCTCCGTCGTCGTATAATACGTGTAATTCGTGCCGTAGTTGACGTAGCTGTTCATCTCAGCAGAGATCTGCGCCGCTGCCTGGGCGTCCGTCTGCGAGGTCTGCGTCTCCGTCTGCACCGGATTCTGCACGAGGAACGCCTTGCTGATATAGCCGACGTTGCCGTTGATATTGACCTTGAACCACTGCGGGGACTCGCCGGTCACGCTCACCGACGCGCCGGGGGAAAGCACCGTAATGACGGTGGAATTCGCCTCCGTGCTCGGCTGCATGCGCACATTGACCGTGTCCGACGCGTACAGCGTGACACTCGCGCCGTAGTCCTGCATGGACGCCATCTCGCCCGCCGCGCCCCCGCCGGACTGGCTCTCCGACATATTGGTGCCGGTGCTGCCCGGGATCGCGCTGAACACATTGCTGCGCAGAACCGTAAAGCTCTCCACCGACTTCTGCACCGCGTCCAGGAGCGGCTTGTTGTCGTCCACCACCGTACCGGTGACCACATACGCCTGTGTGTCGGCGATGATCCCGTAGGTCACCGCGTACACCCACATGCTCGTCGAGTTGTACTTCACCACATACTCATAGGTATCGATCGTCGCGGAGCTCAAGCTCTCAAACTCCACCACCTCAAACGCGTTCGCGTCCGGATACTGCCCGGTCAGGCTCTGTTTCAGCTCATCCTCCGACTTAGCCACAGAGATATTGCGCATCGCCGTCGCGTCCGCCGCGTGCACGATGCTGATCATAGCCGCATTCCCCGAGGAAAACACCCTCATCTCGTCCGCGTCCTGCTGCACCGTCCAGGTGCTGTCCGGCAGCGTGATGCGGATGCTGCGGTCCTGCGATGTATATGCAACGTCCGTCTTGAGCTCTGTCTCGGTCTCGGATTCCGTCACCGTCTCCGATTCCGTCTGCGGCGGCTGCGTCTCACTCTCCGTCGGGGGCTCCGTTGCCTTCTCTTTATCGGAACCGCCGCATCCGGTCATAAGACACATCACGACAAGTGACATCGCCAGAGCGGACAGAGCCGCTCTTACTCGTTTCTTTAACACGTCACACCCTCCAATCTTTACTCCCTGTACTACTACTATGAACTCCTTCTGCCAGGGTTCCCCTTCCGAACCCATATTTTTTATCAAAAACGGCATTGACATAATACCGTACTTATCATACCATGCATTTCCGACTTCTGCAAGTCACACACTGATAATTCATGTTCTGATATTATAATCTTAACAATTCTGTAAACCCTTTGTAATACTAATCGATTCCATTCAACTCCTGATACAAACGTTTCGCGTAGCTGTCCGTCATTCCGCACACATAATCCGTCACGAGCATCAGCCGCAGATAAAGCCGCTCCTCCTCGCTTTTCCCGTTCGCGTAGGCGTGGTATGCCTGTTTGTAATTCTCCGAGATCAGCGTCGTCAGTTTCTGCTCCACATCGTTCTGCTGCAGCTCCGTATCATAATACAATATGGCGTTCACAAAGTGACTGAGATGGAAATCCAGGACCGTGTTCGCCGCCACCTCCAGCTTGTAGATCGGCATCGTGGTGAACGCGTAACGGTACGCCGTATCCTGCAAAAGCCGAATCAGCCCCTTCGCGTAGGTGTGCTCGAACAGATCGCTCCGATAGCTCCCTTCCATGATCTTCCGGTAATTGTTGGTGAACCCGTAGGTCGCGCAGGTGATCAAAAACCCCTGTACCCGCACGAGGAAATTCTGCACGGCGTACTCCTCGCGGTCCGCGATGTGACGCCGCCGCGCGCTCTCGTATTTGTCGCGCAGGATCTGCGCCGGGTTGAAATAATCCAGCTCGCGCAAAGACATCTGCTGCTCATACTCCTCCAGCAGGCGCAGCAGCTCCCCGTAGGAAATACAGCCCTTCTTGAACGCGTCCTCGATATCCGCCGTGCTGTAGGCAATGTCGTCCGCCGCCTCCAGAATAAAGGTGAGCGGATGCCGCATCCCGAGCGTCCCCGTCTCCGTCGCGATTCGCCGGTACAGCTCCTGTTCCGCCAGGAAAAAGCCCATCTTCTTGGTCTTGACGTCCCCGCTGTTTTTGTCGATCTTCGTGGACGGCACCGGGTATTTGACGATCGTGTTCAGCAGCGCGTACGTCAGGTTCATTCCGTTTTCGTCCACCAGAAAATGCAGCTTTGTGAGCAGGCGCAGTGCCTGGGCGTTGCCCTCGAAATGATAGAAATCCTCCAGCATCTGTTCGCTGAGCCACTGCGTCACCGGCTTGCCCTTATAGATGAGTTTCGGCAGATTCGCCCGGAACCAGTCCTGGATCGCCGTCTCCCCGAAATGTCCGAACGGCGGGTTCCCGATGTCGTGGACGAGCCCGGCGCACTGCAGGATATTGCAGATATCCTCCTTGCGCTGCAGGTCAAACTGCGGGTCGCGCCTGTTCTGCAGAATGTCCTGCGAGATCGTCTGCCCCAGCGAGTGCGCGATCGAGGACACCTCCAGGGAATGCGTCAGGCGCGTGCGGATAAAGTCGCTCTTGTCGAGCGGAAATACCTGCGTCTTGTCCTGAAGGCGGCGAAACGACGCGCTGCCGATGATCCTGTGGTAGTCTTTTTCAAACTCGCTCCTTGAATCCTTCCCGGTCGCGTTCCGCGCAACCGTTGAGCGCGTGCGCTGCGCGCACAAAAGGGTCTCCCATTCCATATGTATCGCTCCTCTTCACGTCTCATGAATTTCGAATAAATCTCGTCTTTATCTCCTGCTCCGCCGCCGCCAGCCGGGCGTCGAGCTCGTCTTTTGTAAATGAGGCGAGCCGCTGAAATTCGCGGTACTCGTCCGCGATCCCCTGCGCGTGCGGCACACGGTACGCCCCGGCGTCGCTGCCGAGCGCGATCTTCGCCCCGAGCGCGAGCCCCCGCCGGATCCGCTCGCCCTGCCGCGCGGCAAGGCGGCGCAGCGAGGCGTCGTCGAACCTTCCGCTGCCGATCAGGTTCGTGATCGTCACGTAGGTCGGCACCCAGACCGCGTGGCTCCCGGCAAGCGTCCGCAGACAGTCCTCGTCCATGAAATTGCCGTGCTCGACCGAGTCCACCCCGGACTCCACCGCGTTTCGCACCGCGTCCGCGCCGTTCACATGCGCCATCACAGCCATGCCTTCCTCGTGCGCGATGTGGATCATCTCCCGAATCTCCTTTGCGTCAAGCGGCTCCTCCGTGAGCGCGCCGTCCCGGTCAAAATCCAGAATGCCCGAGAACATGACCTTGATAAAGTCCGCGCCCTCCCGGATCGCGCGCTTTACCAGACTGTGATATTCCCTTATATTGTCAAAGCCGCAGCCGACGATCCCGCCGTAATGCCCTTTCCGGTGGATCGCAAACAGCGGCGTCCGATAGTCGATCCCGTACTCCGGCGCGATCTTCTTCGCGAGCGCGGACACGCCGAGCGCGTCGCCGCCGTCCCGCACAAATGTGACGCCCTGCTCCTGATACAGCCGCAACTTCGCACGGATATCGTCCTCCTTCGGTCCGCCTTGGTGCAGCTCGACCGCCTCGCGGTAATTGTACCCGTTCATGAACAGGTGCGCATGACATTCTCCAAACATAGCGCCGCCTCTTTCCCCGCTTTTGTCTATTCTTGTAGTATAACTCAAACCGCGGCGGTTTGACAAACCTTTTTTATCCCAAAAGCATAAAATGAAATGCCCCAAAAACACAAAACAGAATGCCCCAAAAACACAAAATAAAATATCCCAAAAACATAAAACAAAATGCCCCAAAAACATAAAACAAAATGCCCCAAAAACATAAAATGAAAATTGACAAACCGGCATAAATACGCTATAATATGGGAAAACTGATACCTGTGAAAACAGCTTGAGGTGATGAGGTATGGCAGAGTATTTATCGCGAATCATAGATCCTGAATTTTCTCTTAGACTGGAGGCGTTCGGCGCCACCTTGATCGTCGGTCCGAAATGGTGCGGCAAGACGACGACCGGCGAGCAGAAGGCGAAAAGCATCCTGCGCATGCAGGACCCGGACCGGCGGGAAGCTTATCTGGCGACGGCGTCGACAAAGCCCTCCCTGCTTTTGAAAGGCGAGAATCCCCGCCTGATCGACGAGTGGCAGGTAGCGCCTGTCCTGTGGGATTCCGTGCGCACGGCGGTAGACCAGCGGCAGGAGGAGGGGCTTTTTATCCTCACCGGCTCCACCTCCGTGGACAACAGCAAGATCATGCACTCCGGCACAGGCCGCATCTCCCGGATGAAGATGTACACCATGAGCCTGTTTGAGTCCGGGGAGTCAAACGGGAGCATCTCCCTGAGAGCCCTGTTCAACGATCCCGCGCTCGACATTGACGGCATCTCTTCGAGCCTCTCCGTAGAAGAGCTCATTTTTGCCGCCTGCCGCGGCGGCTGGCCTGCGTCCCTGCACCGCAGGAGCGACTCCGCAAAGCTGCTGATCGCCCGGGATTATATGCGCAACATCTGCGAGTCGGACATTTCCACCGTGGACGGCGTCTCGCGCAACCCTGCCTGGACCGCCCTGATCCTGCAGTCCTATGCGCGAAATGTGTCCACGCTCGCCAAAAAGATCAACCTTTACCGGGATGTCGCGGCGAACGCGGACAGCATGACGCTCCCCACCATGGACGCGTACCTGAACGCGCTTGAGCGCCTGTTTGTCATCGAGGACGTGGAGGCATGGTGCCCGGCGATCCGCTCCGCCACCACCCTGCGCTCGGGCAGGAAACGGGAATTCACCGACCCCTCGATCCCCGCGGCGGCGCTCGGGCTCACGCCGGAGTATCTACAGACCGACCTGAAGACCTTCGGTTTCCTGTTTGAATGCCTCTGCATACGCGACCTGAAGGTGTACTCACAGGCGATGGGCGGCAGGATCTCCTATTACCACGACCGATACGATCTCGAGGCAGACGCCGTACTCCACCTCGAGGACGGGCGTTTCGCGCTGATCGAATTCAAGCTGGGCAGCCGCGAGATCGAGCTCGGCGCAAAGCATCTCCTGCAGCTTACCGATCTGATCCGCAAGCACAATGAAAAGGAAATGCAGGTACCCCTGCGCGAGCCGGATCTCCTTCTGGTGATCACCGGCGGGGATATGGCATACACGCGTGAGGACGGTGTGAAAGTCGTCCCGATCGGCGCGCTGCGGGACTGAGGGCGTTATCACCCTATGTCCCTCGCAACGCCCTCCGTGTAAGCCTTTTGCAGCACCTCCATCGTGTGCGTGAAATCGCTGCGCAGCGCATACTCGTCATAAAGCTCCTGTCCCTGCCCCTGCGTCTTTTTCGCGACCGTGATCGCCCCAACCGAATCACTGTCGGGGAGTATTCCGTCGCTCTCGGCAAGATCCTGCTGATACGCCCTGACCAGCGCTCGTCCTGCCTCCCCATAGAACGACATGCCGTTCATCACGTGCGCATATTCGTCGTATCCCACTTCCACGGACGATTCGGTTCCTTTCTCCGCACCGTCCGCCGATTCTTCTCCTTCTTCCGCATCGCCTGTCGTTTCCGCGGCAGCTTTGCCGTCCGCGTCGGAATTCGCCGTCGGCTCCTTCGCCTCCTGCTCAAATTTCTCCCACATTTCCGGCGGCAGGAGTACCCATGCGCTCGTCACGTTCTCGAGCTGCGCGTCGTCCCAGCCCAGGATCGGATAATACCGTTTCTGGTACTCCTCGTCCTTCATCAGCTCCTGCTCCGCCTTCTTGTACAGATCATAATCCACGGTATAGCTGCGGCAGACGGTCTTCCCCGACTTCAGGCGGTACTCCATATTCAGCTTGACGAACTCGTTAAATTTCGCCTCCCGCACGTTCTGGATCCCGTTCTCGGCGAGCGGGTAGAGCAGGTCGATCCTGTCGGTCTCCAACAGACGCAGGATCTCGCGCTCGCTGTCGATCCTCTCACCGTCCTCGTCATAATAGTTGAAATCGCTGTAGGGACAGCGCGCGGACATCGCCGCCAGCTCCTCCTTCTCCGGCAGGTACGTGTTGATCCTGCTCAGATCGAGCCGGAAGAGAAGGAAGACCGTCAGGGACAGCGCCACCGTCACCGCGATGTGCCGCTTGTGCGCGAGCGCATGCCGGATGTCCCAGCGATAGATAAACTCCATGATCACGCAGGCGAGCACGCCGAAGGCGACGACAAAGCAGACCTCCCACACCACCGAGTTCAGCTCCTCATAGACGGGCAGCCCGACCATACACGCCACCGGGACTGCCAGCAGGATCTTGATCAGCCCCTCTGTCCAGCCAAACGCGAGCGCCTTGCCCGCCGCCTCGGTCCTGCGCACACGGCACAGCGCGAGGCAGAGCGCCGTCAGCACCGCCGGCAGCACCAGAAACAGGCAGATGCTCCCCATGTCCGGCCACATGCCGGTCAGACCGCTCCTCACCGCCGCTCCTTCCGGGTGCCAGACGATGAGCATGACCCACGGAGAGGAACGCTCCAGCATCATTCTGCGGCTCATCCGGTAGATCCGGTAAGCTCCTCCCAGATACGTGCCTCCGTCCGGGATCAGCGTCGGCAGGAACAGTTCCTGATATCCGCAGAAGACCAGCCAGAGCATCGGCAGATATACGGATATCGTGCCGATCGCCAGCACGGAGGTCAGCGTCTTTCCGGTCAGCAGCACCGCCAGCGCCGCCGCCGAATAGCTGATCAGGAAGAACAGGTCCCCGAGCACACTCGACACCACGATCTCCTGCACGACCGCCGCGGACATCACGCCATAGAGCGCGCCGATGAGGATCGCCAGCGCCTGATTCGCCAAAAACGGGATCACGAACGTCAGCGTCCCCGCCGTAAATTTCACGAGGAACAAGCTCTCCCTGCGGATCGCCAGGCTGTAATAGAAATCCAGGCGCTTGCGCGAATGCAGATAACTGAACACCGCGAGCGCGCAGAGGATCCCCATCGCCACGATCGTCACCGTGGTGAGCCTTTTGTCAAAGCCGACATTTTTATACAGTACGTCGGCAAGCGGTACCTCTCCGTTTCTCTTCTCCATCGCAAGCGACATCAGCAGCCGGAACGGGATGATCGCGAAAAAGATCAGCGTCTGCAGCGCCGTCAGCCAGCCCAGCTTTTTCCACTCGTCGATCGTCAGCTTAAAAAATGAGATTCTTGATGTCATAACCTGCCACCTCCGTTTCACTGATAAAGATCTCCTCGAGCGTCAGCGGGAGCAGCTCAAAGAACAGCGGCTCCTTCTCCTGCACCTTCGCGCTGATCTCCTCCCGCTCCCCGCGCGCCACGATCGTGAGCAGCGTTCCGCGTTTCTCATGCTGCAGCACCTCCAGCTCCGAGAGCAGCTCCTCCTCAAACTGCGCCGAGCGCAGGACGCACTGGAGCTTGTGGATCCCGAGTTTCATCTCGTCGAGGTCCCTCGCAAAGAGCACACCGCCCTTGTGCAGCAGCCCGACGTGATCGCAGATGTCCTCGATCTCTCGCAGACTGTGCGACGCGATCACCGGCGTGAATTCACGGTTCAGCAGCTCGGACGCGAACAGGCTCTTGACCGCCTGCCGCATGACCGGGTCGAGCCCGTCGAAGGTCTCGTCGCAGAACAGGTACTTCGTGTTCGCGCAGAGTCCGAGCAGCACCGCCACCTGCTTGCGCATGCCTTTCGAGAATCCGGAGAGCTTGCGTTTCGGGTCGAGGTCAAACTTCCCGATCAGCTCATCAAAGCGCGCCCGGTCAAACTGCGGGTACACGATCGCGTAGTAGTCCCGCATCGTGTTCGCCGACGCGTTCGGGAAAAACCAGCCCGTGTCCGCGAGGAAACAGATCTTCTCCTTCGCGCGCGGCTCCTCCCAGACCGACACGTCGTCGACCATCACGCTGCCGCCATCCGGTTTCAGCACCCCAGCCGCCACGCGCAGCAGCGTGCTCTTGCCGGCTCCGTTCGTCCCCACAAGACCGAAGATACAGCCCTCTCCGATCTCTGTGTCGACGTGGTTCAGCGCCGTCACGTCTCCAAATTGCTTTGTCACATCCTGTATTTGTATCATGTCCTATACTCCCCCTTCCGTATCGACTCCGACTCGATTCCCATTTTTCGCATCCTCCGGGATCCCGGCTGTCTGCTGTCTTTTGCGCATCGATTCTGTGTCTGTCCCAGAGCCATATCCGACCGGCCTCGCCCCCGCATCGCGATATGCTCCCTCTGAGCCTTCCTGGCGCTGCCGCCCTTCCCGATAGTACCGCTCGGCGCGCGCCGTGAACTCCTCGCAGCCGATCCCGAGCTCCCTGCCGCGTTCCACCAGCTCCCGCAGCTCCCGGTATATGCCCTCCTGCTTTCGGAGTTTCAGCCCGGCATTTCCCGAGACGAAATTCCCTCGCCCCTTCACCGGGTAAATGTACCCCTCCTGCTCCAGCATACTGTACGCCTTCTGGATCGTGTTGGGGTTGATCGAGAGCTCCATCGCCAGCGACCGCACGGAGGGCATCTGGCTGTCCGGCTCGAGCACGCCGTTCACGATCAGCGTCTGGAAACGCTCCACGATCTGCTCATAGATTGGTTTTCGATTCTGAAGATCAATTCCGATCATTCTCCCACCTGCCGTCCTTTTGTCTGTGTTTCCTTCCTTTGATAGCGCTATTAAGTGTACTAGTATTCATAGTACACTTTGTTTATATCATGGATTTCCGGATCCGTCAACCGGGAAATGCAAAAAAATCCCCGACAAGGAACCCTTGCTCCTTATCGGGGAAACATTTCATGACTCTTTGAAGTTTATTCGGCAAACAGATTCCGATTCACATAACCGACCGTCCCGTTGTAGTCGATCTTGTACCAGCGATCTGTGGCGCCCAGCGCCGTCACGCTCGTGCCGGACGCGACCACACCGATGATCTCGCCGTCCTGCGAAGGCGTCTGGCGGATATTCGCTCCCGCCGTCGCCTGTACCGCGAAGGTCTCAGCGTAATTCTCAATGCCGTACTGCGCGTCCACATCAGACGTCGGCACAGTGTTCGCTCCCGTGGAAACCGGCTGAGCAGCGGCGTCCCCGCCCTCTCCGGACGGCGCGCTCTCGCCGTCAGGCGCCGTCGTCTCGCCGGACGCCTCCGCCGCGCGCTCCTCCTCGGTCTTTGGAGCCACTTCGCTGTCCGACACGAAATCCTTGGACACATAGCCGTTCTGCTCGTATCCCTCGACGTCTACCACATACCAGCCCGGCGTCTCGCCGACGACCGTGATGCTCTCGCCCTGATCAAAACTGTCGAAGATCTCGCTGTCCTCGCCAGTGCCCGGCACCGTGCGGACATTGATGTCGTCCGCCGCGTACACGGTAATATAGGTGTCAAACTGCGTCTCCTGCGCCATCTCCTCCTCCGCGGTCAGAACCGGCGGCTCTGTCGGCGGTTCGGTAGGCGGCTCTGTCGGCGGTTCAGTCGGCGGCTCCGTGGGCGGC
>CANQYP010000071.1 GCA_947628045.1 uncultured Lachnospiraceae bacterium | reverse complement strand
CACAAACGCCGTAATTACGGTCTTTTTCAGCAGTTTTCCTTTGTCCATTTTCTCTGTCCTCCCCAATTCTACCCCTTTGCTGATGAGATGACACACCACACCAGCCGCGACGGCAACCAGAAATGACACTATCGTTTGCATCATAGCTCCCTCCTTTCTGTCACTATGTTTTATCAGTAACGTCTCTAATATATCATATTATATTTATATTATCCATAAATTATTTATTAGAAATATAAAGAAACATACTGGATTTATTGACGAAAAGACATGGTATGCTATAATATCTGTAATAAAAGTTTCCAGGGAGGAAAAGAGTTATGAATATTCTAGTCATCAACGGCAGCCCGAAGGGCAGCTACAGCATCACGCTGCAGACGGTTCTGTATCTGGAAAAACAGTTCCCGCAGCACAAGTTCACGATTCTGCACGCAGGGCAGCGCATCCGCGCCTACGCGAAAGATTTCTCCGCCGCGGCGAAAGAGCTGGAAGAGGCGGATCTGATCCTGTTCTCCTATCCAGTCTACACGTTCATCGCGCCGAGCCAGCTCCACCATTTCATCGCGCTGATCAAGGAGTCAGGCATCGACCTGTCCGGGAAATTCGTGACACAGATCACGACCTCCAAGCATTTCTACGACGTCACAGCGCACCGCTATATTCAGGACAACTGCCAGGATCTCGGCATGAAATTCATCCGCGGGCTGTCCGCCGATATGGACGACCTGCTGACAGAAGAAGGTCGGCGCGACGCGCGGAAATTTTTCGCCTACGCGCTCTGGTGTGTAAAACACGACAGCTACGAACCGCTGCCAAAGCCGGGAGCGCCAGCCGCGCACATGCCGGTGCGGGTGCCTGACGGCAATGCTGCAGCCTCTGCTCCGTCATCTTCCAACGTGTCATCGCTAAATTCGGAAACGGCAGATACGGTTTCCGCTGATCCGGCAGCCGCCAAAAAGACCAAACACACGATGCGCGGCAAGGACGTCGTTATCGTTACGGACTGCCGCCCGGACGACGCCCAATTGCAAAATATGATCGCGCGTTTCCAGACCGTGCTGCCGCTTGCCAGCCGTGTCGTCAACATTCGGGAATATCCGTTTTCCGGCGGCTGCCTCGGCTGTTTCAACTGCGCGATCTCCGGAAAGTGCATCTACAAAGACAATTTCGACGCGTTCCTTCGCCGCGACATTCAGGGCGGAGCCGCGATCATCTACGCCTTCTCAATCGAAGACCACTCGATGGGCTGGGTGTTCAAGCAGTACGACGACCGCCAGTTCTGCAACGGTCACCGCACCGTCACGATGGGCATGCCGATGGGTTATCTGATCAGCGGCGACTACAGCCGGGAATTCAACCTGCAGATGATCATCGAGGGGCGCGCCGAGGTCGGCGGCAACTTCCTCGCGGGCGTCGCCACGGATGAGACTGATCCCGACCGCGCGATCAACCGCCTTGCGAAAACGCTCGTCTACGCGCTGCGCCGCCGCTACAGCCAGCCGCAGAATTTCTACGGCGTGGGCGGCATGAAGATCTTCCGCGATCTGATCTACCTGATGCAGGGCATGATGAAGGCAGACCACGCCTTCTACAAAGCGCACGGGCAGTACGATTTCCCGCAGAAGAAAAAAGGCACCGTGCTGAAAATGTATCTCGTCGGCGCGCTGCTCTCTTCGCCTAAGATCAAGTCAAAAATGGGAAATAAGATGAACGAGGGCATGATCGCCCCGTATAAGAAAGCGATAAAGAACGGAACACTACGCGTGTAGTGTTCCGTTCCTGGGGGCTTTCCCTTACTTCTTCTTTGTCCTTATACCTTTCTTATTGAAGTAATATTTGTGTTTGCCTATCTTGACCCATTTGTTCTTTTGCATGACGCCGGATTTGTTAAAATAATAATACTTTCCTTTTACTTTAACCTGTCCGACCTGCATGATGCCTTTTTTGTTGAAGTAGTACTTTTTCTTTTTGATGGTCTTAAACCTGTTCCTGACCATCTTGCCATTGTCGTAATAATATTTTTTACCGCTTTCTTTCCGCCAGCCTGTGTATTTCAGACCACTCTTATAATAATATTTTCCCTTCGCTCCTGAAAATTTAACGCCATTTTCATAATAGTATGTCTGCCCGTCCAGTTCACAGGCGCCCGAATATTTCTTCTGGTTCTTGACATATACTTCTTCGCCATCTACGACAGCGAGTCCTTGATAGTCCTTCGGAAGGTCCTTGAGCGAATTGACCTCCGGCTTTTTGGCTGTTTCCTCTTTTTGGGAATTGTCAGTTACCGTTACGGAATAAGAGGTTGTCTGACCGTACAAAGCTGCCGTAACAGTACATGTACCTTCGCTCAAGCCAGTGATCGTCCCCTGATTGTCTACCAGCGCAACCGCCGGATTACTGCTCGTCCATATCGCTTGAATATTATTTATAGGAATATGTATTCCATCAGAACGATGCTGAGTTATTTGAACAGTCTTGCTTTTCCCACATTCTAATTTAATTTTATCTGGGTTAAATTCAACTGCACTATTTTCATCACTTGCATTACATAGCTTATAATTTTCTATTAGAGTTTTAACATTCCTTGTTTCATTGGTATCAGGTTTATAAGCCCCTTGTTTAATATTATCATTTTCAACCAGAATCACAGCATATATAAATTTATTTGCTGAAAAAGTTTCCTGAAACAATCCAATTCCTATGCTTTTGTATGAGGGGTCGGTTAATAGCATTCGAAACCTGATATTATACATTCCAGCAGTGTTATTAAAAACATCATCGGCAGTTTCTCCTGAATAGACTACTAAATGTTCGAAGATTCCACCAAGTGGTTTTGTTACAATCGAATATAAATATCCTCCATCCGCTTTATATGCTGATGTTATTGCATTTGAATAGAACATCATCTCGGCAGATACCTGTGTTGCCCATTCTTGCAAATCCTCATCTAAAACGAGTTCACCAACTCCATTCGCTTTACGTTTAGCATTGATATCTTCAACCATCCTTTTAGCTACGTTATACCAAGTTTTTCCTGGTAATTGCACTTCAATGGTGTCTTCCGCTTTCGCGTCAAGCTTAGGGCAATTCACGGCAAGACCCAGAATTGCGAGGCTGAATACACCACACAGAAAATTCCGTATTGTCTTTTCTTTCTTCGTTTTCATTTATAAATCCCCCTTGAGTAAGGTTCCCATCTATTAACAATATATATTTTATTATACCCTCGCCCTGTCCTTACGTCAATGAAACTGTCTGTTACACTTCATTGTATAAGTGCAAATAAAACGTACAAAATCAGGGGTAAACAGAATATTTCGTCCTGGCATACCTGTTCCCCGAAATATGAAATACACCCCTTATCCCTGTAAATCCGGGAAATAAGGGGTGTGTGCCTTAGCGAAAGCAATTCGCCTGTTCATCGTACTCGTAGTTTACCGCGCGCAGCTTTTCTTCCAGCTCCTCGCGCGACACGCCCGCGCTCGCGCAAAAGTCATCGAGCGTGCCATAGTTGTCGCGGAGCTGTGTGTTCACATAGCTCAGGAGCATGATCGGATCCTGTGGTAAATTCATCGTCATCATCCGCCTTTCCGTTTCTGTCATCTGATTTCCTTCTGAAAATGACTGTCACAAGGAAGTGTGCGCATTACGCCTGCGCTCTTTCCACTTCCGCCGTCAGTTTCCCGTCCTTCACGCGGAACACGATCGTGTCCTCCATGCTGACCTCGCCGGAGAGGATCAGCCGCGCCGCCAGCGTCTCCACATTTTTCTGAAGATAACGTTTCAGCGGGCGCGCGCCATAGACCGGATCGTAGCCGCCCTCGATGATGTAGTTTTTCGCATCATCGTCGAGGCGGAGATGAATCTCCTGCGCGTCGAGGCGCCTGTTCAGGTCGGCAACCATCAGGTCGATGATGCTGCCGATGTTGTCCTTCGTCAACGGCTTGAACATGATGATCTCGTCAAGACGGTTCAGAAATTCCGGTCGGAAACTCGCGCGGAGCTGCTCCATGACCATATCCTGCGCCTCCTGACGAATGCTGCCGTCCGGTTCGATGCCTTCGAGCAGGAACTGTGAACCGATGTTTGACGTCATGATCAGTATCGTGTTCTTGAAGTCCACGGTACGCCCCTGCGAATCGGTGATCCTGCCATCGTCGAGCACCTGCAGCAGCACGTTGAACACATCCGGGTGCGCTTTTTCCACCTCGTCGAAGAGCACAACGGAATACGGCTTGCGGCGCACCGCCTCGGTGAGCTGACCGCCCTCCTCGTAGCCGACATATCCGGGAGGCGCCCCGATCAGGCGGGACACGGAGTGTTTCTCCATGTACTCGCTCATGTCAATACGCACCATATTCTGCTCGTCGTCAAACAGATTCTCCGCGAGCGCCTTCGCGAGCTCGGTCTTGCCGACGCCGGTCGGTCCAAGGAAGAGGAACGAGCCAATCGGCTTAGTCGGATCCTTGATCCCCGCCTTTGAGCGCAGGATCGCCTCCGTCACCTTCTCCACGCCGTCGTCCTGCCCGACCACGCGCTTGTGCAGCTGCTCGTCGAGCGCCAGTATCTTCGCGCGCTCGCCCTGCGTCAATTTCGACACCGGAATGCCGGTCCAGCGGGAGATGATCCTTGAGATCTCCTCCTCGGTGACGCTCTCGTGCACGAGCGACATGTCGCGGCTGTTGACCTTCTCCTCCTCAATCGCCAACTGCTGCTGCAGTTTCGGCAGCTCGCCGTACTGCAGCTCCGCCGCGCGGTTCAGATCATACTCGCGCTGCGCCAACTCGATCTCCTTGTTCATCGCCTCGATCTGTTCACGGAGAGTAGCCAGATTTTCGACCGCTTTCTTCTCATTGTCCCACTGCGCTTTCTGCGAATTGAACTCGTCGCGCAGCTCTGCAAGCTCCCTCTGCAAAGCCTCCAGCCGTTCGTGACTCGGCTTGTCGGTCTCCTTCTTGAGCGCCGCCTCCTCGATCTCCATCTGCGTGATCCTTCGCTGCAGCTCGTCGAGCTCCGTCGGCAGGGAATCCAGCTCCGTCTTGATCAGCGCGCACGCCTCGTCCACGAGGTCGATCGCCTTGTCCGGCAGGAAACGGTCGGAAATATAGCGATGCGAAAGCGTTGCCGCCGCCACGAGCGCGCTGTCCGTGATCTTCACGCCGTGGAACACCTCATAACGCTCCTTCAGACCGCGCAGAATCGAGATCGTGTCATCCACGGTCGGCTCGTCTACCATCACCGGCTGGAACCTACGCTCCAGCGCCGGATCTTTCTCAATATACTTGCGATACTCGTCCAGCGTCGTCGCGCCGATGCAATGCAGCTCGCCGCGCGCCAGCATTGGCTTGAGCATATTGCCGGCGTCCATCGCGCCCTCGGTCTTGCCCGCGCCGACGATCAGGTGCAGCTCATCGATGAAGAGAATGATCTCGCCCTCGCTCTTGCGCACCTCCTCGAGCACCGCCTTCAGACGTTCCTCGAACTCGCCGCGGTACTTCGCGCCCGCCACGAGCGCGCCCATATCGAGCGCGAAGATCTTCTTATTCTTCAAGCCCTCCGGCACGTCGCCCTTGACGATCCTCTGCGCCAGCCCCTCGACCGCCGCCGTCTTGCCGACGCCCGGCTCACCGATCAGGACAGGATTGTTTTTCGTCTTCCTTGAAAGAATACGAATGACATTGCGGATCTCCGCGTCCCGCCCGATCACCGGGTCAAGCTCCTGCTTGCGCGCCCGCTCAACGAGATCCTGCCCGTACTTGTTCAGCGTGTCATAGGTCGCCTCCGGGTTGTCCGAAGTCACGCGCTGATTGCCGCGCACCGTCGAGAGCGCCTGCAGGAACCGCTCTTTCGTGATGCCGAACTCCTTCCAGATCTCCTTCATGGACGGACTCGGATTATTCAAAAGCGCGAGGAACAGATGCTCCACAGACACATATTCGTCGCCCATGCGCTTTGCCTCGTCCTCCGCGCTGATCAGCGCCTTGTTCAGGTACTGCCCCACATACGGATTCCCGCCGGAGACCTTCACCCGCGCGTTGATCGCCTGCTCGACTCTATTCTCAAAATACTCACGCTGAATCTCCATCTTCTCGATCAGCTTGCCGATCAGGCTGTCCTCCTGCGTCAGCAGCGCGTACAGCAGATGCTCCTGTTCGATCTCCTGATTCCCCGCCTCGATCGCGACCTTCTCCAGATCATTGACTGCCTCGATTGATTTCTGCGTAAATTTACTGAAATTCATAAATCCACCTCCTCAGCTTTTCCATGTTCCAAACGCACTATAACACATGTTGTTAGCACTGTCAAGAGGTGAGTGCTAATTTATTTCAAAAATTTTATGAAGTCCTAAGTTTGCTGCCTTTGGATTTTTCAATTCATCTGCGATATACGTTACTCTCTCATCAAGGTCTTTATAAAAAAGAGGTAGATATCTCAGTTTATATTTTTCATCGTGCATCAATCTTCCTCCGCAAACTTTCAAAAACTTCTTCATGACTCATCCGAACAGAACTTTCTTTTGCTAACTTATCTGCTTTATCTAAAGCAAGCTCTACACGATCCGTCAATTTGGAATATTCCTCAAGGCTGAGTACTACCATTGACCCATATCCATTTTTTGTCAAGTATACCGGTTCCCCTGTATTTACAATTTTTTCAATGTCAGGAAACTTATTTCTCAAATCTGAAACGGGTCTGATCTGCAACATATTTCATCTCTCCTTATCAATATTTTATCACAATTCTATCATTATTTATTATATTCGATTCTTCATAAAAAAGCAACTCAAATAATAAATTGTAAATTTTCCCAAAACAAAAACAGACGGTGGATTTCCGTCTGTCGTTCTCTTTGTCTATCGGCTGTTTCCCGTCCTCTTATCTTTTTCTCTGTCTTTTTCTTTAGCTTTTTCTTTTCTGCCTCTTATTTTTTCAGCGCGCTGTCCACCAGCTTGATCAGCTCCAATGCACTTCTGAACTGCTGCGTAACATTCTTCTCGGTCCACAGGATCGAACCCTGCCATGTCGCGTTCTCGCAACGGTCGATCTGGATAACAAATTTTCCGGCGGTCTTTTTCTTCTCCATAGCGTTCTCCCTGCCTCTGCTGCTTTCTGTGTCCCTGTCCTGTGCCGTATCTGGTATCTAAGTTCTGATCTTTAATCCTTGATTCGGATTACATTGCGAAGTTTACGGAGCTCATGTTGCTGCCTTCTTCCGTCTCAGCCGTCACGTTGTTCACGCCCGCCTCGTCGATGTGAAGGACTTCCTGCATCTCTACTTCGCTGCTGATCTGTACCGTCTTGAACTCTACCTGTACGTATACGCTGTTCTCGCCAAGCTCTACCTCGCTGCCGTCCACCGTGAACGTCACATCGTAAAAGCTGTACTGTGCATCCTCTGCCGCCTCGGTGCTCTCCGCCGCCGCTGCCTTCGCCGCCTCGTACTCTGCGCTGCCCTCCTCGAGCTTTCTCACCTGCATCTCGATGTTCTCCGGGAGCTCTGCCGCTGCCTGTGCCGTGATGACCACTTCGTCGTTCTCGTATGTGAAGGTCTGTGCCTCTGCTGCCTCAGTCTCGGTCTCAACTGCCTCTGTCTCAACTACCTCGGTCTCAACAACTGCCTCGGTCTCAATTGCCTCAGTCTCGGTCTCGATCGCCTCGGTCTCCTCTGCCACTGCGTTTGCCTCGGTCTCAGCTACCTCTGCCACCTGCGCTACCTCGGTCGGAACCTCTGCCACCGCGATCGTCTCGAACCCGAGAACCTCGATCTCAACTGCCGACGCCGCTGTCTCTGCTGCGATCTCTTCCGTCTCCTCGAAGGACTCTTCAATGATGAACTCTTCTTCTACTTCTTCCGCCATCGCCGGAGCGCTTACCATGAATGCTGCCATCGCTGCTGCAAGGATCATTTTCTTCAGGTTCGCCTTCATCATCGTTTTGTCCTCCTTTTTCGTTCTATCTATATCCGAAATCGTTTTCCCTTTTGTTGATTCGAGTATAGCATGGGAACTCTTTCGCAAATTATTTCGTCAAGGAGTTTTTTTGATTTTTTTCAAAAAATGTGAAAGACTTTTTCTTATCCTCCTTATCTTTGTACATCAGGGCGTCGCAGCGGCGGATCGTCGCCTGGAAATCCTCGTCCTTCTCCGGGTTGAAGATCGCATAGCCGAACGCCACGCTGAACGGGAAATCGAGCTGCTGCGCCTCCCTGGCGATCACCTCGTCAAACTGCGCTGCCATCTCCCGGAAATCTTTGCTCTTTCTGCCGAGGAGCACGAACTCATCGCCGCCGATACGGTAGCAGTCACCCAGTTTCCCGAAGGTTTTCTCGATACAGTGATAGCAGCTCTTGATCGCCTGGTCGCCCTTCTCGTGCCCGAAATTATCATTGATTCCCTTCATATTATTTAGGTCAAAGACGATCGCGCACCGATTGCTCAGGTCCGCGCTCCCGGCAAGCGCCTTCAGCGCCTCCTCGTAAGCATTGCGGTTGAACGCGCCCGTCAGCAGATCCGTTTTGGCGAGCATCTTAAAATACGCCAGTTTCTCCTCCTCCAGCGCGATGTCGTAATACTCCTGCACCTGCTGCCAGATCAGCAGGACGATAAAGATCATCGTGCCGAGCGCCATGAAGATGGAGACCTCTTTCAGAATGCTGATATAATAGGAAACCATTTCCATGACCCCGGACGCCACCAGGATACACAGCGGGAGTTTCATCTGGGAGAGCCGCCCGTTTTCGCCGCCACGTATTCCGTACTCGCTCTCCAGGACCGCCTCGGCGGAAACATCCTGCTCCGCCCCGCGCGGCAGGGCAGCATCCCGCTCCTCCCGGTAGATCGCCCGGAACAGATACGCCACGTTAAGCAGAATCAGCCCGTGCGTGAGGAACAGTACCTCGAACATGTCCACGACGCCCAAAAGCTGCAGCGCCGTCTCCACCGTCGTGCACAGCAGGTACGCCCCGGCAAACGCCGCGAAACCGTTCTTGTGCCTCTCCCCGCAGATCGTGTAGATGAACAGGTCGATCAGCGCCGGGAACAGCAGCAGCACCTGCAGGTCGATAAAATACAGCACGGCGCCGTTCGGGATGATTAGCTGCAGGAACCCGCACTGCCGCAGCGACCAGATCGCCACCAGTATCGCAAAGAGCCCCAGACAGAGCAAACTGCCGAGCTCCGACTTCTTCCGTTTCGATATGCGCTCGATGTGCAGGAAAATGCTGATCATGCCGCAGAAAATGATGATGCAGTTCAGCACCAGCACCGGGAGCATATCCAGAATTTTCTCCTCGATGCACTCGCCGTGACTTCCGTAATAGATCAGGGGAATACTGTCCCGGATCGAATCGTAGGCGATGATATGGCGGACCGTCAGCGTCTTTCCCGCGCTTCCCGCCGGCACATCGACCACATGCCAGTAGCTGCCCGGGGATTTGCCCCAGCTGCGTTTCTTCATTCCGTACGTATAGATCGTCTCGTCGTCCAGGAGCACTTCCACCTCCGACTGTGACGACTCAAACAGCAGACTCATCTCCCGGTCAAACGCCTCCGGGAGCGTCTCCGTCCACGTAAGCGTGTTCCCGTCCTGCGTAGGCTCAGCCTCCAGCAGCGCCGTCGTCCTCTCGTCCCCGTCAAAATCCTCTCCCGTTGTGAGAAACAGCCCTCCCAGGACCACAGCGGAAAAAAGCACCACCGCGTAAAAACAAAACATCAGTTTTTTCCCTTCGGACATATGAAATCCCTCCTGCCCCGCAAGCCTGAAAAATAAGTCCTTTGGCTCAAAATACCGCCCCATTATATATGTTTCACCGCTTTTTATCAAGTTTTTCTCACGGAATGCACGGTATTGCACCCGAAAAAATCCAAGCGGATCAATTTTAGTCAATTTTACGGTTTACCTTTTTCTATTATATGTGGTAAACTGTTCAAGACCATAAAGGAAAAGCCCGATCCGCATGCAAAGTTGATCCTTTCGGATCTGTCGGGCTTTCATTCATTGATGCAAGGGGGACCTGACTTGATTCGCACGATCTTAAAAGAAGTCAAAGAGTACAAGTGGGCGTCCATCGTAACGCCCATCTTTATGCTGCTCGAGGTGCTCATGGAGACGTTGATCCCGTTTCTGATGGCATCGATCATCGACAACGGCGTAAACACCGGGGACATTCACCACATCTACCGCATCGGCGGTCTGATGATCGTCGTAGCGGCGATCGGGCTGTTCGCAGGCTTGGGCGGCGGGCGGTTCGGCGCGAAGGCGTCCACCGGGCTCGCACGCAACCTGCGCTCCTCAATGTTCCGCCACATTCAGACGTTTTCCTTTTCCAACATCGACAAATTCAGCACGGCAGGTCTGGTGACACGTCTGACCACGGACGTCACGAACGTCCAGAACGCCTACCAGATGATCCTGCGCATGGCGATGCGCGCCCCGGCGAGCATGGTCTGCGCGCTCGTGATGGCGTTCGCGATCAACGCGCGCCTGGCGTCGATCTATCTCGTGGCGGTGCTGATCCTGGGCGTCATTTTGTTCTTCATCATCAGCCACGCGACGAAATATTTCCGTCAGGCGTTTCCGAAGTACGATGAGCTGAACGCCTCGATTCAGGAAAATGTGTCCGCGATCCGCGTCGTGAAAGCGTACGTGCGCGAGGAGCACGAGACAAACAAATTAAAAAAGGCGAGCGAGAACATTTACAAGATCTTCGTAAAAGCGGAGTGCAACATCATCTTCAACGCCCCGATCATGCAGTTCACAGTCTACAGCTGTATCCTGCTGATCAGCTGGATCGGCGCGAAGATGATCGTCGCGGACTCGCTCACGACCGGAGAGCTCATGAGTCTGCTCGCCTACTGCATGAACATCCTGATGAACCTGATGATGCTCTCGATGGTCTTCGTCACGATCTCAATGAGCACGGCAAGCATGGAGCGTATCTCCGAAGTGCTGAACGAGACGAGCGACCTTCAGAATCCGGAGCGCCCGCTCATGGAGGTGCCGGACGGCAGCATCACCTTCCGCGACGTGGAATTTTCCTATCACAAGGACAGCCAGGAACCGGTGCTCAAAGACATTGACCTTGAAATTCACTCCGGCGAGACGATCGGGATCATCGGCGGGACAGGCAGCGCCAAGACCAGCCTCGTGAACCTGATCAGCCGCCTCTACGACGTCACTTCCGGCGAGATCCTGGTCGGCGGTCACAACGTCAAGGATTACGACATGGAAGTCCTGCGCAACCAGGTCTCGGTCGTGCTCCAGAACAATGTCCTCTTCTCCGGCACGATCTACGAGAACCTGCGCTGGGGCGACAAGAGCGCGACCGACGAGGAATGTCAGGCGGCATGTAAGCTCGCCTGTGCCGACGACTTTATCCGGGCGTTCCCGGACGGCTACAATACCTACATAGAGCAGGGCGGCACGAACGTCTCCGGCGGACAGAAACAGCGCCTGTGCATTGCGCGCGCACTTTTGAAGAAACCTAAGATATTGATCCTCGACGACAGCACGAGCGCCGTGGACACCGCGACCGACGCGCGGATCCGCCGGGCGTTCCGGGAGGAGATCCCGAACACAACAAAGCTGATCATCTCGCAGCGCATCTCGAGCGTGCAGGACGCCGACCGCATCATCGTCATGGAGGAAGGCAAGATCCACGGTTTCGGCACGCACGAAGAGCTGCTTAAGTCCGACAGCATTTATCAGGAGGTCTACGAGTCGCAGACGGGCGGCGGCGGAGACTTCGACGAGAAAGGAGGGGATTGATATGCCAGGACCAATGAACCGTGTCCCGCGCGGACAGAAACCCACGGTAGACCACCCGGGCAAGCTGCTGATGCGGCTGATGGCATACATCTTCCGTGACTACAAGGTCCACTGTATTTTCGTATTTGTCCTGATCTTCGCGGGCGTCATCGCGAACGTGCAGGGCACTATGTTTACCAAGAGCCTGATCGACAACTACATCGCCCCGTTTTTGCAGAGCGAGCACCCGGACTTCTCGCCGCTCGCGCACGCGATCGCGCGCGTGGCGTGCTTTTACCTGATCGGCGTCATCTCCACCTTCGCGTACAACCGCATCATGGTGACGGTGACGCAGGGCGTGCTGCGCAATCTGCGCGACGAGCTGTTTGAGCACATGGAAAAGCTGCCGATCCGCTACTTCGACACACACCAGCACGGCGATATCATGTCCGTCTACACGAACGATATCGACACGCTGCGCCAGATGGTCAGCCAGAGTATCCCGCAGATCATCAACAGCGCGTTCACGATCGTCAGCGTCCTCATCAGCATGCTGATCCTGAGCATTCCGCTCACGCTCGTGACGCTTGTCATGGTCGGGCTGATGCTCCTCTGCACGCGCTACGCGACGAGCCGCAGCGGCAGATATTTCCGCGAGCAGCAGAAGAACCTGGGCGCGGTCAACGCCTATATCGAAGAATCCATCAGCGGTCAGAAGGTCGTCAAGGTCTTCTGCCACGAGGACGAGAACATTCGGAAATTTACCGGGCTGAACGACAAGCTCTTCTACAGCGCGGATCAGGCGAACACCTTCGTCAATTTCCTGGGACCGATCAACGCGCAGATCGGCAACATCAACTACGTGGTCTGCGCGATCGTGGGCGGGATCCTCGCGCTGAACGGTTTCGGCGGTTTCACGCTCGGCGGTCTCGCGAGTTTCCTGACCTTCAACAAGAGCTTTAACGGACCGATCAACCAGGTCAGCCAGCAGTTCAACGCCATCGTCATGGCGCTCGCCGGCGCGGACCGTATCTTCCGCCTGCT
>CANQYP010000070.1 GCA_947628045.1 uncultured Lachnospiraceae bacterium | reverse complement strand
ACTCGAACCCCTGACCTATGCGATGCGTTCGCAACGCATAGGTCAGGGGTTCGAGTCCCCCTATCTCCATTACAGCGCGAGAAAGCGAACTTTTCAAAGGGTTTGTCCGCTGCGCGCACGGTTCCACTTCCACACTACTCGGAAATGCTGCAAAGGCGGGTTTCCGGGTTTTTTGTAATATAAAAACATATTCCGGGGGGGTACGTCGTATGAAAAAACCAAAACGAGTCGGGTTTTTGAATCTTGTCGTCATGCTGCTGTTCCTTCTCACTGCCGCCGCGTTCCCTGCTGCGGCTGAGGAAGAGCCTGTCGGACCAAGCGTTCCGGTCACCCTGACCGGCACCTGTGATTACCAGAAAGCATTCGAGGTATTGGAGCTGACCAACCGCCTTCGCGTGGAAAAGGGGCTCTATCCGCTGCGCATGGACAGCGGGCTCATGGACGTCGCCATGCAGAGGGCTGCCGAAACCGCGCTGCTGTTCTCGCACACCCGTCCGGACGGGACCATCTGTTTCACCGCCAGCCCCCGTATGCACGGAGAGAATCTCGCCGCCGGTCAGAACAGCCTCAGAAAAGCCTCAGAGGCGGTCACCGCATGGCGGAATTCTCCCGGACACTATGCCAATATCATAACGCCGGATTATCTTTCCATCGGCATCGGCTGTTTCCGGCAGGGCGAATGCACCTTCTGGACACAGAGTTTTTCCTATGACCTTGCAAACGAAGTCACTGAATCGATGTATGCGCCGTCCGTCGTTTCCCAGTTTACCGTGAATGTCACCACAGACGCGCTGCGCCGCAGCCTCAGCCTCATTTCCGGGGACACCGAGCTGAAAAAAGGCGCAACACAGACCATTCTGATCCACTATGATGACAGCTCGAGCAGGGATTCCTTCGAGGCGAATCTGGACGCCGACGGGTTCCTCTTTGCAAGCAGCGCGCCCAATGTGCTCTCGGTAGACGCGGCGGGGACGATCACCGCGCTCGCGGAGGGCACCGCGACGATTTCCGCTGTTTCCAAGGCGGACCCTTCCATCTCCTTACTGCTGGAGTGCAAGGTGACCGACCCGAACGGGCGCAGCGTAAAGCTGTACGCTCAGGGCGGAAAATTCCCCGACGGCAAAAAAGACCGGACCGTCAGCGTGACCTACAAGGAAAAATACGGGGAGCTCGACGCCCCCGCGCGCAAGGGGTACTCCTTCGAGGGATGGTATACCTCCGCCTCCGGCGGAAAGCAGATCCGCGCCACGACAACGGTTTCTATCGCAAAAAATACCACCCAGAAACTGTACGCCAGGTGGAAAAAGATCACGGTCGGGCTGACGTCCGTTCAAAAGGTGACAAGCAAGAAAAATCAGATTCTGAAAGTGGCGGCGCAAAAAGTAAACGGCGCGGACGGCTATGAGATCTACGTCTCCCCGAATCAGAAATTCAAGAAAAAGAACCGCGTCATCGTCGAGGCATCTGCCAAAAAACGCTCGGCGTCCATCGCATACACCCTGACCGGCAAGTATGCCTACGTAAAGATTCGCGCCTACCGGCTCGACTCCGCTGGGAAACGCGTATACGGGAAATTCAGCGCGGTGAAACAAGTACAGCTGAAGTAAGACATTTCTCTCATTAAATCAGGCGGCTGCCATATCAAAGAGGCAACCGCCTTTTTTATCCACTAAATTTTGGCAAGTTTCCCGATCAGGCTCCGATCTGCCGGCAGCCAGTCCACGCTGTCGAGCGCCTCGCGCGTCAGCCAACGCGCAGCCTCGTGCTCCTTTGATTCTCATTACTGTGCCCTTGGCTTTTTCTGCCCTCTAAGCTCTATATGTTTCACAGACAAATCTATTACAAATCACATCACCTTCAACAACTGCACTAATGTATGTGTATCTTTTGTCCCCTTTTTTACCTCTTTTGTATCAAATCTCTTGAATCCATTCTTTTCCTCATAAAAGTTCAACAATTTCTCCTCGTTTTCCGTCTCGAGAAAAATCACCATGCCGCCAGCCATATACTGCAATTCTTTAATTGTATCAACTGCCGCCTGAAGGAGTTGCTCACCCGTAACCTTTTCATTCGCCCCATCCGTAAAATTCTTGCCGAGTTGTGCAATCAGGTATGCCGAAAGCGTATATGTATCATTCACCTCATCCAACTCGCCCACTCTTGCAATCTTTCTCCGCATCGTATTGCTGAAACTCTCCGCTTTAACCGTAATCGGCTTTATGGCTAAAGTAAAGTATCCAACCAGCACCGTATCTTCGTTTGAAAAAACCAGATATGTAACGGACTGTTGCTTTTTTGTGAACTCTATTGACTGTTGTTTCAAAAATCTTTCAACATCCGGATTCTTATCACATGAAAACTCGAAGAGGAGCTTTCGTAACTCTTCCTCTCCGAGATCTGTGTTGTCCCCACCAGACAAGTATTCACGAATGTTAAAGACAGTTACGTCATTAAACATCTGCTTTTTTCCTTTTTTCCATAAATTTTTTCACTTCTGCTGAACCGCGAATATGAGTAATTCCCATGTCAGGTACAGGAGATCTATGAAGAGATTCCTGATAGGATTCTTCAATTGCATTGGCAAACTTCTCTGCCTGCTCTCTTCCTGATACAACAAAATTTTTCGTAATACTCGAAGTTGCCATGTTAAACACCTCCTTCTCTGATAAAGACCTGCGAATATAACCTCTTTTTTACATTTATATTATATGGATAATCCGCACTTTTTTCAACAAATTTTTTCAAATATAAAATATGTTTTTCTGACAAATTGCCGCTCACACCCTCCTCCCCCACTCCTTCAGCTGTCGCCTTCTCTCCCGGTAATCCGGCAGCACTTCCGCCACGACCGCCCAGAATCGCTCGGAGTGGTTCATCTCGCGTCGGTGCGCCAGCTCGTGCACGACTACGTAATCCAGAATCTCTTCCGGCATCAGCGCCAATTTCCAATTAAAATTCAGATTGCCCTTGCTGCTGCAGCTGCCCCAGCGGGTCTTCTGCTCGCGGATCGTGATTCGTCCGTAGGTCACGCCCATCCTCTGAGCGAAATAAGCGACGCGGCGGGGGATCTGCTCCTTCGCCGCGCGTATGCCCTCCTCGCGCTCCTGCGCGCTGATCTCGCGCCTGTTCTGCCTCGCCTCTGCAAGCTGCGCCGTTCTCTGCTCGATCCAGCTCCGGTGCCGCTCCACAAAATCGTCGATGTCCCTGCGTGCCATGCGGCGCGGCGCGCGCACAATGATCTCCACATCTCCGACAGTCTCGCCGGATACATCTTCCTTATCCGTCCCGCCGGTCTCCAAAGTTTCTCTTCTCTCGCGGAGCTGCAGCGAAATGGTCTTGCGCGCAGAGCGGATCAACGTATATTCAATGTTATCTCTTACTTTTGTCTCCATGATCCTGCCTTCTGTTTTTCCTCACACAGTTTCTGATTTGCGCTCTTTTCGGAATTATCACACCTCTCTCATACACCTCCCATCGCACTCGTAAACCGCTGTTTCGAACTCCCCGGCTTATCCGGCACGCTGAGGCGGATCAACCCTCGCTCTATAAGCGGATTCACGTAAGTCTGGATCGCGTATGTCGTAGACGAAAGACCAAGGAATTCGCTGATCTCCTGTCTGGTGCGCGGGATGCGGCAGAACTCCAGAAGTCCAGTTTCGTCTGCCGTAACAGGATCACCGGCACGACCCCTGTTTACGTGATATTCCAGCTGGCTCTCCCTCAGCTGAAATTCGCCCTGCTCTGTTCCGTCGAACATTTCTGTATAGTCCGATCCCGCCCTGTCGTCTTTCCCGAAAAAGAATCCACCGACACCGTTCTGCCGTCTTGCCTTGACGGTCTCCCGATAGAACGTCACCACAAAGCTGCCCCGCTCGTCCGCAAACTTCGGCTCGCGCAGGTGATATTCCGCCATCGCCCTGCGAATTGTGGGGATGCCGGAATAGCGGTTCTCAGTGATCCCAAGCACCTCAAGCGCCATCGCGAGCGCCGGATTCCTGGTATCAGGCTGCATCCTGCCAAGCTGATCTACGGTCAGCCTGCCATACAGACCGCCGGGATTCCGAATCTCCATCCGATCCTCAAACATCAGGATCTGTATCGGCATGCTCTCTGTGTGTATGCTGTAATCCCTGTGTATCAGCGCGTTCAGGATCGCCTCACGGACCGCGGCGATCGGATAATCCGTGCGGTCGTTGCGCATCCCGGTCTCCGGATCGATGATCGTCTTGTTCCGCATATTTTTGCGCGCGAACTGCAGCGCCTCCTCCAGCATCTGCGGAATACTCCCCTCGATTCTGCGATTGTCCAGAAAACGCTCCCCAGACTCCCCCGTCTCGCCAACCTCAGTGCCCGGTACGACGATCGCCGTGATGCAAAGCCCCGGAAAATAAGCCTGAGGATACGGGCTGAAAAGGAGCACTGCCGCCAGTGTGACTTCTCTGTTTCTGGTAATGCTGAGCAATTCGCAGATCTCCTCGTCTGTCAATCCGGCAAGATTCGGCTTGCCCTTTTTCAGATCCTGAATATACTCCTCCAGCGCATCCTGCCGCAGGGAGAGCCGCGTGGCTCTCGGCACTTCCCGGATATCGTCCTGGTACTTCCTGCGAAATGCCTCATAGCTGTATATCTCATATTCCGTCATCGGCTCATCGCTGTCCCCGACACGCACGTAGGAGCCCTTCAGCCTTCCCTTCCCGCGATAATAACAGGGGCGCTCCGCCAGCTCAATCCCCGGGATCTCCGCCGCCACAAAGCTCTTCCCGTCCTTCTCCAATACGGTCAAAAGCGGTCGTACGACAGGCTCCATCTGAAGGCACTGCTCGTTGATCCTCTTCTGAAGATCCTGTGGGTCGTACACTCCTGTTTCCCTATATCCGGTTTCTTCGTCTACTCCGAACACGATGATTCCCCCATCGTCCTGATTGGAAAATCCGGAAAGTGTGTCATACAGCCGTTTCGGGCATCCCTGTTCCGCGCTTTTTAATTCGAGCGTTTGTGTTTCGCATTTTATCTTTTGAATTTCTTTTAATTTTTCAAGAAAATCTTCTCTGGTCATTTTTATTTTCTCCTTTACTTTTTTAATTATATCACATTATTTTATTTTTTCAAGCTTATTTTTTACCGTTTTTGATTTTTATTTCAATTATTATATTAAAAATAAAAATGAAATGGAAGACCTCAAGTCAAATTTTACAATTGAGAGATTTTCTTCGATGTGCTATGATTTTATAAAATGATGATTCTGACGACTGTGATTGGGAAAATATGTCCGAAAATCAGATCCTATCAGAAAGGCATACTTATGAAAAAGAGAATCCTTACCTACCGAAAAAGAATCGACGCCCTGCTTGCGCAGGGCGCAGACTGCGACTGGAGCGCGGTGCTGGAAGAGCATCTGACCCAGATCGCATTCTTCCAGCACGAGCGCCTGATCCATCTGATCGTGACAGTGACGTTTGCTGTCCTGACAATGCTGAGCGCCTGTTTTCTGCTGCTCACGCAGGAGATCGCTCTGTGTTTTCTGACGCTGCTGCTCCTGGCGCTGCTCATCCCCTACATCGCGCACTACTACACGCTCGAGAATGAAGTACAGCACATGTACGGACAGTACGACGAGATCCTCAGGAAAATCTCAGCCTCTCACACGGTTTCAAACATCTCCGCACAAGACTGACAACGTCAAAGAGGGCGTCCCAAAAGTCATTCGAAATGACCGAAGGGACACCCTCTTAAACGACTTACGCGACCTCGAACTGCGCATTGTAGAGCGCCGCGTAGAATCCGTTCTGCTCCAGCAGCTCCTGATGCGTGCCCTGCTCCACGATGTCGCCGTCCTTCATGACAAGGATCAGGTCGGCGTTGCGGATCGTCGAGAGCCGGTGCGCGATCACGAACGAGGTACGCCCCTTGAGCAGTGTGTCCATCGCCGCCTGGATCAGGTGTTCCGTCCGGGTATCGACGGACGAGGTCGCCTCGTCGAGGATCATGATCGGATTGTCCGCCAGGATCGCACGGGCGATCGTCAGCAGCTGTTTCTGCCCCTGCGAGATATTCGACGCCTCCTCGTTGATTTCCATCTGATAACCGCCCGGCAGGGAGCGGATAAACTTATCGGCGCGCGCAAGTTTCGCCGCGCGGACGACTTCCTCATCGGTCGCCTCCAAACGTCCGTATCGGATATTCTCCATGATCGACCCCTTGAACAGCCAGGTATCCTGCAGCACCATGCCGAACCCGCTGCGCAGCGCGTTCCGGTCAAACTCGCCGACCGCATGTCCGTTCAGGCGGATGCAACCGGAATTCACATCGTAGAAACGCATGAGCAGTTTCACCATCGTCGTCTTGCCGGCGCCGGTCGGACCGACGATCGCCACCATCTGCCCCGGCTTGATCTCGCTGTTGAAATCGTGGATCACGATCCTGTCCGGCGTGTAGCCGAACTGCACATGCTCGAAGGACACCTGCCCCTGTATGACAGCCGGGTCGGCAGGCTGCTCCGTCTCCTGTGACTCTTCCTCCTCGTTCAGAAATTCAAAGATACGCTCGGCGGCAGCCGCCATGGACTGCAGCAGGTTCGACACCTGCGCCATCTGCGTGATCGGCTGGGTAAAGCGTTTCACATACTGGACGAACGCCACGATATCGCCGATCTCGATCGTCCCGGCTGCCGCGAGCATCGCCCCGGCGACCGCGACCGCCACATAACCGAGGTTGCTGACAAAGTTCATGATCGGCATCATCAGACCCGACAGGAACTGGCTCTTCCACGCCGACTCAAACAGGACGTCATTCGTCGACCGGAACGCCTCCAGCTCCGTCTCCTCGCGGTTGAACGCCTTCACGACGTCGTGCCCGGAGAACGTCTCCTCGATCTGCCCGTCGATCAATCCCAGATATTTCTGCTGCGCGATGAAATATTTCTGCGATTTCTTCACGATCCCCATCACCAGCATCATGGACACCGGCAGGATCAGGATCGTGATCAGCGTCATGAGCGGCGAGATAGACAGCATCATGACAAGGACGCCGACCAGCGTGCACACAGACGTGATCAGCTGCGTGATCGACTGGTTGAACGCCATGCCCAGGGTATCCACATCATTCGTGATCCTGGACAGGATATCGCCCACCGCGTTGCGCTCAAAGTATGCCAGCGGCATGCGGTTGACCTTCTTGCTGATGTCCTCGCGCATCCGAAAACACATGCTCTGCGACATCTGCGTCATGAGCCAGCCCTGTATGAAAGAGAAAACAGCGCACAGACCGTAAATGCCCATCAGCCCCAGCAGGATACTTCCCAGTTTTCCGAAATTGATGCTGCCGGTGCCGGACAGCTTTGCGATCAGCCCGTTGAACAGCTCCGTCGTGGCGTTGCCCAGGATCTTCGGTCCGATCACGTTGAACACAGTTGAGGCGATTGCGAAAACGGCAACCGCAAAGAGCGCAATCTTGTACACGCCCATGTAGCGCAACAGGTTTCGGATCGTCCCTTTGAAATCCTTCGCCTTCTCACCGCGCATGCGCCCTCTCGGTCTTCTTCCCTCAGCCATATCACTCGCCTCCTTTCAGCGCGCTCTGTATTTCTTCTTCCGAAAGCTGTCCTCTGGCGATCTCCAGATAGGTCTGGCAGCTCTCCAGCAGCTCCCGGTGCGTCCCTCTTCCCACGATGCGCCCTTCCTCCATGACCAGGATCTGGTCGGCGTGCAGGATCGTGGAAATCCTCTGTGCGACGATGACGACCGTCGCGTTCTGTATCTGCTCGGCGAGCGCCTTGCGCAGCTGCGCGTCCGTCTTGTAGTCCAGCGCCGAGAACGAATCGTCGAACAGGAAGATCTGAGGGTGTTTCGCGATCGCCCGCGCGATCGACAGCCGCTGCCGCTGCCCGCCCGACACGTTCGAGCCGTTTTGCGCGATCTCCGACTGGTAGCGGTTCTCCTTTGCGTCGATGAACTCGGTCGCCTGCGCGATTGAGGCGGCGGTCTCCATATCCGCGTCCGTGACCTGCTCTCCCGCGTATTTCAGGTTGCTCTCGATCGTCCCCAAGAACAGGACGCCCTTCTGCGGCACATAGCCGATGCAGTCCCTCAGCTTTTTCTGGCTGAGCTCCCGGATGTCGATCCCGTCCAGCGTGATCCTGCCCTCGGTCACATCATAAAACCTCGGGATCAGGTGGATCAGCGTGGACTTGCCGCAGCCTGTTGAACCGATGATCGCGGTCGTCTTACCCGGCTCTGCCGTGAAGGAGATATGCTCGAGCACCGGAGCCTCCGCGCCCGGGTAAGTGAACGAAACGTCGTCAAATGTCAGCGTGCCGCCGCATAGTTCCTCATCTCTCGTCACATCCGCGTCCTTCAGGCTGACCTCCGTCTCCAGCACCTCCGCGATACGATCCGCGGCAACTCCGGCACGCGGCAGCATGATAGAGATCATGGAAAGCATCAGGAATCCCATGATGATCACCATGGAATAGGTGATGAACGCCGTCAGGTCGCCCACCTGCACGGTGCCGGTATCCACGCCGTGACCGCCCACCCAGACGATCAGCACCGAAACGCCGTTCATGATGAGCATCATAACCGGCATCATGAAGGTCATTGTGCGGTTCGTAAAGAGCTGTGTCCGGAAGAGATCCGTGTTTGCCTTCTCAAAGCGCCCTTCCTCGTACTTCTGCCGCCCGAACGCGCGGATCGGCATCACGCCGGTCAGGATCTCCCTGGATACCAGGTTCAGTCGATCGACCAGCTGCTGCATAATCTGGAATTTCGGATAGGCGACAAAAAACAGAACCGCAATGCAGATCGCAAGCAGAATGACCGCGAGGACGATGATCCAGCTCATCGAAGAGCCCGTCTGTATCACCTTGAAGACGCCAGCGATCGCGAGGATCGGCGCGTAGGTCACCATGCGCAGCAGCATGACAGTCAGCATCTGCACCTGCTGGATGTCGTTGGTGCAGCGCGTGATCAGCGACGCCGTCGAGAACTGCTCGATCTCCGCGCTGGTGAAATTCATGACCTTCGTGTAGAGCCGCTCGCGCAGGCTCCTGCCGATTCCGGCGGACACCTTCGCGGCAATGTAGCCGGTCAGGATCGCCACGATCGCCATGATCAGCGCCATCAGCAGCATCTTCATGCCCACCTTGAACAGGTACGCGTTGCGGATCGCGTTCACATCGGCGCCCTGCGCCTCGTACTCCGCGGCGACGTAGCCGACTGCGACCTGATCCAGGAACATGTCCGTCGACCCGTCCATCTGGGAAAGCCGCTCCTGCATCTGCTCCTGTATCGTCTCCTTCGACATCAGCCCCAGCCCGATGGCGCCCTTCGCCATCGCCAGCATCGAGGCTCCTTCCTCGCTGTTTTGCATCTGGAAAACGACGCTCTCCGGGAGCGCGAGAATGTCATGCAGCGTTTCCCGCTCGTCCGCCGACAGCTTTTTCAGTTTCCGCACGCCTTCGTCAGATTCCTTGTCTGCCTCCTCGTAGGCTGCCTCCGCTTTCTCCGTGTCCTCGTCCGAAAGGAAAAGCTCCAGCGTCTCCAGGCTTTCCTCCCGTATTGTCTCCGGCACCGCGTCCGCGATGCCGTTCTGCTGCAGTCCGACGTTCAGCAAGTCGCTCGTGTAGGACGGCAGGGAGAGGTCGCAGTACGCCTGTATGATCAGCAGCGCCACAATGACCACCACAGCTCCCTTCGCCTCAGCAAGAAATCGAAAAATATTTTTCATGATATCCCTCCTGAAAGATCCGTTATTCTTCCTTTCGCGCCCGATCGTGCGCAACCCGGCGCAGCCTTACTCCTCCATGGCGTCCAAAAGCAGTCTGGCGCAGCGCTCGGTCCCCAGCTTGCCGCTGTCCAGGATCAAATGGTAATTGGACAGATCATGCCAGTTCTTCCCTGTGTTTGTCGCGTAATAGTTGCTGCGTTTCCGGTCGAATTTATGTACCACGAGCTCCACCTCGTTCGGATTGATCCCGTAGCTCTCGATCGCGCGCTTTCTGCGCAGCTCCTTGTCCGCGCGGATGAACACCTTCAGGACGTCCTCCCTGTCCGTGAGCGCGTTCGCCGCGCACCTGCCCACGAAGACCGCAGGTCCGCGCGCCGCAAGCTTTTGGATCACCCGCTGCTCCTCGAGGTAGATCTGCCCCTCATTGGAGAGCGATCCCTCGACGCCCTCCCGCATTTTCCCCATAAGGTAAATGGAATACAGAAAGCTGTTCGTCGCCCGCTCCTCGTACTGCTCGATCCGGTCGATGTCTATATTGAGCTTTTCCGACACCTGCTGCAGGATCTCGATCCCGTAGTTCGGGATGCCGCCGAGCTCTGTCATCCTCCTGCCGATCTCCGTTCCCGCGCTCCCGTACTCGCGCTCGATCGCAACATAATGATACTTCATATGCTGTCACTCCTCCTTCTGCTCCGGCTCCTCCGCCGGAAATTTCGTCTGCAGGATCCTCCGCGCGTTCTGCCCCACGATGTCCAGACAGCGCCGACAGAGCTCGAGCTCCTCCTCGGTAATGCCCTCACGGATCGCCCGGCTGAAACTCTCCTGCAGCCTGCGCCCGCGCGCGATGATCGGCTCTGCCTTCGGCGTGCAGTTCAAGCGAATTTTCCTCCGGTCTCCCTCGACGGCGGACCGCTCCAGATACCCCTCGTTCACCAGCTTGTTGATGTTGACCGACAGAATATTCTCCTTAAATCCCCGGTCACGGCTGATATCCTTTGCCGTGCAGGCGTCCGGATTGTTCGCCAGAAACATCAGGATATCGAACGCCATCTTCGGCATACCGATCTCCCGGCAGAGCGGTTTGCAGTAATGCCCGTACGCCTCCATGCAGCTGTGAAAGTCTGCGATGCTGCTTTTTTGATTCATTTGTGTATTTCCTTCCAAAATTAGAAAATTCAAATTTGAAGTTTCGCCCTATTATAGTATCACGCAAACCGATTGTCAATAGCGTTTTACCAAAAACAGGCACCTGCGCAGCGGCAGGTGCCCGACCCGATCTCCCGGCAGCGGCTACTGCGGCCCGAACATCCACTCTATGATCTTCGGCGTGTAGGCGTCCCAGAACACGCTGTCGTGCCCGCCGGGCGCCTCCTCGTAAACATGGGGCACCTCCCGGCTTTCCAGGAACCTGTGAAAGCTCCGGTTGTGCTCCAGCAGGAAATCCTCCGTGCCGCAGCACATATAGATCCGCGGCAGGGAATGCCCGGACGCCTTCAGTCGATCCAGCAGCACCTCCGGGTTGGCGTCGCTCTCCTCCACCTTCTCCAGATCTCCGAAACACTCCCGGTAGTATTCATAGTTTGCCATCGGATCAGCGTCCCCGGGTTTCATGTGCGCGATCTGGTGCATGATCAGCGCCGAGGACATCGCCCCCGCCATACCGAAAGTATCCGGATACGCGAGCGCCGTGCGGAGCGCCCCGAATCCGCCCATGGACAGACCACAGATCCCCGTCTCGTCGGGGCGCCGGGCAAGCCCGAAGGTGCGGCGAAGATAGTCCACCAGCTCCTCGCCCAGGAAGGTTGCAAACCGATGCCCCGAGGAAAGCCCGTCCAGATAGAAGGAATTTTCCCCGTTCGGCATCACCAGAGCCACGCGGTGCTTTTCCGCCAGCTGCTCGTTGCCCCACCAGCCCGAGGCTCCCGTAAAGCCGTGCAGCAGGAACATCGTCCGAATCGTTCCGTCAGCCTCTCCCTCCCGCGGGTCGTTGGGCAGAAACATCTTGAAGGTGACGGGGCGAATCAACGCCCGTGAATAAAATTCTACATCCAAAAAAGCCATTTCTCGATCTCCTTTCAGAATTGTATTTTTCGGTTCCTTTTTCATGTACCACCTGTTTTTCGTTATTCTATCATGCCGCTTTTACTCTTTCAATACAAGTATCCGATAAAATTTCCGCCCACTTCCGCAATGGCACATCAGCAGAAACAAAGGTATTGTAAATGGAATCTTCATATAATTCATAACTTGCAATGTTCATAATACATCCGCTACATTTCTTCCAAAACGGAATAATCTAAAAACAAGAACATATGAGACGCCATCTTTTCCATTCCCCATTTGTGCCACGGACGTGGCACTTTTTATTACTGTTCCAATTCCTTTTCAATTTCTTCAACCGTCGGCAAACTGCATTTCAATTCTTCTGGCAAAGCGCGTGCAATCTGATTTTTCCAATCTGCCACACCTATAGGATTTTGATAACCCGCCAAAGAGTATTCAACAACAGTTTCATTTTTTCCTTTCACCAATAATAATCCAATGGTTGGTTTATCATCAGGATGTATCAGAATGTCATTGACCACATTCTGATACATATTAAGCTGACTGATGAATCCCGGTTCAAAATCGCAGGCCTTCAATTCAATCACCACATAGCAACGCAGTTTCAAATGATAAAATAAAAGATCAATATAGAAATCCTGCCCTCCAACTTCCAAAAGATCGTCCCATTTCGCAGAGCCTCATTCGCCTGTTCCTGCGCGGTCTTTAATGTATCCATCAACCATGATTCCACTGATGCGGCCTGCCGCCATGTACAGTCACCTCCTTCCGGACACAAAAAACCCGGATATCTCCGAACATGAAAAAAAATAAAATTTCTGCATATACTAATTATGGAATACGTCATCCTCTAGCTGTGAAAAAGCCGTTGACTTTCAGCAGTTGCTGTGATAGACTTTATTCCAGTGATCAGGTTTCAGATACTCGCGAGGACTGAGACCGGGGGAGGACCTGAGGGCCCTCCTTTTTACTTTTGAGAACGGAGAAACTGCTATGTCAAAACCATTTCTTACATACGACGACCAGATCAAAAAACTGACTGACGATAAGCAGATGAAAATTGCTGATCCTGCATTCGCCAAAACAATTCTAAAAGACATCGGCTATTTCTCCCTGATCGGCGGTTATAAAACTCCGTTCATCGATCCCATGA
>CANQYP010000069.1 GCA_947628045.1 uncultured Lachnospiraceae bacterium | reverse complement strand
GCCCGACCACATTGTTGTAATCGCCTTCGATCGACTCCACCCACGCGGCGAACCTTCCCTGGATCCCGTAAGCCCCTGCTTTATCCATCGGCTCCCCGGTATCCAGATAGCCTTCGATCTCTTCGTCCGCCATCGGAAGAATATGTACCTTCGTCTCGCAGGAAAACACATGGCGTTTCCCATCTGCGCCGTCCTTCACCGCCACCGCCACTCCCGTAAATACAGAGTGCGTATTCCCCTGAAGTGCGCGCAGCATCCGGCGCGCGTGCTCCCGGTCTCTGGGTTTCCCCAGCATATGACCGTCCAGCCAGACGATCGTGTCCGCGCCGATCACGATTCCCCCGTCGACAGCAGCCGCCACATCTTCCGCCTTCTGTGCGGCAAGCTCCTCCACGATCTCATGCGGGAGCTGTTTCGTGACGGTCTCCTCCGCCCTGCTCGGCATAACGTCAAACTCCAGCCCGATCTGCCGCAATAGTTCTCTTCTTCTCGGCGACGCCGAGGCAAGTATGACTCTTCTCATCAAGAATATTCCCTCCCGCAGCAGACCGCGCCCCTCTTTTCCGGCGCCGATCCTTCGCCGGTCGGTTCCGCGCCTACTGCCTGATATAGATGCCCTGCGACTCGATAAATTCGTCGAGATCCGCGATCGTCTCCTCCGCCCAGGTCTCGCTGACGCCCAACGGCGCCGCGCCGGGCGCGCCTTTCTTCTCTGTCTCTGCCTCCCGGATCTTCGGGTCGGTCTCGTCTTTTCTCAGCTTATCCTCTGACATACAGTATGCCTCCTTTTAACCCCTCCAGAATCCTTCCTGACCGAGCTCGGTCATGCGCACGCGTCCTTTGATCTGGAGCTCCGGATTCTTGATGCTCACCCTCGTCCCGCCCGGGACCGAGGAAGTGATAAACGCGTTCGAACCGATCGTCGCGCCCTCGCCGATGATCGTCTCGCCGCCGAGGATCGACGCTCCCGAATACACTGTCACGTTGTCCTCCAGCGTCGGATGGCGCCTGGAACCGCGCAGATCCTGACCGCCCCTCGTGGAGAGCGCGCCGAGCGTCACGCCCTGGTAAATCTTTACGCCGGTACCGATCACCGTCGTCTCGCCGATCACAACGCCCGTCCCGTGGTCAATGAAAAAATAACTCCCGATCGCCGCCCCGGGGTGAATATCAATCCCGGTCAGGCTGTGCGCGTGCTCCGTCATGATGCGGGGGATCATCGGCACCCCCAGAATATGTAGCTCGTGCGCGATCCGGTACACCGTGATCGCGAAAACGCCCGGATAGGAAAAGATCACCTCGTCCGTGTTGAACGCCGCCGGATCGCCGTCGTAAGCAGCCTGCACATCCGTGGCAAGGATCGCCCGCAGCGCCGGGAAACGCTCCATGAACGCGGAGACGACCTCCTCCGCCTTCGCGCGCGCCTCCTGCTCGCTCTTCGGCAGCTCCGTCTTGTGGTACAACGCCTTCGCGACCTGTTTCGTCAGCCGGTACTGAATGTCCTCCAGCAGCTCGCCCACATGGTACTCGATGGTGTCCCGGTTGAGGTTTTTCACCTCGAAATATCCCGGGAACACAATGCAGCGGATCCGCTCGAGCAGGTCGATGATGATCTCATTGTTCAGCCGGTGTTCCATATCAATGCTGCAGGTCTGCGGGTACTCCCGGTAGCTCGCCAGAATCTCACCCACCAGCCTGTCAATTTTCTTTTTGCCGGAATCTTGCATCACGGTCTTCCTTTCCTGAGTTCTGCTTTATAAAGCCCACGGAGCGCTCCGTGCTTTATCAGTATGCCATATTGCAGATCTGGTACAGCATCGCCTCGGTCACCTCATACGGCACGTTGCGCAGCTTTGCCTCGTTCGCCATGATGCCCTGCACCGCCCGCGTCACCAGCGTGTCGTCGGCGTCCATCGGTCCGATCAGATTGTGCAGGAACGCGGAAAAATACTGCATATCCGGGAACCCGATCAGCCCGAGCACCTTCTTGCGCACCAGCGGTCCCGCCATCGCGAGATAGCCCGGCAGGAAATACCCGACCGCCTTCCCGTGCGGTACGCCCTTCTCGTAGGTCAGGTAGTAGCTCAGCCCGTGCGGCAGGGACGTCCCCGTGTGCGAGATCGCCATGCCCGCGAGCGTGGACGCAAACAGCAGCGTATCGCACTCCTCCGGCGTAAGGTTCGCCCCGATCAGCACATTCTTGGCGCTGCTCCAGATCCCCATGCCGTATTCGCAGAGCATGCGGCTGAAATCGGTGGCTTTCGCATTGATGTAGCTCTCGATGAAATGCCCGAGCGCATCGACCGCGGTGTTCACAAGAATGCTTTTCGGCAGGTTCATCAGGTACTTGCCGTCCACCAGCGCGAACGCCGGATAGACCCGGTGCGGCAGGCTCGCCTTGATCCGCTGTTCGTGGATCGTCAGGATCGCGTAGGGCGTCGCCTCGGAACCGGTACCGCAGGTCGTCGGCACCTCGACGACCGGGAGCGCCTCCGCCTTCTCCTTCTGGTAGAGGAATCCGGCGTCCTTCTCCTTCTGCGCGATCATCAGCGCGACCGCCTTCGCCGTGTCCATCGGGGAGCCTCCCCCCGATCCCGATCACAAAATCGACCTGCTCCTGCACACCGAGCTCCCGGATGCGCATCACCAGCTCGATCGACGGATTCTCCTCCACCGCGTCGAAGACGACGTACGCGACGCCCTGCTCCTTCAGAACGTCCGTGACGTCGGCCAGCGAGCCGTTCTCTGACGAGCTCCTGCCGGTCACGATCAGCGCCTTATGCCCGAGCGCCGCCCACTCGGCGCCGTACTTTTTCACACAGTCCCGCTCACTGTAAATTTTCGTCGGCAAATAGAAATACATCCCTTATCTCCCCCTCCGTGAAATGTCCTGTCCAGACGCCTTTTCCGTCAGAACAGGTTCTTTGCCTCTTCCTTCAGATGCTCCGCCGCGTCCTTGATCTCGTCCGCCGCATTCCCCGCGACTTCCTTCGCCCCCTCAGCGATCTCTTCCGCGACCTCCGTAGCCGCGTCCTTCACGTCCTCCGCCGCCTCTTTTGCCCCTTCCACAGCGTCAGTCGCCGCGTCTTTCACGTCCTCCACGACATCCGCAGCCACGTCCTTTACTTCCTCCGCGTCCACGACGACCGCATCCTCATCTTCCTCGTCGGCGACCTCCACCGGCTCCGGCATCTTGCTCCCGCAATTCGGGCAAAACCGCTCGTCCCCGGACACTTCCATATTGCAGCTCGTGCACAGGACGACTCCCTTCACCTCGCGCAGCTGCCCTTTGAGCTCCTCGATCTCCGCCGTCTTCCCGTTGATCGTCTCGATCAGCTCCTCAAAGCCCTCCGGAATGTAATCCTTGTGCAGCTCGTAGAACTTCTTCCCGATCTCGGAATAGACGCTTTCGATTTTCTTCTTCGCGTCGCTTATCTTGCCGTTAAGCTGCCGGATCTTGTTGAGTTTCTGCACCTCGTCCGCCGTGTCCTTACCCAGCTTTTTTACCTTCTCTGTAAATTTCTGTGTGAAATCATTGAAATCCATAATCCGTTCCTCCGTTCCTGTTCATTCTATCATTTTTTCCTGCACCGCCTGAACTTATGCATTGTAGATCAGCGCCATAAACAGCAGATCTTCCCCGGAATCGTTCTCTATCGCATGCCCCTGTACCGGCTCGATGCAGCACACGTCGCCGGGTCCCACCGCGTTTCTGGAGCCGTCGTTGTCGACAAAGGTCCCGTGCCCCTCCAGAATAAAATACGGCTCCGTCTCTCCGATGTGCTCATGGAACCCGATGCTGCACCCCGGTTTCAGGCGGATGCGCGCATAGAGCCTACCGTGCCCTTCCAGATCCTCCTTCGAGACGATATGCTCAAAGATCACCTCTCCGCTGCCTCCGCGCATATTCTCCCGTACCTCAATCGTTGGCTTTCTTACCATAGAAACGCCCCCTTTTTTCTTTTCTGATCTATTTTTTATCTTAAAAGAACAGCCACAAAATGTCAACTTGATTCGGCGGAATATCAGAAATTTCAGAAAACATCCTCTCACGTCTCCCGGCAGTCCGAAATTCGTCCGTGCAGCCGCAAAATGCCCTGCTAGGCGCAGTAGCTGCAGCTCTCACGCACCACCAGCCGCCCCTGCATCTCGATCCGCACATTCTCCCGGTGCCCTCCGGCGATGCGGTCCAGCAGCAGCGAGACCGCGTGGTGCGCCATCTCGCGTTTCGGGATATTGATCGTCGTCAGCATAGGCGTCGTCGTCTCCGCCTCCCGGATATTGTCGATCGAGATGATGGAAGGGACGTACCCTTTCTTCCGATGCGTCCGCAGCGCGTCGAGCACGCCGAGCGCCGTGCTGTCATTCGCGCAGAACACAGCCGTCGGGCGCTCCTGTTTCTCCAGGATCACGCGCATCATCTGCCGCCCCTCTTCTCTGGTCTGGCTCGTGGGATAGACGTTGGAATAGTCCAGCGGCAGTTTGTGCGCCATCAGCGACTGGTGGTACCCGATATAGCGCGCCTCGTACGAACAATCCCCGATGTACGCGATGCGCCTGTGCCCCAGGGAGATCAGATAATCCATCGCCATCTCGGCGGCGAGGGAACCGTCGCAGAAGACCTCGTCATAGTCAAAGCTGGTCGGGTTCCGGTCGATCCCCACCAGATTCTGGTACTGCTTTTTCAGGAAAGGGAGCAGCTCCGGGGGACATTTCCCGAGCATGATCAGCCCGTCCGGCGCTTTGTCCGACTGATGCGCGCGGGACATGTTCTTCGCGCGGTCGATCATATCCGGCAGCGTCAGCAGCCGGTTCAGGACGCACTGGCGCTGCAGCAGAGTCTCCCGCAGGACCTCATACAGCTCCCGGAAAAAAATATCCTCGTCCAGCGTCTGGAAACGCGTGAGAAACGCGTCCACACAGCGGCGTGGCTCCTGCGCCGGTCCGCCGCTCTTCAGCTGCTGCGCCGCGTGGTTGGGAACATATTCCAGCCTGCCCGCCGCCTCCCAGATGCGGTTCTGCAGCTCCTTATCCCTGCAGGTATAGCCGGGCTGGTTCAGGACGCGGGACACCGTGGCTACCGACGCTCCGCTCAGTTTCGCGATCTCTTTCAGTGACATAGGCTTTCCTCTCTTTTTGAAAACGTTATCATTTTTATTCGATAATATTCATTTCATTCCCTTTTATCTTATCACTTTCTCCCTAAAATTCAAGTCTTTTCAGCGTGAAAACGTTGTCTATTTTTATCTTGTTTTTCCTCTTCACATGGATTACCATAGAAAGCGATCCGGCGGCGGACCGATTCGCCGCAATTCAAATCCAGAGAGGAGTATGGTAAAGATGAAAAATTCAAACAAACTGACGTCGGCGCTCTTCCTTGCGGCGCTCACCGCCGCCCTCGCCTCCGGCACGGCGGCAGCCAAGGAGACGACCGTGAACATCGGCTATTTCAACAACGTGACGCACGCCCAGGCGCTCTATATGAAAGCGGCGGGAACGCTCGAGGAGGCGTTTCCGGACGACGTGACCGTCAACTGGACCGCCTTTAATGCCGGTCCCGCCGAGGTGGAGGCGCTCTTCGCGGAGGACATTGACATCGGATACATCGGTCCGGTTCCCGCCATCACCGCAAATGTGCGCTCCGAGGGGGACGTCACCGTCCTGTGCGGCGCGGCGCAGGCAGGCGCGATCCTCGTGAAGTCCCCGGACGCTGAGATCGAGAGCGTCGCGGACCTGGACGGAAAGACCGTGGCGATCCCGCAGCTCGGAAACACACAGCACCTGTGCCTGCTCAAGCTCCTGTCCGACAACGGTCTCGCGCCGGTCGACCAGGGCGGAACCGTCACAGTCGCCGCGGTCGAGAACGCGGACGTCCTGAACATGATGGATCAGGGCAACATCGACGCGGCGCTCGTCCCGGAGCCGTGGGGCGCCACGCTGCTGGACGGCGGAGCGCAGATCGTCCTGGACTACGACGAGGTGTACCGGGACGGCGATTACCCGGTGACCGTCGTCGTCGTGCGCAGCGAGTTCCTCGAAGAACACCCTGACCTTGTCGACGCTTTCCTCGAAACGCATACAGAGACGACCTCCCTGCTGCTCGAGCAGACGGATGAGGCGGCGGCAGTCGTGAACGAGGAACTGAACACAGCGACCGGCAAATCGCTGGAGCCGTCGATCCTCACGGACGCGTTCGGACGCATCATCTTCTCCGACGAGGTCAGCGAAGAGGCGATGCAGGACTTCGCCGACATCTCGCTGGAGCAGGGGTTCATACTGGAAAGCTATGAGAATCTGTTCACCGAGCGCTAAACGTCAACGCGATCCGGCACACCTTCGGAAATCTCCCTGCCGATCTCGGACAGGCAAACGCCGCCACGCTCCGGTACAGAGCAGCTCCCCGCGATAATCGCCGCGCTCGTCCGGATTGGCGAACGCCGCCGCGCTCCGGTGCAGACCGGACGTCTGCCGCCGAAACGGCAGGAAAGATCCCGTTGCGAAAAATTGCCGTCGGTGCGACGGCGGAATGGAGCTTGAAATGTCCTTACAATTAAAAAATGTGACCAAAACCTTTCACGATTCCGGGCAGGACGCGGTTCGGAACGTCAACCTTGAGATCAAAGACGGTGAATTCGTCTGTGTCGTCGGAAAGAGCGGATGCGGAAAGAGCACACTCCTGAACCTCATCGCCGGGCTGGAAAAGCCGACCTCCGGGGAGATACAGATGGACGGCTCCCCAATCACGGGACCAGGCTCGGATCGCGTCGTCATGTTTCAGGACCATGCGCTTTTTCCCTGGCTGAACGTGATCCAGAATGTAAAATTCGGCATGGAGCTCGCCGGGATCCCCAAAAAGGAGCAGGAAGAAAAGGCGATGAAATATCTCCGGCTCATGCAGCTTGAGGAATATCGCGACTACGCCGTGCATCAGCTCTCCGGCGGAATGCGGCAGCGGGTCGCGCTCGCGCGGGCGCTCACGCTGGATTCCCGTATCCTGCTGATGGACGAACCGTTCTCCGCGCTGGACAAGCAGACGTCCAACCGTCTCCGCGCGGAGCTGCAGGAGATCTGGATGAAGACCAGGCGGACCATTTTTTTCATCACGCACAGCGTGGAGGAGGCGGTCTACCTGGCGGATCGGGTGATCGTCCTCGCCAATGGTCCCGACAGCGTACAGGACATCGTGCCCATCGAGCTGGAGCGCCCGCGCCACGTCTATGATGAATCGTTCGTGGAGTACCGAAGACAGATCCTGGATGAAGTGCAGAGAGAGCCGGAAAAATAAGCGGAAAGCAGCAAACTCCCAAAGCAGGGAACCTGCAAAGAATCTCTCAGAAAGGTGCAGAAAAATATGACCGAAAAAATATCAAAAAAAGATACCGCCATCTATCCGCTGCTGCAGCAGTTTCTTTTCCTGCTGGGCGTCGTCGCGCTCTGGCAGCTCCTGTATTTTGTCGGAGTCGACGTGCTTGACATCTGGAAACCGTACGCGATGCCGTCCCCCGCGGGCGTCTGGAAAAGCCTTGTCCGCCTCGTGGAGAGCGGCACACTGCTCGCCGCCATCGGCAACAGCCTCCTGCGCGGCATGATTGGTTTCCTGATCTCTGTCGCGGCGGGCATGCTCCTCGGTTTCCTGATGGAGCATTTCCGTTTCCTGCACCAGAACATGCGACCGTTCGTGATGGGCGTGCAGACCCTGCCGAGCGTCTGCTGGGTCCCGTTCTCAATCCTTTGGTTCGGGCTCTCGGAACAGGCGATCATCTTCGTCGTCGTCATGGGATCCGCTTTCAGCATCGCTATCGCGACGGACAACGCGATCCGCAACGTGCCCCCGATCTACAAGAAGGCGGCGCTGACCATGGGCGCCACGCAGCAACAGGTCTACCGCAAGGTGATCCTGCACGCCTGCCTCCCGGAGCTCATCTCCGGTCTCAAGCAGGGCTGGTCCTTTGCATGGAGAGCCCTGATGTCCGGCGAGGTCATGACGACCTGCATCGGTCTCGGGCAGACGCTGATCACCGGGCGCAATCTCGCGGACATCAACCAGGTCATGCTCGTGATGATCGTCATCGTCCTCGTTGGCATCCTGATCGACCAGCTCTTCTTCCGCAGCCTGGAGCGAAGTATCCACAAAAAGAGGGGACTCTCCTGAGCCGCCCTCTTCAAGCCAGATCGCCAACAGACATTTCGCAGAAATCATGCAACACGAAAATAAAAAAGTCCCCAAATAGGGACTTTTTCAAAAGGTGCCACCCGGATTTGAACCGGGGATAAGGGTGTTGCAGACCCGCGCCTTACCTCTTGGCTATGGCACCATACTGACTCCTACGGGAATCGAACCCGTGTTACCGCCGTGAAAGGGCGATGTCTTAACCGCTTGACCAAGGAGCCCTATGATATAATATCAGACAGCCACTGCATCAGCGGCAAATTAGATAATAGCATACCTCGGCGCGTTTGGCAAGCACTTTTTACCGCAAATACGCAAATACGCGAATCGACATAAGCCCGCAGACGTCGCTTATATTCAGCTTGCGATTCGCCCCGGCGCAGCATCACGCAAACCGGCATAAGCCCGCGGACGCCGCTTATATTCATCTTGCGATTCGCCCCGGGCAGTATCACGCAAATCGGCATAAGCCCGCAGTCGTCGCTTATATTCAGCTTGCGATTCGCCCCGGCAGTATCACGCAAATCGGCATAAACCCGCGGACGCCGCCGCCCGCGGGCAGCCACATCAATCGGATGTCTCCTTGTGCTCCTCCAGCCAGCGGAGCGCCATCTGCACATAGGCGGCGCTGCCGCAGTACAGCACGGAGTCGTCAAACTTCGTCTTCGGATTGTGCTGGCTGTAGAGGTAGCCTTCCTTTGAATTTCCCGCGGTCAGGAACATACTCACCGTCGGCACCTTGTGGCTGACAAAGGCAAAGTCCTCGCTGCCTCCGCCGGGCTTGCCGCCGCTGATCGCGTTCATGTCGAGGACGCCCTGCCCGAACAGCTCCTTCATATATTTCATCGCGTCTGCCGAGAGCGCCGGGTCGATCACCATGCAGGGGCAGTAATCAAAGAATTCCACCTCCGCCTCACAGCGCAGCGCTGTGGCGACGCCCTTGCAGATCTCGGTCATGCGCGTGCGGATCCGCTCGCCCACCGCGTTCTCGGCGTCCGTCGTGCGGATCGTTCCCCACATCTCAGCCACATCCGGGATCACATTAGACGTCTTGCCCGCCTCGAAATGGCCAGTCGTAAATACACCGAACTCGTTCCCGTCCAGCTCACGGCTGTTGATCTCCTGCAGCGCCAGATGAATGTGCGCCGCCGCAGTGATCGGGTCGATCGCCAGATGCGGCGTCGAACCGTGACCGCCCTTGCCTTTGACCGTGATGTGGTACTGCTCGCAGGAGGCGTTCGCGATCCCGCCCCCGGAGATCATCAGCATGCCCGCGGGCAGCGGCATCCCCGCCACCACATGGATCATCATCGCCGCATCCACCTTCGGGTTCTCAAGGACGCCCGCCGCCATCATATCCAGCGACCCCTGGAAGATCTCCTCCGCCGGCTGGAACTCCAGCTTGACGGTACCCTGTATCTCGTCCTCATGCTCCTTCAGGATCCGGGCGGCGCCCAGCAGCATCGCCGTGTGCATATCATGACCGCAGCCGTGCATCTTGCCCTCGACCCGGCTCGCGAACTCCACGTCCGCCTCCTCCCGAATCTGCAGCGCATCCATGTCGGCGCGCAGCAGGATCGTCCTGCCCGGCTTTTTTCCTCCGGCAAGCACAACCAGACCGCACTTCCCCATCTCCTTCGGGGCGTAGCCCATTTCCTCAAGCTCCTTTTTGACCAGCGCCTTCGTCGCCGGAAGATCGAATCCGATCTCCGGGTTCCTGTGCAGTTCCCTGCGGATGTTCTGAATCCTCTCCTGCACCCCGGCAGCCTCCTGCAGCAATACCTTTCCGTCCATCTCCGGGTCTCCCTTTCTTTTTACAGATCGTCCTGTCTCCAAGCCGAATCGTTGATGTAATGCATTATATACCAACGGCGCAAATTAATCTACTGTTTTTCGCGTGATTCCGGGCAAATTGGTTCCGCTCCATACGCATCGATTCAGACCTCATAAAACCGCTCCCGTTTGCGCCCGATTCCGGGCAAATCGTTTCCGTTCCATACACATCGGTTCAGACCTCATAAAACTGCTCCCGTTTACGCCTGATTCCGGGCAAATCATTTCCGCTCCATACGCATCGGTTCAAACCTCATAAAACCGCTCCCGGTAAACGCGCGGGGTCTGCCCCGTCCGCGCCTTAAAGACCCGGATAAAATGGCTCTGGGAACTGAAAGCCAGGATCGCCCCTATCTCCGCGCAAGAATAATTTGAAAACTTCAGCATATTGCCCGCCGCCTCAATGCGCCTGTCCAGCACATAATCCGAAATGCTCCTGCCGGTCTCCTTCTTGAACAGAGCCGAGAGATAGCTCTCCGTCAAGCCCACCTGTTCCGCCAGATCCGGCACGGTAATGCGCTGGTGCAAATTTTTATAGATGTAATCGATGCACACCGCCACCGGGCGGGAATAGGGCATACGTTTCGGAACCGACTGGACTTCCTTGAGATAGAACTCAAACATCTCACGCCGGAGCTGACAGATCTCCTCGACCGTATTCAGCCGGTCCATCCTCTGAATAAACAAGTCGCTGCTGTTAAACCCCCGCTCCTGTTCCATTCCCCCAGCCATAGCAGCCCGGCAAGCCAGCGTGGCGGACGCCACAAACAGATACTTGCAGTTGCGCACCGGATCGTCCGACACATGCCCCGCAAGACCCGAGTTGAACATCCGCACCGATTCCTCCACCGTCCCCGGATCACCGGCGCGCAGCATCTCATACTGCCGCGCATCCTCCTCGTTGGTATGGTGCCACCTTCCCGTCTCCCGATGAATATATTCCATATACCGAAGTTTCTTCTCATCTACGGTCATGGAGCGCATGGCAAACCCCTCCTCTCGATCTTTGCACATAATTATACTATTAATCATATTATTATGCAATAAATACCTCTGTTTTTCTGGCATAATAAGACCATCAAAAATGATTCAGGAGGAAAGAGCCATGAAAAATATGTATAAGCTGATGAAAAAGATTCGCAGATATGAAACACTGGAGACTGGTCGCAGACAATTCGCTCCTCTGGTGCGCCCTACCGCCTATGTCTTTGTAAATAATGTGTATTTGCCCGTAGTATCCTCCTACGACAGAAAAATATAAGCCCGGTCGGTCGCCGCGCTGTAAGGTTTCCTCGCGTTTCCTTTTTCGGAATGCAAAAAGCCCACAGGCACTGATGCTTGCGGGCTTTCCTTACCTCCCCGAGTTGGGCTCGAACCAACAGCCCTTCGGTTAACAGCCGAATGCTCTACCATTGATAAAAATACAACCGGAAAATCAGTGATAAAATATATGCAAAACAAGTTACTTCTTTCTAATTTTCCAATATCCTGACCGATCGCTTCCAATTCTTTCAATCAAATTCTTTTCACGCAGAGAATCCAATGTGCGCTGAATAGTCCTCAATGATTTTGATGTTTCCTCAGCTAGCTCCTGTCTTGTATAATACGGATTTTTCCCCAACAATCCCAACACCGCCTGCTCGTTTATATTTAAGAAAATATTTACAGTGCCACTTTCAGTGCCATTTACAGTGCCATTTACAGCGTCATCCATTTTTTGCGCATTTCCACTTACAGATATTTTTTTGATTCTTCTGTAAAAAATAAAAGTAAATCCATTTTCTGAGAGTTCATAAGAATACTTTATCTTCGCATCCCTGCATAAACTGTCAATACGCTTAAAACCGCTTCCAAACTGTTCAATGGACTTGTTCAAATACAAAACTTTAGAAATCACCGCATTTCTTATAGAAGACTGGATGTCCTTATTGATATAATCTTCCGGACTATATGTACTTGCAAAAGAGCCTGGGCTATATATGGTAACTCTATTCGGATAGATACAAATTTCATGATATGTATTGCTGTTATACACTGCATGGGCATAACTGTTTGCCAAAATCTCCCGGATCGCCGCAACAGGAATCTCCGGGACTTCTTCCCGATCTATGCCTACTATCTCGCTTCTCCAGTTTATGTTTTTCAAAATATATGTTTCAGCCGTTTTCAGGAGATTCAAAATATTATCCTCATACATCTTCATATCCAAAAAAGTAAGCTTTTCATCCGTAGCAAACAGGGCTGCTTTCAATGTTACCGGATGTGAACTTCCAAACAAAACATTTCCTGCATTTGTTAGATAATCTCCATCCACAAGTCCAAACTTCTTCAAAACCGTCTGCGCAGAATATCTTCCCCCTGTTAAACGGCCTGCCGAAACCGCTTTTTCCCAGAATGATTTCACTGACTGCTTATCGATCTGTTTTGAAAAGAATTGTGATTTTGTTTTTTCCCATTTTTCCTTATATTCATTTGCAACAAAAAACTGCCTGAGTTCTGCAGGTGTCACTTCCCTGTCCTCATCAGCCGTTCTCAGATAATATCTTCCTAAAGCAGAATACGGGTAATCTTCTCCGTTAAACTCCACTTTAATCACATGGCGGCCATCCAGAATTTCTTCCTGTATCACAGGATATATCTGCGGCTTGATTGATTCATATACCAGCCTGGACACATCCCGCAATGACGATTCGGATACGTTCTGCCCTGTCACATCTCCATTTGGCTTAACCCCAAAATACAAAGTTCCAACGCCATGTTTATTCAGAATAGCAGAAATGGAAACCATTGCCTCCTTCAATTCGCCGGTTGTCTTTTTAAACTCAAGTGTTTCTGACTCTTTTCCTAAATTCATAAGCTTATGCACCTCCAAAGAAAATATAACACAATTTTCAATAAAAATCATCAAAAATGGCACTGTTATGACACTGAAAATGGCACTGAAAAATTTAATTTAAAAACAGCGAAATCACGATGCCTGTCAACCTTTTACAAGCCAACAGCAACGCGATTCCGCTTATAACTGCTCAAAAATTTATCCGGTTGTAACCATATCAGTGCTGTCAGGAAACATTCCTCCGGGACTGCTCGTCTATCGTCTCGCTGTCGCGGCAGTCGCCAAATGCGTACACGGGTGTCCGCGCTTGGCTCGTTGCACACACAAAAAGCCCGCAGACACTGATGCTTGCGGGCTTTACTTACCTCCCCGAGTTGGGCTCGAACCAACAACCCTTCGGTTAACAGCCGAATGCTCTACCATTGAGCTATCGAGGATTATA